>NZ_JAWHTP010000006.1:0-157299 GCF_033052815.1 Chromohalobacter sp. HP20-39 | reverse complement strand
ATGAACTGCTGAAGAAGCTCCTTGGCGGCCAGCAAAGGATAACTTCTATAGCTCATCTGATCATCCGGGACCCTACACGTAGTAAGAGGTAATACCTCTAAATACCATAGAGCGCTTCGGCCTGGCTGTCGATGATTCGGGTACCCGGAATATCGGGTTGAGACGATGGCAGATGGGCACGGTTGCTAGGCGGGAAGGATATCAAACCCGCCGGTCAGCGAGTTTATAAACCTCTTCATCTCGTCGCGCGCCCACCGCCACGATCAGCACTTGGATGGCTTCTCCATCCACCTTGTACACGATTCGCGTATTGCCAGTACGGATTCGCCGGCAACCGGTTAGCGTCCCTCGAAGTGGCTTCCCGAGCTTGTCAGGCTCGCCATCGCGTATCCGTGCTTCAATGACATCCAGGATACGCGTTGCAGCGGCCGAGCCGAGTCGCGTCAGGTCTTGCTGTACGTCTGGGTGGTAGATGACACGCCAAGTCACAACTCACTCGACCGATCAAAACGCGCACGCATGTCATCATGGGCGATGGCTTGGTCAGCCTGATAGCTGGCTAGCCGGTCCCGAGCGACTGCCTCGATACGCAGGTCTTCGAGTTCATCGACGAGATCCTGATAGGCCTGGACGTTCATCAACACCGCTGCGGGCTGGTTATCCTTGAAGATCACCAGTCGGTCAGTCTGTCTGGAAGAGATTTCCTTGAGCCGGGAGCTGAAGCTACGCGCCATGGCGGTTGCAGAGACCGCCTCTTCGGGTCGTTCTAGTAGCGTCGCCATAATAGGCCTCCATTAACCGCACAGCTAAACATATTATTATGTGTATAATAATCATACCCAGCCATGGCGGCAAGCTCCACTAGCGATACCCGACGCCGTCACCAAGCTGTCTTACGCCAATCACTGTCGTCTATCCAGCTCGTTGATGTCATGCTCGGCCAGAAACTGGCGAAGGGCTTCATTCATGCGAGTTTGCCAGCCAGGGCCAGATTCCCGGAAGGCGTCGATGACGTCTTGATCATACCGCACCTTCACCGGCATCTTCTTGCGCACCAAAGGCGGTCGCCCACGGCCACGCTTGACCAACTTGTCATCCTCGTATTGATAGGCTCCCTCAAACCAATCATCGTCGAGTTCGGGGGCATCATCGGGATCAATCCAAGTAGTCTTTGAATCGTCTTTTCTCGCGATCATTGGCATACCTCATCGAGATAATGCGGCGCTTATTACCGCGCCACGTCCATACTATCACCACGGCCCGTTCATTTAGCTTGCCAACCGTAAGGTAAGACAGATAGGGCAAGTATTGCATCCTTCTCCCCACCCACCGTCGCAAAACGCCGTACGCATGGATTGACAGCTTTCTTCGGGACTGGATAAATACTCGCTCCATTTTTAACCAAGAGTCTTCATGGTCCTCCTTGCGGCCTTTGCCCTGCTTTCCATCGGGTTTTCATTTCTGTGTTCCATTCTCGAGGCGGCGTTGCTGTCACTCACGCCGAGCTATATCGCGCAGTTGAAGGATGAGCGCCCCAAGCTGCATGCCTCGCTTTCCAAGCTGAAGTCCAACATCGATAGGCCGCTCGCGGCGATCCTGACGCTCAATACCATCGCGCATACCGTGGGCGCGACGGGCGTGGGCGCGCAGGTGGCGGTGGTGTTCGGCGATACCTACGTGGCGATTGCCTCGGCTGTGATGACGCTGGCGATTCTGGTCGTCTCGGAGATCATCCCCAAGACCATCGGCGCAAGCCATTGGCGAGCCATCGCCCCGCTGCTGCCGCCGATTCTGCGGGTGATGATCGTGGTGTTGACGCCGTTCATCTGGCTTTCCGAGCGGATCACCAATCGTATCGGCAGCACGCAGAACGATGTCGATATGCGCGGCGAGATCAAGGCGCTGGCGCGCATCGGCCTGGATGAGAAGGCGCTGGATAGCGACGAGACGCGCGCCATCGTCAATATTCTCAATTTGCATGAGATCAAGGTGAAGAGCGTGATGACGCCGCGCACGGTGTGCGTGGCGGTGACGCCGGATCTCAACGTGGCGGACTTCGATACGCAGTACGGCAAGATGCAGTTCACGCGCTTTCCGGTGATGGACGGCGGCGAGCAGGCGATCGGCTACATCCACAAGGCGGATACTTATCACGCCGAGGATGAGCAGACCATGAAGGTGCTGATGCACCCCATCGAGGCGCTGCACGAAACGGACAACGTGGAGCATGTCTTCACCGCGATGCTCAAGGATCACGGCCATATGCGCGTGGTGTACGACGAGCACGGCACCTGGGTGGGCTTGATCACGCTGGAAGACGTCATCGAGACGATTCTCGGTCAGGATATCGTCGATGAAACGGACAACGTCGAGAACCTGCGTCGGTACGCCAAGCAGCGCTGGGTGAAACGCCTCAAGCGTGATGGCGGCGATACGCCATGATGCAAGCATCAGGTTGATGAATAGCGGCCACCGATTATATCGGCTATACTGTGGCTACCATGTAGCTACAACAGGAGGCAATGCCATGAGCGCTGATACTGTCGTCCGTGCTCGCATCGACAGCGAAACCAAAGAGCGCGCCACTGCGGCTCTGGAAGCGATGGGACTGTCGGTTTCCGATGCCATCCGTTTGTTGATGCTGCGAGTCGCTGACGAAAAACGCCTGCCCTTCGCCGTTCAAGTGCCGAATACGACCACTACAACGGCGATGAATGAGCTAGAAGCCGGGAAGGGAAAACGCTTCGATAGTGCTGACGCTCTATTCGACGATTTGGGTGTCTGATGCTGACACCTGTTCGCTCCAGCCAATTCAAACGGGATGTGAAGCGCGCCGTTAAGCGCGGCAAGGACATAACAAAGCTGAAGAGCCTGCTCGGCCTACTCGTCGCGCAGGCTCCATTGCCTGAGGAATATCAGGATCATCCGCTGCGGGGAAACTGGAATGGCTACCGGGACGCCCACATCGAGCCGGACTGGTTATTGCTGTATTGCGTCGTGGGCGATGAGTTGCATTTGGCACGTACCGGCAGTCATTCCGACCTTTTCCAAGACTAAACCTTCCCCAACGTCGAGAACCTGTGTCGGTACGCCAAGCAGCGCTGGGTGAAACGCCTCAAGCGTGATGGCGGCGACGCCAGCTAATCCGCGCCCATTCGGCAATACCACCTGCGACTAGCCCCCAGAAGGGATCGAGCGCGAAGGTGACCACGGCGGTCGCGGCGATTACCGGCCAGCACGAAGGTTTGCTGTCGAACAGCCGCTTGGTGATAGCCAGTTGCCAAGCGGCAACGAGCAATAAGGCGCCCAGCCCGGCGCCAGGAATACTCGCAAGCAGCCCCAGCCCCCATTGCGGTGGCAAACATGCCACAGCCAGCAACAAACCTCCCAGTAGCAACGGCGCAGTGCCGGTGCGTGCGCCGAAACGGTAATGCGCGGCCAGGCCTCCGGCGCCATGACACATCGGCAAGGCGCCCATCGGGGTGAGGATGAGATTCGCCAGCCCGGAGGAAGCCGACAGACGCGCTGGTGTGACATGCGCGGCGCGTTCACCGAAGTAGTCGCCGGCAACGAGCGTGGTCAAGACGATGGCATTGGTGACGGTCAACGAGAGTTGTGGCAACACCAGCATCGACATGGCACGTTCGACGCTTTGCATATCCGGCCAGCTCGCCAGCGCGGGAAACCACGTAGCGCCGGTGTCGATGAGCGGCGCACTCGCGGCCTGGAAATGCCCCAGTCCCCAGGCCGTCACTAACGCCAGCACCACGGAAGGCCAGCGCGGAAAGCGCATCGTCACCAGCAGCACGCTGAGCGTGGCGATGCCGAGCCAGGCTTGCTCCGCCATCAGCGAGAGACTGGTCAAGGCCAGCAGCGCCCCCAGCCCCAGTTGCAGCCCGGCCAACACGGATTGCGGGATCAGGCGATTGAGCCGCGCGATCCAGCCGGTCAGTCCCAGGATCAACAGCACCACGCCGATCGTCGCCCCGGCGATGGCCAGTTCCAGCGGCGACATGCCCGCCGTCAATATGACGGCCGCCACGGCTTTCATGGGCTGCACGGGGATCGGCAGGCGATAGTAGAACGCCGTGCCCAGATAGAAGACGGCAAACCCCAGCACTACCGGCACGGGCGCTAACCCACCGATGGCGATGCTCCCCAGCATCAGCGGCAGCAAGGTGCCTAGATCGCCCAGCGCGCCGTTGAGTTCGCGCAGATTGAAGGCAAAGGCCGTTTTCATAACATTTGTTATCCCGTCTTCATTTATTACATCAATACACAATCTTCTCGCGTATTCTCACATCTCGCCAACGATACTAAAGATCGGTGTTAATACGTTACGAAATTCCTTTTGCGCTGGATGCATGAAAGCGCTTAGCCTCAACGCACGATAGGAGGAGGCACGTTAGTGGCCAGGTAGGCCTGCCCAATGGCAATGCCAGGGAATCTCCTATCCCCGATTCAAGCACCATGCAACCCGAACGCTTCGAGCCGGCAGATAAGGCGGCTAAAACGATCCCAGTCAGCATTTTTGACCAGCTATCCCGGTTTAGGCGCCCGCAAGGACGCGGTCCGTGGTCAGGATGACCAGCGCCACCTATTCAACAGGTTTAGTGACTGTTTGCTAGACTCGCTACAATCGAACGCTGCCGGCAATACTCGCTGGGTAGCGTTTTTCTTTTCCAATCAATGCCGTTTACCCCCTTATAAGGAGAGCAAGGAATGCTCGAGTGGCTCAATAATAATAGCGGTGCGCTGAGCGCGATCGCGAGTTTTTGCACCCTGGGCGTGTGGCTGTTCTATGCGCAGTTGCTGTATCTGGGGTTTGCGCGCCAGCGGCGGCCGCGCATTCTCATCAACCGCGGTCGCAGCAAGTCGCCGGACGGCATGTGCCTGATCAGCAACATGAGTTCGGAGGCGATCTTCGTCACGAATGTCTTGGGTGTATTGCATACGTCCCAGGGCGAATATACCTGCGATCTAACCGATTACACGCGGACGGACGATAGCGGAGAAGAGAGTAGCGAGGAGCACGCCACGCGCCAGGGCCCACTTGCTTCGGGCGACTATCACCAAGTGTGCTCGTTCAGGGAGATCATCGATCACATCGCGGAGGGCCACGAGCTCGATATCGACCGGAACACGCTGACGCTCGAGGATGAAACGCTGAGGATGCTGGAGATCCGACTGATCGCGATCTATGGCAGCGAGAACCGCCCGCTGGGCGCGTACCGGTGTTTCATGCTGGAGAAGGAAAACCTCGACCCCAATATCAAGCATCAGGACTGCTTGATCGTGCCGACCTCGTTCGATACCTACCGCGTGTCACGGCGCTGGCATCAGAAGCGTATTCGTAATTGGCTGGAGTCGCTGCCGAGCAGCCGTTGATTATCCGCCGCCCCAAACGCAACAGGGCCCGCCGAAGCGGGCCCTGCCAACAAAGCCTTGCGGCTTTAAGCCAGACTGGAAATCAGTCAGCTTTGATGTTGGAAGCCTGGAGGCCTTTCTTGCCCTGAGTGACGTCAAAAGAGACTTTTTGACCGTCCTGCAGAGACTTGAAACCTTCAGCCTGAATTTCAGAGAAGTGGGCAAAGAGGTCGTCACCGCCGTCGTCCGGAGAAATAAAGCCGAAACCTTTAGCGTCGTTGAACCACTTAACTGTACCAGTTGCCATTTTCGATATCCTTCTTGCGCATTGCGCTTTCAATTGCCGGGTATTTACCCGAGTTGCAGTGGGTAAAACAAATTAGCGATACACCAGGCTCTCGAAGACATCGATTACTACTGACGGTATGCCACTTGCTAACCTACTGCGCTTAGCTTGAAACATTGCCGGGGCGCTGTCAAGGCCTTTTCGCCTTGCGCTCCGGGAGCGCCAGTGGCGCGGCCCCGGCCGATTTTTCACTGCCCGTGTGTGACGAGTTCTGCAGCTCGACAATGGTGCGCAACAGCGTCGCGACGCTGTAGCTGGATTGGCTGTATTCATGCATCAGCGCCTGCAGGCGTTCTTCGAACGGCGGCTCTTGTGGCTTGGCTGCTTCATTACTTGCCCCACCGCCATCGAGCTCCTGAAGAGCCGTGGCGAAGGCGTCATCGAGTTCACGAAACTTGCGGAGTTTTTCACGCTCGTCCATTTGGTGCGACGAGGCTTGACGGTTGTTTTTCATGGAAATGTTAAAATCACCACGTGACGGTTCAAAAACGTAATAATGCGGCTCCGGCTGGATTCACGAAGGCGCGCGACGTACGGAGGGCGAGTCATGCTGACGGTAACGCTGGAAAAACGATCTCTTTGAACAGGCGATGTATGAATCGCTGAGCGTTGACTCGACCCGGCATTATAGATGATGCCAAATCCGCGAAGTTCAATCCCTGAAGTTTTAAACGTTCTCACCTAGCGGACAAACGCTAGCGTGTGTGCAGAACGCGATGGCGGCGTTTGCTTGTGCTGCGACAGCCGCCACAGGAAAGACTCGACGGGTCGGGGACGCCCCAGCAAATAGCCTTGGCCCACCGGGCACCCCAGCCCGTGCAGACATCCATCTATGCCTGAGTTTCTATCCCTTCGGCGACAACAGTCAACCCCCGATTCCTGTCATTGTGACGTAGCGAGAAACCTTGTCTTCGCATTCACGGCTCGAGACGTTTGAATTGGGCGTGCCGCTCTTGACGGTTCATTAGCCCGGCCGCGCATTAAAGGGAGATAAAAAAGGCTGATGCTTGACGCATCAGCCTTTCCCGGAGAATACGCTTTGCGTATTCAATGCACTTTCCAGTGGAAAGCGCTTATCTCCCAAGGACGCTTAGTCCTCGACGCGTACCAACCAAGACTCGACGGTATCGTTGCCGTACTGGTCTTTCCACGCCTTGAGCGTCTTTTGGTTACCACCCCGTGTTTCCACCACTTCACCGGTGTTGGGGTTCTTGTAGATCTTGAGCTTACGCTTGCGGCGCCCGCCTGTGTTTGTCTGAGAGGCCGACGCAGGGCGAGAATCCGGCTGCGGATCGAGCATTTCGATAACGGCAGCGGGCGTCTTGTCGTACTCTTTCATCAAGGCTTCGAGCTTTTCCTTGAATTCCAGCTCAGATGTCAGGCGCTGGTCCTGCTCCAACTGCTTCAACTCTTCGCCGAGTTGCTTTAGCAGCTGTTCCTTTTTCATGTACTCGCTCAACAGAGACATTCTTTACCTCTAGGCAGTTGGGATGTGCCTCATATTATCGCCACTTATTCGCTTATTGCCAAGTCCTGTGTTTATTTTTTATTTACGCCATTTAAAGCCACATTGCCGCTAACCATCCGAAGATGATGAGTGGAATGTTGTAATGGAGGAACGTCGGGACAACAGAGTCCCAAATATGATCGTGTTGGCGGTCGACATTGAGCCCCGAGGTCGGTCCCAGCGTCGAATCGGACGCCGGCGAGCCGGCATCGCCCAGTGCAGCGGCGGTGCCCACCAGGGCTACCGTCGCCATGGGCGAGAAACCGAATTGCATGGCCAGTGGGACGTAGATCGCGGCGATGATGGGAATCGTCGAAAACGATGAGCCAATTCCCAGCGTAATGAACAGGCCGACAAGGAGCATGATCAGCGCGGCGAGCCCTTGATTGTCACCGATGATGGCGAATGCGTTTTCGACCAGCGTGTCGATCTCGCCGGTGGCTTGCATGACCGAGGCAAATCCCGCCGCCGTGATCATGATGAAGCCGATCAACGCCATCATGCGCATCCCGCTGGTGAACAAGTCATCGGCTTCACGCCATTTGAAAATGCCGCCCAGTGACAACAACGCAAAGCCGATGAGTCCTCCCACGATCATCGAACCGGTATATAGCTGAATCGACAACGCCGCGATAATGGCCACGACTGCCATCACCATTCCGCGAGTGTGGAGGCTGACCTCGCCGGAGTGATGCGGAACGTTACTGGTCACGATCTCGCTAGTGGCGTAATCGCGTGGCTTGCGGTAAGAGAAGAACACCGCGACCAAGAGCCCCAGCGCCATGCCGGCAACCGGAATGCCCATCGCCAGCGGCACCATGGTGCGCGTCACTTCAAGCCCCACGGCCTCGCCCGCCGAGTTGATGTTGGCCAACAAAATATCGTTGAGGAAGATCGCCCCGAACCCGACCGGTAACAACATATAGGGCGCGGTTAAGCCGAAGGTTAAAACGCAAGCTACCATGCGTCGATCCAGACGCAGGGGATTCATGATCTTGAGCAGCGGCGGAACCAGAATGGGAATAAAGGCAATATGTACGGGAATCAGATTCTGCGAGGAAATCGCTACTAATAATAAGGCCCCGAGCAGGATGTACTTGACCGCCGATTGGCGTTTATATGACGCCTCGTGCCCGAGCAGACGAATCAAACGCTGAGCTAACAAGTCAGGAAGTCCGGAACGTGAAATAGCCACCGCGAACGCGCCCAGCGTTGCATAGGCCAACGCCACCTTGGCACCGCCTCCCACGCCATCATTGAATGCGGCCAGCGTGTCTTCGAGCCCCAGGCCACCTGCCAGACCACCGACCAGGGCCCCCACGATAAGCGCAAATACCACCGATACCCGCGCCAAGGCGAGCCCCACCATGACCAGAACGGCCAAAATAACCGCGTTCATTGCCGTGTTCCCGTTGAGTGTATTGGACGAAAAGCTGGGGATAGTACCAGAAGTGGCCATAAGAACGTCATATTGCTGACGTCTCGTTGTCACAGGAACGCGGTACAACGGGCAATGACAAGCCATAGTTCATCGACTCATCGCTCACGGGACTATCGCTTGTTAGACAAAGGACACTGTCGTTCAGCGGGTTACGGATGCATGTTGGGCGGGGATGCCCAAGGGAATCGGCAAGCGCCGATGCGTCAGGAAGACGCCAAGGGAGTGCGAAATCTTACGCCATGGTCGAGATACTCGGCCATGGCGTTTTTATGATGCCGAAACGTCCGCCACGAATCGCGAAGCGATGGTTGTACGGACGCGTCTTGAACGGCGAACTTTTCTCGCGCGACGAGCTTTCAGCCAGCGCCTAGCAGTTGCCTTTCTTGGCTTGACCCGGTGGGCAGAAATCACCGCCGTGTCCATGTTCATCCTCATAACGATCATCATGATCACGGTGATCGTCACCGACTTCGATAATGGGCTCGGGATCGATACGCGCGGGGGTGTAGCTACACGCCGTCACGCTCAATCCCAAACCGACGAGTCCTACTACCAGCAGTGGCCACGAACGTTGCATCGACTATCTCCTCACACTCTTCCATGGGCGTAACATGCGAATACCTTAGCAGGGCACGCCGTACACCACCATGCTCTGCACGACGCATCCAGCGGCCTTGAGGCGTACACCCTACCGTCTCCGGCACCATTCCATAACAACAAACCCTAGGCATCCCCCTGTTTTTCATAACACCGGTTTATGTATCCGATATCTTTCGGTATGATGCGTCTCATAACGAAAAATGAAGAAAATTCAGGGAACTTTTGAACCGCATCCCACTACATGGTTCATCTCGCATGGATACCACCCTCATTCGCAGGGTGAATGTGTCCTCGTGCACCCCATGAACAAGAGGTCATGGGATGCCCGGTCGATGTTTCCTTGACGTCAGTTCGCAAGGGCGACCCTGCCCATCCGACGACTCACGACCCTAAGCAGGAAACGGAGAAAAAAAGTGGCACAACGATCATTCAAGGCAGCCGGCCTCGCCATGGGCGTTACCGGCACACTGGCTTTTGCTGCACCGGCATTGGCACAACAAGACACCGAAGCCATGCAACGTCAGTTGGATGCCCTGCGCGCGCAAGTCGAGCGCATGGAGCAGCAACTCAACGCCCAGCAGTCGACCGCGACCGCCGACAGCGACCAGGCAAGCTCGCAGACGCGTGATCTCGCCAAGGAAAACCGTTCACTGATCGAGTCGATTCAGGACTCCCAGTTCAGCGGTACGCTCCAGTTGAAAGGCGTTTATAACGATTGGGATGAAGTCGACAAGGACACCGCCGGCGACATGGACTTCGGCAAGTTCACCCTCGGCGTCGACGGCCAGCACGACGACTTCCTATACGCGTTCGAGTATCGCTTCTATGACGGCTACCAGTTCCTCAAGAAGGGCTGGATGGGCTATCAGGCTACTGACAACGACACCGTCAAGGTAGGCCTGGTCCAAACGCCGTTCGGTAACATGGATTACGGCTACCTGGGCTGGTACGGCAACCTGCCTTACCTGGCCGGTTTCAACGACAACCAGAACGCGGGTATCAAGTGGGATCATACCCAGGGCGCCTGGGATACCTCACTGGCCTTCTTCAAGAGCGACCAGTTGGGTGATGGCGACGAGCACTACGGTGCCAATGCTGTCGCTGATCCGAGTAATCCGGTTGGTAATAGCCCCCAAGGCAATTCCGCCGAGAACCAGCTCGCCGCGCGTGTCGCTTACACCTTCGGCCAGGGCACCGACTACACCACCGAGATCAACTTCTCGGCCAAGGGTGGTCAGCTCTACAACAAGCAGACCAACGAAAGCGGCAGCAACTGGCAGGCCGCCGTGGGCTTGAACGGCAGCTACGGCAACTGGTATACGCTGTTGCAGGCCACCGCCTACGAATACGCTGCCGAGAACCCGGCTGAGTCTACTACCGGGGTTTCCGATGACGTTCTTGAGATCGGTGCATTCGGCTTCAGCTATCTGATCCCCGCCAAGGGGCAGACGTATTCCGCCAGTGTGGCGTATAGCATGGATGTCAACTGGGGCGATATCGATAACCTCTACTTCTACAACGACTTCAGCTATATCAGCCCGAACGGCGATTATTCCCCGGTCAATGGTGGCTTCGGCAATGTCGATGACCCCATGCTCAACGATCTGGGCATGAAGGTCACGGCCGGTCCGTATTACGCCTGGTTCAGCGTCATTTCAGGCAAGAACGCGCTGAATTACTTTGGACCGGTGGACGGTGATTGGCACACCAGCTTGCAGACCAACTTCGGCCTCAACTTCTAAGACCTTACTTGACTAGCTGACGTTTTTAGTGCCCCGCTCCCCAGGAGCGGGGCTTTTTTGTATGCACCGGCGATTGCCATGAGCAACTGATCTTTCCATTGAACCGGAAATTTAAAATATAAATCAATACTTCAATAGCTGGCTCAATATAGCCCCACGCCCAGGCGCTCTTTTTCACCTGATGTGAGTCAATTCACAGGAAATTAATTTTATTTTACTTATAAGGCTACTTTATTTACATTGCTTTACTACTTAGACTGAGCACTTCATAAAAAAATGGCATCGATGCTAATGTCGATAATACCGAAACAGGGAAAACATACACTTATCTTCAAAAGGCGATGGGCACGCCTGTGGGTGCCGGCCTTCATGGTCAGCGGCCTGTTCGGCTGGGGAGTCGGGGCGACGCACCTGCCCTGGAGCATACAGCTTCTCGCGCTGCTATCGCTGGTAACACTGATCGCAGGCTGGGTACTCCTGAGAATCGACCGAGACCTTTTGCAACCCATGCGGCGCCTCTCGGAGCATGCTCGTCGGCTTCATGAAGGTGATAATACCCATCTCATGATGACGACCTACCTCACCGAGCGCCACGATGAAATCGGCGAGCTGGCACGCCAATTCCAGCATTTGGTGGAGGATCTCA
The DNA here is from genome assembly GCF_033052815.1 of Chromohalobacter sp. HP20-39. Classification (NCBI taxonomy): domain Bacteria; kingdom Pseudomonadati; phylum Pseudomonadota; class Gammaproteobacteria; order Oceanospirillales; family Halomonadaceae; genus Chromohalobacter; species Chromohalobacter sp. HP20-39. The sequence continues at coordinate 145,650 of NZ_JAWHTP010000006.1, read as the reverse complement.
AGACGCACAATGCCCAGTTGCTGGAACAATCGCTGATCGATCCGCTCACGAAACTGGGCAATCGCCGTATGCTGGAAAACCGTCTGGATGCTGCCCTACCGCTGACGCGCCGCCTCGACTGTACGGTGTCGGTGCTGATGATGGATGTCGACCATTTCAAACCTTACAACGACTACTATGGTCATCCGGCCGGCGATGAATGCCTGGTGCAAATCTCCGGCGTACTACGCGATACCTTCCGCCGCGAAACGGATATCGTCATCCGCCTGGGCGGCGAGGAGTTTCTGGTCTTGCTCATCGATACGCCCAGCCAGGAGGCCTGGCGACTCGCCGATGCCATGCGCGGCATGATCCAGGCCATGAGAATCCCGCATGAGTACTCGTCCGCCGCCGATGTAGTGACCGTCAGCGTGGGCGTGGTCACCAGCCCACCCGGCATCAGCGCGGATATCGACGACATGATTGCGTGCGCCGATGAAGTTCTGTACGCCTGCAAGGCGCAAGGCCGCAACATCACCCAGGCACGCATGCTCTCGTCTACTACCGAGGTGCTTGAGGCGAATGCCTGAAAGCCCCCAGGCAGACAAGACGGCCCGATCATGCCCTGTAGGGTTGGAATGCCTCAAATACTGTATATAATTACAGTTATTGAGGCGACACGCCCCGCCTCTCTTTTCAATCGAATTATTATACGAATAGATGGAATAATAGTATTAATCTACTATTATTGCTATATATCGTAATGAAAGGCGATCGTGGACATGGATGACATACCGCTCGGCGTGCTTACCGGTGACATTGTTGGATCGCGCCGCATCAAGGATGCCGTAGGACTCGATAAGGCGCTCGAGAGCACTCTCGCACTTCTCGAAACGCAATACGCGGCACGCGTGGATCGCTACCGAGGCGACGGTTTTCAAGTCGCCTTGCACTCGCCCGCGCAAGCCATGATGGCTGCCGTGCTGACCCGTGCTGCCTTGATCCGGCACTCCCCTTCTCGCCGCGAGACATGGGACGCCCGTATCGCAGTGGCCGTCGGCGCGGGGGATTTACCCGAAACGGGGCGTTTCGCCTCGGCCAATGGCGAGGTCTATGTGCGTTCCGGCCAGGCCCTGGACGCCTTGAGCGAGGGCGATACGCGCTTTGCACTTTCATTCCCCGAGCCCGATGACACCCTGGCCCTGCTGACCCGTTTCGCCGACGCCGTCATCCAGGGCTGGACCCATAACGCCGCTGAAGTGATGTACTGGCGGCTGCAACACGCCGAAACTCAGAAGGCCTTGGCTGAACGTCTTGGGCGCGCGCAGTCGACTATTCATCAACGCTTGCACGCCGCACGTTGGCCGCTGATCAAGGAATATCTCGTGCATGTCCGCCAGCGTATCACCGCCGTCATGGAGGCCCCACGATGATCGGTTCTCCCTTTACTACGCTACTGCTGTTGCTGATTGCACACCTGGCGGGGGATTTTCTGCTCCAGAGCGCCGCCTGGGTTCGCGACAAGAACGCCCGTCGCCAGCGTTCCCGGGCCCTTTACTTGCATGCCGGCGTGCACGGGGCTTTGGCCTGGCTGGTGCTCATCCGTTCTCAATCCCTTGCCACCGCCGTGCTGGGCGCGGCTTTCATCGCCGTCACGCATCTCGTCATCGACGCCCTCAAGAGCCACGCCCCGGCCGAGCGCGTGCGTTACTTCGTCATCGACCAGGCCCTGCATGTCACCGTGCTCATCATCACCTGGGGATGGCTCGTCGGTGACGGTGCCTGGCTTGGCCATGCCGTCGCGTGGCTATTGCACCCCCGGACTCTGCTGGTGACCTTGGCGTACCTGATCGTCATGCGGCCGTTTTCGATTCTCATTGCCCTGATCATGCAGCGCTGGAGCCATGGCGTGGATAACAGCGGCACGCTCGCCGATGCTGGCGCGCGGATCGGCATGCTCGAGCGGTTTCTGGTACTGACCTTCGTGCTGGCCGATCAGCTCGTGCCTATCGGCTTTTTGCTGGCCGCCAAGTCGGTATTGCGTTTCGGCGATCTGCGTGAGGATCGCGACCGCAAGCTCACTGAGTATGTCCTGCTGGGCACCATGCTGAGCTTCTCGTTGACGCTCACGCTGGGCATACTAATCGCCCATTGGTATGCCGCCCTGTAATACGTCAACTCTGGAGACGCCGCCATGCCGACGCCACGCTTTCTCTCGTACCGAACGCGATGGCGGCTCTCCGTGCCCTACCTTCCTCCAATGACCTGTCTGATCGTCGTCTGCCTGCTCGCGCTGACGGCGTGCAGCGGTACGCCGATGTTGGAATCTCGCGACGGCTACCAGGTCGATCATCGCTACCCTTCCACCGCGCAGAGCAGCCGCGTGCGCCATCTGGTGCTGCATTACACCGACAGCAATGCACGACGCTCGCTCCGCACGCTGACCGGGCCGCACGTGAGCTCACACTACCTAGTGACGCGCGCGGCGCCGCCCACGGTCTATCAACTGGTCGATGAATCGCGACGCGCCTGGCATGCCGGTGCCAGCGCCTGGGGGTCGCGTTCGAATCTCAATGACACCTCCATCGGTATCGAGATCGTCAACCGCGGGCCGCGCGACACGCCCCATGGACGCACCTGGACACCCTATCCCGCGCAACAGATCGACACGCTCATCGCCCTGGCGCGAGACATCATCGAGCGTCACGACATCGACCCCGTGGATGTCGTGGGGCATGCTGACATCGCCCCGCAACGCAAGATCGACCCCGGCCCGCACTTTCCCTGGTATCGGCTTTATCGCGCGGGCATCGGCGCCTGGCCTGACGCCGACCGCGTCGCCGCTTATCAAGCGTATTTCAGACAGCATCCGCCCACACTCGAACAATGGCAGCGTGCGCTGGCGGCTTACGGTTATCCGGTTCGTATCACCGGAACACTCGACCGCCTTACACGCGATACCTTGAGAGCCTTTCAGATGCATTTCCGGCCCGCGCACTACGATGGCCTCCCCGATGCGCAGAGCGCGGCCATTCTCTGGGCATTGCTGGAGAAATATCGGCCCGAGGCCTTAGAGGGCATCCGTAAATAGCACGTCGGTGGTAAGGCCTTTGCGAGGGCGCTGTAAACCCTTCCATGGGCGCTACATTCGTCATCTGACCGCCATGGATGGTGGAAATGCCGAAAAAGTCGGGAACTGTTTTCGGCCTTGACGAATGGCCCTCGCACCGGCTTACCACCGCGTGATGGGGCAGCCCTGGCCTAAACCTACGGGTAATGAATCACGTCGTGAAAGCGCACCGCGCGCTCGCCCCGGTTGCGATAGCCGTGCTCGCGGTCGGCGGCGAAACGGCGCGCCTCGCCGGTGCCAAGCGCGTCCCACGCCCCATCGAGGCCTAAATCCAACGCGCCCTCGAGCACCACGACATGCTCGACCACGCCACGCTCGTGGGGCGATGACTCGCTATACGCGCCCGGTGCCAACTCGATCAGGAACATCTCGAAACGCAGGTCCGGGTCGAAGGCGAAGAGCGGCGTCACCGTCATGCCGGCGGCGGCATCTTCCAATACCGCATGAGCGGCATTGTCCGGCGGGCTGCCCTCGACCGAGGCCTGTTCGAAGAACAGCGAGAACGACACGCGAAAGCCCCCCGCGATTTTCCATAGCGTCGCCACGGTGGGGCTCGACTCACCACGCTCGATTTGCCCCAGCATCGCCTTGCTGACGCCTGTGGCGCGTGATGCCCTATCCAGGCTCCAGCCTTGCGCGGCGCGCAGCATCTTGAGTGTTGCGGCAATGTGCGGTGTCGGTTCCTGCATGCCCGTGGCCTCCGGTAAACCGTCCTTGGAATGACTAGGCACTGTCCGAAAAGTGTCTGCGCTCGACCATGCTGCGTTAAAAATTGGCTCAAAGTACTCATTTACCATTGTAAACTCCGTCTTTTCGCCGATTTTTGCCTTGCCTGATCATCGCTCGTCGACTTTTCAGACAAGGCCTGCACCGTGGATTAATTGTACGCCATCGTCAGCGCTGCTATCGTGCGTTATAACGCACAACATGCCAAAATCAGCCATCCGCCTGGGCAAGGAGCCATCATGCATCAGCCTTTTTTCCTACGCGATCTGTCCGTCTCGGCTATCGTGGCGGGGTTCGTGGCCGTGCTGGTGAGCTATGCCAGCTCGGCGGTGATCGTCTTTCAGGCCGCTGACGCCGCCGGCGCTAGCCCTGCACAAATTGGCGGCTGGCTGAGCACGTTGGGGCTGGGCATGGGCGTCACGTCGCTGGGGTTGTCGCTTTACTATCGCGTGCCGGTGCTGACCGCGTGGTCGACCCCCGGTGCGGCGCTACTGGCGACGAGCCTCGGCGACTACACACTCGCCGAGGCCACCGGGGTGTTCATGTTCTCGGGCGCCCTGGTGCTGTTGTGCGGCGTCACCGGCGTCTTCGCGAGGCTCATGTCTCGCATTCCGCACGCCATTGCTGCCGCCATGCTCGGGGGCGTCCTGCTGCGTTTCGGGCTCGATGCCTTCGCCGCCCTCGACGATGCTTTCATCCTGGTCGGCGCCATGTGTGCCGCTTATCTGGCGGGACGGCGCCATTGGCCGCGCTACGCCATCCTCGGCGTGCTCGCCACGGGCTTGGCCGTGGCAGGCTTTCAGGGCGACATCGACACGGCCCGTGCGACCTTGACACTTGCCATGCCCGAGCCGGTCATGCCGCGCTTTACGCCATCATCGCTCATTGGCGTCGGCATTCCGTTGTTCGTGGTCAGCATGGCCTCACAAAACGCACCCGGCGTGGCGACCTTGCGTGCAGCCGGCTACACACCGCCCATCTCATCACTCATCGCTTTGACCGGGCTCGCGACACTCGTGTTGGCACCGCTAGGGGGGTTCTCGATCTGCCTGGCGGCGATTACTGCCGCCATCTGCATGGGGCCCGAGGCGCATCCCGATCCCAATCGACGCTACATGGCGGCGGCCTGTGCCGGTGCTTTCTATTTGCTCGCGGGGGTCTTCGGCGGGTCCATCGGCACCTTGTTCGATGCCCTACCCTCGGCGTTGATCGTGGCCATCGCCGGCCTGGCGCTATTGACCACCATCGGCGGTAGCCTGCATAACGCCCTGCGCGACGATAGCCAACGCGACGCGGCGCTGGTCACCTTTCTGATCACCGCCTCCGGCGTCTCGTTGCTCGGCGTGGGAGCCGCTTTTTGGGGGCTCATCGGTGGCTTGCTGACGCAAGGGATGCTGGCCCCCTCGCGCCGCACCTGATTTTCCCCCATACAAGACGATTAGCCAGTGTTGCGAAGGCCTGCGGCGATCCCCGCCATGGTCACCATCAACGCCCGCGACAACTCAGGGCTGATCGCCCCGTCAGCATCGCGGTTACGCTGCAAAAGCTCGGCCTGCAAACCATGCAAGGGGTCGATATAAGGATTGCGCACCTCGATGGCCTGGCGAATCAGCGGCGTGTGCTCGAGCAGTTCATCCTGGTCGAGAATATCCAGCAGTGCGGTGTGCAGATGCGCCAGACGCTCGCGCAGCGACTTGCCCAGGGCTTGCAGCGCCGGCTCGTCGACCAGGCGACGCTCGTAATACGCGGCGATGTCCGGGTCGGCCTTGGCCAGCAGCATTTCGAGCATGTCCAGATAGGTGCCGAAGAACGGCCAGCGCGCGCGCATGTCGCGCAGGCGCTCGCGGCCGTCGGGTTCGGCGAGACGCGTGACGAAGGCTTCGCCGCTGCCTAGCCAGGCCGGCAGCATGAGGCGCGTTTGCGTCCAGGCGAAGATCCAGGGAATCGCGCGCAGCGATTCCACGCCGCCCTCCTGACGTCGCTTCGCCGGGCGCGAGCCCAGCGGCAGACGGCCCAGCGCGCTTTCCGGCGTCACCGAGCGGAAATACGGCACGAAGTCAGGGTCTTCGCGCACCACGCCGACGTAGGCGCGATGCGCGATATCGGACAACCGGTCCATTTCCTCGCGCCACACCGGTTCGGGATCGGGCGGCGGCAGCAGCGTGGCTTCGAGTACCGCGCAGGCGTAGATCTCCATGGAACGCAGGGCGATATCCGGCTGACCGAACTTGAAACGGATCATCTCGCCCTGCTCGGTGACGCGCAGGCTCCCGTTCACCGAGCCCGGCGGCTGCGAGAGAATCGCCGCATGCGCCGGGCCGCCGCCACGTCCCACCGTGCCGCCACGTCCGTGGAACAGCGTCAACGCGGCGCCGTGCTCACGGCAGATGCCGACCAGTTGCTCCTGGGCGCGATACTGAGCCCAGGCGGCGGCCAGCTGACCGGCGTCCTTGGCCGAGTCCGAATAGCCGATCATGACTTCCTGACCATCGCCGGCCATGCGCCGATATCCCGGCAATGACAGCAACCGGGCGATGACGTCGCCGGCGCGATTGAGATCGTCGAGCGTCTCGAACAGCGGCGCGATAGGCAGGTGCATGTCGCCGCCGACTTCCTTCATTAAAAGTGCCACCGCCAGCACGTCGGACGGCTGCCCCGCCATGGAGATGACGTAGGTCCCCAACGCCTCGCGGTGCTCGCGGGCGATGACGCGAAAGGTATCGATGACCTCGCGGGTTTCCGCCGAGCAATCCCAGCGCCGGGGAATCAACGGACGTGGCGACTCCAGTTCCTCGAGCAGGAACGCCTGGCGCTGTTCTTCGTCCCACTCGCGGTAGTGGCCCAATCCCAGGCAGTCGCTGAGCTCGTCGAAGACCTGGGCATGACGACTGGATTCCTGACGGATATCCAGCTTGGTGAGCGAGACACCGAACACCGCCACCCGCCGCAGGGTATCCAGCAGGCTACCATTGGCGATGGTGTCCAGACCCACGTCGCACAACGAGCGATAGCAGGACAACAACGGCGCATAGAGCTGATCGCGCGTTTCGATGATCGGCACATCACTGTCGAAGGGATGCCCGTCGAGACGCGCCTTGGCCCAGTCGCGCGTCGCCTCGACCCGTGCCAGCAAGCGCTTGAGCAAGGCCCGATACGGCTCCGGGACACTGCCGACCTCGGCACGCAACGCGCCGTTGGCCTTCCACATCGAGAGCTCCGACTTGAGACGCAACAAATCACGCGCATACAGATCGGCGGCCATCCAACGGCCCAGCAGCAGGACTTCCTCGGTGACCCTCGCGGTCACGTTGGGATTGCCGTCACGGTCACCGCCCATCCACGAGGCGAAACGCAACGGTGCGGCGTCCAGCGGCAAGCGCTCGCCGGCGGAGGCCAGCAGCAGGTCATCCAGCTCACGATGAAAATCAGGTACCGCTTGCCACAACGAATTCTCGATCACCGCGAAGCCCCACTTGGCTTCGTCCACCGGGGTCGGACGTTCGTGGCGAATCTCGTCGGTATGCCAAGCCTGGCCGATCAACTCCTCGAGGCGTCCGCGAGCGCGGTCGGCGATTTCCTCGCGTTCGGTGGCGCCTTCCATGGTGCTCAGGCACTCGTCTATGGCGTCGTACTTGCGAATCAAGGTGCGCCGAATGACCTCGGTAGGATGCGCCGTCAGCACCAGTTCTACGCGCATGGCGGCCAGCGTCTCGACCAGCTTGCGCGGCGCATGGCCGGCGCTTCGAATGCGCCCGAAGAGCTCGCCGAGATCGGGCTGGGTGCCGGGCTTGTAGTCTTCGACGCGACGAAAGCGCGCGCGGTAGTGCTGCTCGGCGATATTGGAGAAGTTGAGGAACTGGTTGAAGGCACGCGTCACCGGCAGCAAGTCCTGCTCGGGCAACGCGCGCAGGTATTCAATCAATTCACGGCGGCCTTCGCTGTCTTCCTGGCGCCCTTGCTTGGCCAGGCTGCGAATGGTCTCGATCTTATCGACGAAGCCATCGCCCAGGTCATCGGCAATGGTGCGCCCAAGGCTATCGCCGAGGATGCGGACGTTATCGCGCAGCGATTCATGCAAGTCGTGACTCATGATGCCCTCCGTGGTGGGTGTGCCGGTCATCGCAGTGACCAACATGGCAAGTTGTTGTCTTTACTATTGTTGTCTTGACTATTGTTGTCTTGACTACGTTACCCGGGCTCGGCAGTGCCCACAACGCAACCGGCCTCAGGACGCTGACTTCTCACGCTGCTTGGCGGCTTGCCAATGGCGCTCCATCTCGTCGAGGCTGGCACGCTCAAGGCCGTCTTCCTGCTCCGACAAGGCTTCTTCGACATATCGGAAGCGGCGCTCAAACTTGCCATTGGCTTCGCGAAGCGCGCGCTCGGGGTCGACGTCGAAGCGCCTGGCCAGGTTGGTCACGGCGAACAGCAAGTCGCCGATTTCCTCGCGCACATGGTCAGCGTCCTGCTGCTCTGCGGCTTCCTCGACTTCCGCCAGCTCCTCGCGAATCTTGTCGAACACGCCCTGGCCATCCGGCCAGTCGAAGCCGACCCGCGCGGCACGCTTGGAAAGCTTGGCGCCACGCGACAGGGCCGGCAGCGTGCGCGGCACGTCATCGAGTACCGAGACCGCCTGGCGCGTCTCGCGCTCTTGCGCCTTCAGGGCTTCCCAGCGCGTCTTGACGCTGGCCGTTTCGACCTCGTCGGCCGAAACGCCGGGCGGGCGGCGGGAATCAAGCGTACCGTCGGGGAAGACATGCGGATGGCGCGCCACCATCTTGGCGGTCAGCACCTCGATGACGTCGTGAAAATCGAAACGCCCTTCCTCGCTGGCGAACTGGCTGTAGTAGACGACCTGAAACAGCAAGTCGCCCAACTCGCCGGGCAGCTCGTCGAAAGCGCGGCGTTCGATGGCATCGGCCACCTCGTAGGCCTCTTCCAGGGTATGCGGGACGATACTGTCCCAGTCCTGCTTGACGTCCCAGGGGCAACCTTGATCGCTGTCCCGCAACACCGCCATCAACGTCAAAAGATCGTCGAGACCGTAACGCGCGGATGCCTCGCTCATGCCGTCTTGCCTCCTCCACTGCGCAGCCGCTTGACATCGATGACGTTGGGCAACTGCTGAATCCGCGAAAAGATGCGCTCCAGGGCCTCGAGGCCGTCGACTTCCAGGGTGATCTTCATACGCGCCAGGTTGTCGTGCTTATCGGTGAGCGTATTGACCGACAGCACGTTGATGCGATCCCCGGTGAGAATGTGTGTGACATCGCGCAATAGCCCCGAGCGGTCCCAGGCTTCGATCTCGACATCCACCGGATACTGGGCGCTGGCGTTGCCCCACTCGACATCGACGATGCGTCTCGGCTCCTCGGCACGCAACTGAAGAATGTTGGGACAGTCCTGACGGTGGATGGTCACGCCGCGCCCCTGGGTGATATAGCCGACGATCTGATCGCCGGGCACCGGGTGGCAGCAATTGGCCATCGAGGTCTTGAGGTTACCGACGCCGAGTACGGTGATGTCGTCCACCGCCGCTTTGGATGAGCGACGTGGCTTGGCCAGCAACCGATCGAGTTGTTCCTGATCGTCGGTATCACCGAAGAGTTGCTGCGCCTGATGCAATACCTGCCCGATGCGCAAATCGCCACCGCCGATGGCGGCATACATGTCGTCGACCGTCTGGTAGTTGACGGCTTGCGCCAGAGCCTCGAAATCAACGCCTTCAATGTCCAGGCGTCTAAATGCCTTCTCGAACACGGCGCGACCATCCTCGATGTTCTGGCTGCGCGCCTGGTACTTGAACCATGCCTGGATCTTGGCCCGCGCTCGCGAGGTCTTGACGAAGCCCAGGTTGGGATTGAGCCAGTCGCGGCTCGGCCCGCCCTTGGTCGCGGTGAGAATCTCGACCTGCTGTCCGGTTTCGAGCTGATAGGTCAGCGGTACGATACGGCCGTCGACCTTGGCGCCCCGACACAGATGGCCGACCTCGGTATGCACGCGGTAGGCGAAGTCGATGGGCGTGGCGACCTTGGGCATGTCGATGACATGGCCATCCGGGGTGAAGACGTAGATACGATCCGGCGCCACGTCGCTTGAGAGTCCCTCGCTCAAGTCGCCCAGCTCGCCGACTTCTTCCTGCCATTCGAGCACCTGGCGCAGCCAGGCGATCTTCTCCTCGTAGCTGCGGCTTTTAGAGTCGACATCGTGGCCCTTGTAGCGCCAGTGGGCACACACGCCAAGCTCGGCTTCCTCGTGCATGGCGAAGGTACGGATCTGAATCTCCAGCACCTTGTTCTCGGGGCCGATCACCGCCGTGTGCAGTGACTGGTAGCCATTGCGCTTGGGGTTGGCGATGTAGTCGTCGAACTCGTTCGGCACGTGATGCCAGCGCGAATGCACGATGCCCAGCACGGTGTAGCAATCGGCGACTTCCGGCACGAGGATGCGCACCGCGCGCACGTCGTAGACCTGCGAGAAGTCGATGTGCTTGCGCTGCATCTTGCGCCAGATCGAATAGATATGCTTGGCGCGGCCGTCGACATCGTATTGATGGATGCCTTGCTGATCGAGCAGGCCCTTGAGGGTCTCCACCACATCATGGATGTAGCGGTTGCGATCAAGGCGCTTCTCGGCCAGTTGCTTGGCGATGGCCTTGTAGTCGCTTTCTTGCAGATAGCGAAACGACAGATCCTCGAGTTCCCACTTGAGCTGCCCGATGCCCAGGCGATGGGCCAGCGGCGCATAGATATCGAAGACCTCGCGCGCCACCCGCAGACGCTTGTCGCGCGGGGCGTCACGCACCATGCGCAGCGCACAGGTACGCTCGGCGATCTTGATCAGGGCGACACGCACGTCGTCGACCATCGCCACCAGCATCTTGCGCAGGTTTTCCTGCTGATTGTGCTGTGACAGTCCTTGACGCGGCGCTTGTAGCTGGCTGATCGCCGCCATGTGCAACACGCCGTCGATCAACGAGGCGACTTCGCCGCCGAAGCGTTTCTCTATGGCTTCCAGCGTGATCAAGCCCTCGCGTACCACGCGGTACAACACCGCCGCTTCGAGAATCGACTGATCGAGCTTGAGTTCGCCGAGAATATCGGCCATTTCCAGGCCGGTGCGGAAGCTCGAAGCCGGTTCGGCCCAGTTGTGGTGGGGTTTCTCGGCATTACAAGCCAGATGCCGAGCCAGTTCGCAGGCCTCGCGCATCTCCTCGACATCGCGCAATGCGATATCATCCTGGAGGCGCTTCAACCATAAGGTGATATCGACCTCACCGGTCTCCGTCAGCGGTTGGTCTTCACGGACCTTGACCATGATCTTCCCTTTCTGCGGACATGGACCGACCACGCGGCGTTTCGCGGGTCAGTAATAGCATCGATTCCAAATGCGCGGTATGCGGAAACATATCGGCCAGTGCGGCACGTTCGATGCAGTAGCCACCTTGCACAAGATATGCCGTATCCCGCGCCAGCGCGGCGGGATCGCACGAGACATACAGCACTTTTTCCACGGGATGCTCGACAAGCCCCCGACACAGCGCCTCGGCGCCACCACGCGGCGGGTCGAGTACGACCCAATCGACATCGCCGACATCGGGCATGCGCGTGGCCAGATCGGCCTGATGTGCCTCGACATGGTGCAAACCATTGCGGCGCGCGTTGTCGGCAAGGCGCTCGACCATCGCCGGACTGCCTTCGATGCCGGTGATCGCCTCGACGTGGGGTGCCAAGGCAAGCGTGAAGTTGCCGATCCCGGCAAACAAATCGAGCACTCGCTCGCCTCCTCGTGGTGCCAGCCAGTGCCGTGCCGTGCGCACTAGTTGGGCGTTGACCTCGGCGTTGATCTGCAGGAAATCGCCCGGCGCGCATCCCAACTGCAAGATAGTGTCTTCCAGCGTCAGCGTGACATGCAGGGACTCGCCGTTCGGCGCGTGCAACCAGCGCAGCGCGGGCGATTCGCGCCCCACCTGCCATACCAGGGTGATATCGCGTTCGGCGGCGAAACGTTGCCAACGGGTTTCGTCACCGGGGACATCGCGCAATTGACGTATCACCACACAGGGGCCTTCGGCGGTGGCGATCAGCTCGATGTGGCCGACGCGGCGCGGCGCTTCCAGGGTGGTCAGGCATTCGCGCAGCGGCGCGATCACGTCCGCCAGCATGGGCTCGAGTACCACGCAGGTGTCGATATCGATCAGATGCTCGCTGCCCCGGGCGCGAAAGCCGAGATGCGGTGTGCCCTCGGCATCGCATTTGACACCCAGGCGTGCACGACGCCGATACCCCAGCCCCTCGTCTGCCAAGACCTGAACCTCGGGCAATGTCAGGCCCTGGCGCGTGAAAAGCTCTTCCAGCGTGCGTCGCTTGTGGGTGCGCTGCTCTTCGAGCGCCAGGTGCTGCAAATCACAACCACCGCAACGCCCGTAGTACGCACAAGGCGGCGTTACCCGCTGTGGGCCATGCTCGAGACACTCGACGACATGCGCTTCGTCGAAGCGCTTACGCTGACGATGCACGGCGATGCGCACGCGCTCGCCGGGGAGCGCCTGATCGACGAACACCGTCTTGCCATGCGGGTCGCGCGCCACGCCCCGGCCATCGTGCGCCAGGCGCTCGATGGTCAACGTATCCGCCGCCTCGTCACTAGGCGGCGTATTCGCCCCACTTTCCCGACGCACGCGACTTGTAGCGGCGCGCGGTGGGCGCCGTTTGCCCAGCATCGCCATCTCAGCGCTCCGGGGCAAACAGACCGGTGGATAGATAACGATCGCCCCGGTCGCAGACGATGAACACGATCACCGCGTTCTCCACCTGCTCGGCGATCCGCAGCGCCCCCGCCAGCGCACCACCGGAAGAGACACCCGCCAGAATACCTTCTTCGCGGGCGAGCAGACGCATATGCTCCTCGGCTTCCTGCTGACCGATATCCAGGGTGACGTCGACCCGCGAGGCATCGAAAATGCTCGGCAGGTACTCGCGCGGCCAGCGGCGAATGCCGGCGATGCTAGCGCCATCGGCGGGTTGCAGGCCGACGATCTGAATATCGGAGCGCTGTTCCTTGAGATACTGCGAGACGCCCATGATGGTGCCGGTGGTGCCCATCGAACTGACGAAATGGGTGATTTGCCCACTGGTCTGCTCCCAGAGCTCCGGGCCGGTGGTGCGATAGTGCGACAAGGGATTGTCGGTATTGGCGAACTGGTTGAGCGGTTTCCCTTCGCCACGCGCGATCATCTCGTCGGCCAGATCACGCGCACCTTCCATGCCCGCCTCCTTGCTGACTTCGATCAACTGCGCGCCATAAGCGGCCATCGCCTGCTTGCGCTCGCTGGAAGCGCTCTCGGGCATGATCAAGGCCATCCGGTATCCTTTGATCGCCGCCGCCATGGCCAGCGCGATACCGGTATTGCCCGAGGTCGCCTCGATCAGCGTATCGCCGGGACTGATCTCGCCACGCGCCTCGGCTTCTCCGAGCATCGATAGTGCCGGGCGGTCCTTGACCGAGCCTGCCGGGTTGTTGCCCTCGAGCTTGGCCAATAACGTGTTGTTTCGACCAGCGTTCAGCCGGGTCAAACGCACTAACGGCGTGTGGCCGACCACATCCGCGAGAGTGGGAAATTGCATGGTTCATCCTTTGCGATGCGCGTCGCGTCAAAACGCATTCGTCGGTTGTTCGATGCGTCCAATTATATCCGGGACGGCCCGTCGGCGACAGGCGAACCCGCTGAGTGTGGCATACTGCCGATGGGGAACACGAAGGGAGCGGTCGGAATGTCACTTAGGCTGCGCTTGCTGCTTTTATTGCTGGGATTGCCACTGGGCGTGGGGCTCGCCTATGGCGCGTATGACATCTATGCCGAGCGCCAGGAGGCGCATCAGGCGCTGGTCACACGCATTGCTGATGTCACCGCGACGCTGACGCCAGCCTTCAGGCTGGCGCTCGATGAAGCGCGTGACGAATATCTGCGCCAGTTGGCTCAGCGCCTGCTGGATATCGACGAGGTCGACGCCGTCAGCGTTCGTGACGGTGGCGGCGATGCCGTGCTCAGCCTCGGTCAAACGCAACCCGCCCCCGCTGTGGCAATGCCGGCACAGAGTACCTTGCAGGAGCACGCGCAACACTGGCGCTGGCTGCAACCCCTGGGCACGGTCGATACGGGTCAAAACGCAGCAGACGAGGCTACGACCTACTGGCTCGATGTGGATCTGGGCACCACGACCCTGACGCTGACTTTTTATCGCCAGTTGGCCGGCCACGGCATGGCCGGATTGGTGCTGGGCCTGCTGCTGTTCTTGCTCGCTTACCCGCTGAGTCGCCGCCTGACCAGGCCGCTGCAACATCAAATCGACCTGCTCGAACGCCTCAACGGTGGCGATTACAGTGCCCGCCTGGCACCCCGTGGCGCACGTGAACTGACCACGCTGGGCCACCAGCTCAACGCCCTCGGCGATCATATGATGCGCCTGCGCGAGGACACCCAGGCACAAATCGATCAGACGACCTTCGACCTGCGCGAATCGATGGAGACCATCGAGGTCAAGAACATCGAACTCGACATGGCCCATCGCCGCGCGCTGGAAGCCAATCGCATCAAGTCGCAGTTTCTGGCCAACATCAGCCATGAAATTCGCACGCCGCTCAACGGCATCATCGGGTTTTGCCAACTGCTCGGGCGCAGCGCCCTGGACAGCCGCCAGCGCGAATGGCTCGAACAGGTACAGACCGCCTCGGACAATCTGCTTTCGCTGATCAGCGATGTGCTGGATTTCTCCAAGATCGAAGCCGGCAAGCTCGAGCTGGAAACCGTGCCGGTGGACATGGTGACCCTGGTTGACGAGGTGCTCGGCCTCCAGGCCCCCAACGCGCAACGCAAGAGCCTGCACCTGCTGGGTCTGGTCTACGACGATGTGCCCGACCAACTGCTTGGCGATCCATTGCGCATCAAGCAGGTGCTGACCAATCTGGTCAACAACGCCGTCAAATTCACCGAGCGTGGCGAGATCGTCGTCCGCGTCATGCTCGATGAGCACAGTGCCACCAGCACCAAGCTACGCATCAGCGTTCGCGATACCGGGATCGGCCTCGACCTGGCGAGTCGCGAGCGACTGTTCCATGCCTTCAGCCAGGGTGATGCCAGCCGCTCGCGCAAATACGGCGGCACCGGGCTAGGGCTGATGATCAGCAAACGTTTGGTGGAACAGATGGGCGGTGAGATCGATGTCGAAAGCGAAAGCGGCCAGGGTACGACCTTTACATTTTCGCTGACGCTGATCGCGACGCAGCAGCGCGAGCGCCTTCCCGAATTGAGTCTGAGCGGCTATCGCGTCGGCTTGTTCGAAGCCCACGCCGCCAGCCGGCGCGCCTTCACACACTTGCTCGAGCGCTGGGATGCCCGCGTCGTGCCGCTACCCTCGCGGGATGCCTGCACGACGCCACCGCCAGAGATCGACCTGTTGCTGCTAGGGCTGACGCAGGACGACTTGCATCCCCGAGAGATCACGGCCTGGCGCGAGGTGCTGGATCGTTGCGACTGCCCGGGATTATTGCTGGTCAATGCCGATCCCTTCGAGCTCCCCGACCTGGCGCTTCCCCACGGCGGCGAGATCACTACCAAACCTGTCTCACGACGTGGGCTGGGCAATGCCATCAATGTTTTGCTGACGAACGAACGCGAGGCGGCGCACGCGACGGTGGAAGCGCCCTCATCACCCACGCCGACCGGCAAGGTGCTGGTCGTCGATGACACGCCCTCCAATCGCCTGCTGGTCAAGGAGCTGTTGCAGGACCGCGGCTTGGCGCCGCTACTCGCGGGAAGCGGCGAGGAAGCGCTGGCGATGGCGCATGGTGAGTCCATTGACTTGGTGTTGATGGATATCCAGATGCCCGGCATGAACGGCGTGGAGGCCATGAAAGCGCTGCGCGCGCTGGGCGGTGACTGGCAGCGGCGGCCCATCGTGGCACTGACCGCGCACGCACTCGAAGAGGAACGCCAGCACCTGCTGCGCGACGGCATGAGCGACTGCTTGATCAAACCGATCCGCGAGCCGGCACTGGACTCCCTGCTCGAGCGCCACCTGGGCGGCACCGCCACGCCCGACACACGCCCCACGGCACTGCCCTCACCACCCGACGAGGCACCGGCGCAAGCAAACCAGGACGATACCGCTGGAGATGAATTACCGGTGGTCGATATGCAGCTTGGCATGCGCATGGCCGGAGGACGCGAAGCACTCGCGCACGACATGCTCAGCCTGCTGTTCGAGCATCTGGATGAATCCGAGCAGGCAATTCACACCGCCTGGATCGCCCAGGATGCCGAGGCTTTCCATGAGCAGGTCCATCGTCTCAATGGCGCCTGTCGATACTGCGGCGTGCCGCAGCTGGCCTTGTTGGCGGAAACGCTGGAAACCCGCTTCAAGGCCCAGGGACTCGAGGCCTGCGAGGGACTCTACGCCGCACTGCAGACCGCGATCACACGGCTACGCGAGTGGCAGGCCCAGCACTGGCAGACCGAGCGCTAGGCACTGTCTGAAAAGTGCCTAAGGACCCCAGGCTCAAGCGCCGCAGCACTCGCCGGTCTCGTCATGATCGTGGTCATGATCATGGTCGTGCTCGTGGGCATCGATCTGCGCCATGACCCCGGCTTCCTGCCCGGCGATGGCGAGGCGCTTCATGTCCGCCACGGCCTCCTTGAGGCCCACGAACAGCGCCCGTGCAATGATCGCGTGTCCGATGTTGAGTTCGTGTATACCGGGAATCGCGGCAATCGCCTCGACGTTGTGATAATGCAACCCGTGACCGGCGTTAACCGTCAGCCCCAGTTCGAACGCCATCTCGGCCGCCGCCACCAGGCGCTGGTACTCGACGCGCTGTGCGTCGCCACTGGCCTCGGCATACGCCCCGGTATGCAGCTCGACGGTGGGTGCGCCCAACTCGAACGCGGCCTGGATCTGGGCGGGTTCGGGGTCGATGAACAGTGATACTTCGCTGCCCGTTGCGGCTAGCCGGCGGCAGGCCTCGCTCACCCGCTCGCAAGCGCCCACGACATCGAGCCCGCCTTCGGTGGTGAGCTCCTCACGCTGCTCGGGCACCAGGCAGACATTGGCGGGACGCAACGCCTCGGCAAAGGCGATCATCTCCTCGGTCACGGCCATTTCCAGGTTCATGCGCGTGGCCAGTGTTTCGGCAAGCACGCGTACGTCGCGCTCCTGGATATGACGGCGATCCTCGCGCAGATGCAGGGTAATGCCATCGGCGCCGGCTTCTTCGGCCAGCATGGCCGCCTGCACGGGATCGGGATAACGCGTTCCGCGGGCCTGGCGCAGCGTGGCGATATGATCGATGTTGACGCCCAATAGGATACGTGGCGGATGCATGGCAGTGTCCTTCCAGTAAGAGGATGAAATGATCGTTCAGGAGGTGCGTCGACGCTCGGCGAGTCGCTGCATCAACTCTCGCGAGCGCAAGGGGCGATCACCCAATAAGGGCGCCAATGCCGCACGCGTGACATGCTTGGCAACGCCCGCCAGACCCGGCGCTTCCCAGTCACCCCGGGCCAACCATTTGAGACTGCGCCCGTCGATGCCGCTCTGCCCGGGAGCTACGGCGCGAAAGCAATGACGCTCGGCGTGGTACCGATAATGCGTGAAGGCGTCCAGCGGGGCATCGTGCTCATCGACGAAACGCGGCGCCATGTCGAGACTTTCCAGAAGGGTGATTTCCAGGCGCCTCAACGCTCCTGCCCGCTTGGCCGGCGATGGCAAGGCCTCGAGCGTCAGCGCGTAAAGCGAAAACACCTCACCCACCGGATATTCCAGCGGCAATACGCGCGCCATGAGCTCGTTGGCGTAAAATCCGCACAGTAACCCTTCGCCGGCCAGCAAGGCCGTACTGCCCTGGCTTTCGAGCAGTCGCAAACGCTTGAGTTCGCCGTTGCCGCTCCAGGTGACATGCAGAGGAGAATACGGCTGCAGAATCCCGCGCGCCTTGCTGCCGCCGCGTTGCACGCCCTGGGCAACGGCACGCACGCGCCCCTGAGTGAGCGTCAGCAGCTCGACGATGGCACTGGTCTCGCGGTAGGCACGCTTGTGCAGCAAGAAAGCCGGTTCAGGCGTCATCGCGGCATCCCCGCGCCGTGGTGGGCGCAATCAGTCGAGATCGTAACCCAAGCTCTTCAGGGCACGGTCGTCGTCGGACCATCCCCGTTTGACCTTCACCCACAGGTTGAGCATGACCTTGGCATCGAAGGCACGCTCCATCTCCAGACGGGCTTCACGGCCGATGTTCTTGATCCGCTCACCTTGATCGCCGATCAGAATCTTCTTCTGCCCCTGGCGTTCGACCAGAATCAAGGCACTGATGTGCAGCGTCTTGCCGTCATCCTTGAATTCCTCGATCTCGACGGTCATCTGATACGGCAGTTCGTCACCGAGCTGACGCATGACCTTCTCGCGCACGAGCTCGGCGGCCAGGAAGCGCTGACTCTTGTTGGTGATCTGGTCTTCGGAAAAGTAATGCACGCTTTCCGGCAAGCGTTGGGCGATTTCGGCTTCAAGCTCAGGCACGTTGGTGCCATTCTTGGCCGAAAGGGGCACCACGGCCGCGAAATCGCGCTTCTTGCTCACGCTATCCAGCCACGGCAGCAGACTGCTCTTGTCCTCGAGCCAGTCGACCTTGTTGACGGCCAGAATCACCGGGGCCGGTACGTTGCTGAGCTTCTCGAGCACCACGTCGTCTTCCTCGGTCCACTTGGTGCGGTCGACGATGAAGATCACACAGTCGATATCGCGCAAGGCGTGCGTGGCGGCCTGATTCATGAAGCGGTTGATCGCCTTGTTGCGATCTCGCGTCTGAATGTGCATACCCGGCGTATCGACATAGATGAACTGGGTGTCTTCTTCGGTCTTGATGCCCATCACCTGATGGCGCGTCGTCTGCGGGCGCCGCGAGGTGATGGAGATCTTCTGGCCGAGAATTCGGTTCATCAGCGTCGATTTACCGACATTGGGGCGGCCAACGATGGCCACGAAACCACAGTGTTGCGTCATGCGTGCCTGCTCTGGGAAGGTTCGAGTATTTCCAGCGCCTTTTCGGCGGCTTGCTGTTCGGCGTGGCGACGGCTGGAACCGACACCCAGCGTATGATCCTCGAGCATCTGGACATGACACTCGATGGTAAAGACCTGCGCGTGCGCTTCGCCTTCGACCGAGACCACTTCATAGCGCGGCAATGCCGACTGCCGCGACTGCAGAAATTCCTGCAGGCGTGTCTTGGGGTCTTTCTGGTTATCCTGCAGGTCGAGCGCTTCCAGGCGCGTCGCGTACCACGACAACACCCGCGCCTTGGTAACATCCATGCCCGCATCGAGATAGATGGCGCCGATCAGTGCCTCCACCCCATCGGCAAGGATCGAGTCACGACGGAAACCGCCGCTTTTCATCTCGCCGGAGCCGAGTCGCAGGCATTCGCCCAGTTCGAACTCGCGCGCTAGTTCGGCCAGGGTTTGCCCTTTCACCAGACGCGCACGCAAACGTGACAGTTGTCCTTCTCGCGCCTGGGGAAAGCGTTGGAAAAGCGCTTCGCCGATGACGAAGTTGACGATGGAGTCGCCCAGAAATTCCAGGCGCTCGTTGTTCTTCCCCCCATAACTACGATGGGTCATCGCCAATTCGAGCCGGGCGACATCGCGAAACTGGTAACCGATTCTTTGACTGAGGGCGTGCAAGGGGCTACTCACGACACTGCCTTTTTCATCTGTTCTGGGTGAAGCGGCGGAGAGCATAGCTCTCCCCCAGCATGAGTCATTCGAGAGTATGGTTCATTCGATGATTCTGACACTAGAAAAACTCGGCAAGCCATCCTTCCAGTGCATCCACACCGCGAATGCCTCGCCCACGATATTCTCTTCCGGCACGAAGCCCCAGTAGCGACTGTCGTTAGAATGATCACGATTATCGCCCATCATGAAGTAATGGTCTTCAGGCACCACGACCTCACGCATCTGCGGGCCGGGAGCGCCGGGCGTGTTGAAAATAGCGTGTGAAACGTCCCCCAGGTGCTCCTCATAACGTTGCTCACCCGATGCGTTATCGGGATTTTTATCCTTCAAGATCTTCTCGACCGGCTCACCATTGACGTAAAGCTGTTTATTTTCGTAGCGAATGCGATCCCCAGGCAAGCCGATGACACGCTTGATGAAGTCGACCGAAGGATCGCCAGGGAAGCGAAACACCATGACATCGCCCCGCTCAGGCTCGCCGAAATCGACGATTTCGGTATTGAGCACCGGTAAGCGCAATCCGTAGGTGAACTTGTTGACCAGAATGAAATCCCCAACCTTGAGCGTCGGACGCATCGAGCCAGAGGGAATTTGAAACGGTTCGACCACGAAACTCCGCAGCACCAGCACGATCAGCAACACTGGAAAGAAAGAGCGTGCATAATCCACCACCCAGGGTTCCTTGGCCAACTTGCCCCGCGTGGCGGTGTCCAACTCGCCGTCGACTTGGGCCTCGGCCTTTTCCAGGCGAGCGCGGCGAGCCCGCCGCCACCATACGATATCAACCAGCCAGACAACGCCGGTGATGGCTACCGCCAACACCAGCAACAACGAAAAATCCATGGCTTAGATTCCTAATCATTCATCTTGAGGACGGCGAGGAAGGCATCCTGGGGAATTTCCACTTTACCTACCTGCTTCATGCGCTTTTTGCCTGCCTTTTGCTTTTCGAGCAATTTCCGCTTGCGGGTCACGTCGCCGCCATAACACTTGGCAGTTACGTTCTTGCGTAGCGCCTTGACGGTCGAACGTGCGACC
The DNA here is from genome assembly GCF_033052815.1 of Chromohalobacter sp. HP20-39. Lineage (NCBI taxonomy): Bacteria > Pseudomonadati > Pseudomonadota > Gammaproteobacteria > Oceanospirillales > Halomonadaceae > Chromohalobacter > Chromohalobacter sp. HP20-39. The sequence continues at coordinate 124,996 of NZ_JAWHTP010000006.1, read as the reverse complement.
ACCTGCCCGCCCAACGTCGCTTGAATGGCGACGTCGAACATCTGGCGCGGGATCAGCTCTTTCATCTTTTCCACCAACGCACGGCCACGCGGATGGGCGTGATCACGGTGCACGATGGTGGCAAGCGCATCGACGCGGTCACCGTTGATCAGCACGTCAAGACGCACGAGATTGGCGGTCTCGAAACGCTCGAAATTGTATTCAAGCGACGCATATCCCTTGGAAATGGACTTCAGGCGATCGAAGAAATCCATCACCACTTCGCTCATCGGCAGTTCATAGGTGAGCTGAAGCTGGCTGCCCAGGAACAGCATGTCTAGCTGAGTACCGCGGCGTTGCTCGCATTCGGTGATGACGTTGCCGACGTACTCCTGCGGCACCAGGATGCTGGCACGCACGATGGGCTCGCGCATCTCTTCGATGTCGGCCATGTCCGGCAGTTTGGACGGGTTGGACACATAACGTATCTCGCCGTCTTTCATGACCAGCTCGTAGATGACCGTCGGTGCCGTGGTCAGCAAATCCAGGTCGTACTCGCGCTCGAGTCGTTCCTGGATGATCTCCATGTGCAGGGTCCCGAGAAAGCCGACACGGAAACCGAAGCCTAGTGCATCGGAATTCTCGGGCTCGTAATCCAGTGAGGCATCGTTGAGAGCCAGTTTCTCCAGCGCATCGCGGAACTCTTCGTAATCGTCGGAGCTGACCGGAAACATGCCCGCATAGACCTGGGGCTTGACCTTCTGGAATCCGGGCAGACGCGCGACATTTTCGCCCCCTTTGGAATGTACGATGGTATCACCCACCGGCGCACCGTGGATGTCCTTGATACCCGCCACCACGAAACCGACTTCACCGGCACGCAGGACACCGGTCTGTTTGCGCTTGGGCGTGAAGATACCCGCTTCGCTGACCTCCCAGGCGCGCTCGGTGGACTTCATGCGGATCTTGTCGCCCTTCTTGAGCGTGCCATCGAAAAGACGCACCAGGGAGATCACACCCACGTAATTGTCGAACCATGAATCAACGATCAACGCCTGCAAAGGTGCTTCGGGGTCACCTTTGGGGGGCGGAATGTCACGCACCAGACGCTCGAGCAAGGCTTCCATCCCCAGGCCACTCTTCGCGGAGACCTGGCACGCATCGGAGGCATCGATGCCGATGATTTCTTCCACCTCATGGGCCACGCGATCAGGATCGGCCTGGGGCAGGTCGATCTTGTTGAGTACCGGCAGAACTTCGAGCCCTTGCTCCACCGCCGTGTAGCAATTCGCCACCGACTGCGCCTCGACCCCTTGTGCCGCATCGACCACCAACAGTGCGCCCTCGCAGGCATAAAGCGAGCGCGACACTTCGTAGGAAAAGTCGACATGGCCCGGCGTATCGATGAAGTTGAGCTGATAGACCTGACCATCGTCGGCCTTATAGTCCAACGTCACGGACTGGGCCTTGATGGTGATCCCGCGTTCACGCTCGAGATCCATCGAGTCGAGCACCTGCTCCTTCGTCTCACGATCGGTCAACCCACCGCAGATCTGGATGATACGGTCGGACAGCGTCGACTTGCCGTGGTCGATATGGGCAATGATGGAGAAATTGCGAATGAGTGGAAGCGTTGCTTTATTTTCGTCGCGGCTCATCAAGTCCTACCTGAGTCAGAAACACGATCCGGCCAAGCAATACCGCTAGGCAAGCGTACGCGGACCGACGGGCATTCAATTGAAAGGCATTGTACCGGCAAGCACCCTCCATGGACAGCGAGGGCGTACGATCGACATGACGAGGCCCCGCCGAAACGGGGCCTCGATTCCTACCCTAGGTGTGTCGTCGCGGCGTCACTCATCGGCGGACTGAAGGCGCAGCGCCACGAACAACGCTTGCCCGTCGCGCACGATACGAACCGGTATGGCACGGTCGATAGGCGCCTCGTCCACGGCCTTCATCAGAGTATCGGTGCCATCGATCTTTTGACCATTGAAGCTGACAATGACATCGCCACGCGAAATCCCGGCAGCCGCCGCAGCGCCTTGCGGGTCGACCTGACGCACCACGACACCATTGTCGACGCCCAGTTGACTGCGCATCCGATCATCGAGGTCACTGACCGCGACGCCCAGGCGCGATTGGCTATCATTCTCCTGGTGCTGTGAGCCGGATACACTCTCGCCTTCTTTCGGCCAATTGCCGACAGTAACGTCGATTTTCTGCGGTTCGCCGTCGCGCAGAATATTCAGCGTCACTTCATCGCCAGGCGATACACGCCCCACCAGCCGCGGCAAGGTGCTGGAGTCCTCAACCTTCTGGCCATCGACCGCAAGCACTACATCACCGGCCTCAAGTCCGGCCTCGCTGGCGGGGCTGTCATCGGTAACCTCGGAAATCAAGGCTCCACGCGCCTCATCGAGACCGAAGGATTCCGCCAGGTCTTTCGACACGGGCTGGATGACCACCCCTAGCCAACCGCGGTTGACATGCCCTGAGGCTTTCAATTGGTCGGCGATATCCATCGCCACATTGATCGGAATGGCGAAGGAAACCCCCATGAAGCCACCGCTACGAGTGTAAATCTGAGAGTTGATGCCGACGACCTCACCCTCGAGATTGAACAGCGGCCCACCGGAATTGCCGGGATTGATCGCCACATCGGTCTGAATGAAGGGGACATAGGCGTCACTCGGCAGCGTGCGGTCGATCGCACTGACGATCCCTGCGGTCACCGAGTGATCGAAGCCGAAAGGCGAACCGATGGCCGCGACCCACTCCCCGACTTGCAAGTCGTCGGAATCGCCCATCTCAAGCACGGGAAGGTTCTTGGCATCGACCTTGAGCACGGCGACATCGGTTTTCTTATCGGCACCCACCAAGGTGGCCTCGAGTTCGCGGCGATCGTTGAGTCGCACCACGATCTCATCGGCGCCATCCACCACATGCGCATTGGTCATGATATAGCCATCGCGGCTGATGATGAAGCCAGACCCCAGCGAATGGCGCTGCTCTTCTCTACCCTGGCCGGGAACTCCAGGCATCATGGGCGGCATTCGGTCGCCGAAAAAGTGCCGAAAGATGTCGGGAACATCCTGGCCACTGAACGGCGACCCCTGCATCCCTCGTCTTTCGACGGTGCTGGTGGTGGAAATATTGACGACACCCGGCGCGGCGTCTTCAACCAGTTGGGTGAAATCCGGCAATTCGCGCGCCTGCGCGAACTGCGCGGCGCATAACGTTACCAACGCCAATAAAAAGGGAGAGATATAGCGAGATAGACGTTCCATCAAAGACTCCTGATAAAAAGCGTGAACTCGTTAACCAAAACGAGGAGCCACATTGACAAGGCCAGCGCACGATGCCGACCCACCATGGTTCGACGCCCTGAATGCTGACGCCGACAACTTCATTGATACATTAACGGCACAGGAGTTCACTGGACAACGCCGCAACTTCAATGCGCGCACGTCAAACCCGGCGCCAGACGACAAAAGGCGCGCCCCTGGTATCAGGTGGCGCGCCTCTTACATGCTAGGCACTTTTCAGACGAGGTCTAGCGTCGGTGGACGGCCGCCCCAAAGCGGCCACCGACGCGAGATCAACGCTGGCTCGCCACCTCGGTGCCCGAACCATCGATTGCGCGAGAAGACGACATCCACGCTTCGCTCGCAGCCCCCGCCTCCTGCTGCTTCAAATACGCTTGAAGAAGGCGTGACTGGTCGTAGTCGGTGCGGGCCGTCTGGCGCAGGGAATCGGAAAAGAGTGATCCGCCCATGCTGACTTCCATGACGCCACTAGGCTCAGGAGGCGCGAAATTGGGAAACACTGGGTTGTCTTGGGACGACGAGCTAAAGAATCCTGCGCTGTCTGCCCCAAAACTCGCCGGCATGGCCTCTATCCCCGAAGGAGCGCTCTGCAGCGATGCCGGCTGCACGCTGGCACCCCGCTCGGCGGAAGGCAACTCCCCCGTTGCCGCGTTATCGCTGGCAAACTCGGCACCTTCCCCGCCAACGCTCCGGGGAGAATTCGCGTTGTATACCTGAACGCCGGTGATCACCATCAACGACACCGCCGCCGCGACAGCGGTACTCCCGGCGAAGGAAAACGGCACGCTGCGGCGCGGCCCCTGTGTCGTCGCTTCCAGCGGCCCAGGCTCGTCGGCGAGGCGTGCCATGATACCGGCGGAAAGATCCGTACTGACATCCACACTTCGATCACGCTGCATCATGCTGCGCGCCAAGTGATAACGCCGCCATGTTTCGGCAGCTTCGGGCGCGTCTTGCAACGACCTCATGACACGACGCATCTCGAGGTCATCGCCCTCATTATCCATCAGCGCGGACAAGGACTCTCGCACGTTCTGTTTCATACCTACACCCTCACATTCGAGAAGACGAATGCCCATCGTCTACTGGGCGCTACACAACGGTTCACGTGTGGCGACGCCTGTTTTTTGACATCTTGCACGAGCGCCATAGTTACTTGGCAACGGCAGCGCCCACTCAATTCCACTGGTAATCGGTGAGACGTCAAAGCGGCCGGACAGTTCACTTTTGAATGCCTCTAGCGCCACTTTTTTATTATGCGGCTCGATCATTCGACCGTGACGTCGGCCTGACGCGTCGCGTCGAGCAGCGGCTCGATGGCCTTGTCCACCGCTTCCCGGGCACGAAAGATGCGCGACCGCACCGTCCCCACCGGACAGTGCATGATATTGGCGATATCTTCATAGGCGAGCCCATCCATCTCGCGCAGCGTGATAGCGGTACGTAGATCCTCGGGGAGATTCTCGATGGCCTCGAACACCGCCGACTCGAGCTGATCGCGCTGCAAGGCGGCCTCCGGCGTCTCGATATCGGACAAACGCCCGCTGTGATCAAGCACCTCGGCGTCCACGATATCCATGTCACTGCCCGGCGGCCGCCGACCGCGAGAGACAAGATGATTCTTGGCGGTGTTGATGGCAATGCGGTACATCCACGTGTAAAAAGCGCTTTCGGAACGAAACTTGCCCAAGGCGCGGTATGCCTTGATGAAGGCCTCCTGCGCGACATCCTGGACTTCGGCGGGATCATGCACATAGCGCCCGATCAAACCGAGAATCTTGTGCTGGTACTTCTTGACCAGAAGATCGAAAGCCCGGGTGTCTCCCTTCTGGGCACGCTCGACGAGCTGACGGTCGGTTTCCCTTGTGCCCATTCATTCCTCCTCCATGCTGGAGGCACCATAAAGCGAAGCGCCGTCGAAGGCGCCAGCGCAGAAAAATCGTATCTGCTGTGTGGTCATCATGTTCCAGTCGAGCCCACGGGGCGCTGAATAATCAAGGTAATAGACGAAATTGGGCGAAGACCTAGGGTCATGTGGCCGATCCACTTGCTTAACTTAAGTAATGCCTAGTGTTCCTTTTTCTGCCCGCTCCATCAAGACGATAAAGCGGCGGATGCGCTGATGGCATCCGAGCATTGACCGCCATCATGTCGAGAAGTTCGACCATGACATTGATTTTCCCAGCGCCAGCAAGCGATAGTAACGCTTCTTTGCAAGCGAAACCGATGCCCTTCGCGACACTTATCTACAGGTAGCGGAATGTCAGAACAGCAGGTCAATAACATTAACGTCCTTTCTCAGGACGTACTGGTCACCCCCGAGGCGCTCAAGCGTGAAATCCCCCTTTCCGAGGAGGCCGAGCGTACGGTACTCGAGGGGCGCCGAACCGTGCAACGGATCCTCGACGGCGACGACCCGCGTCTCGTCGTCGTCATCGGCCCCTGCTCGATCCACGATGTGGACGCGGCACGCGATTATGCCCGCCGCCTGCGCCAGTTGGCCGATGCAGTGAGCGATAGCCTGTACGTGGTCATGCGCGTGTATTTCGAGAAGCCGCGCACCACCGTCGGCTGGAAGGGCCTTATCAACGACCCGCACCTCGACGACACCTTCGACATCCAGGAGGGGCTGCGCACCGCCCGGCACCTTCTGGTGGAACTCGCCGAAATGGGACTACCGCTGGCCACCGAGGCACTCGACCCCATCTCGCCGCAGTATCTGCAGGATTGCATCAGCTGGTCAGCCATAGGTGCGCGGACCACCGAGTCTCAGACGCACCGCGAGATGGCATCCGGCCTGTCGTCGCCGGTCGGTTTCAAGAACGGCACAGACGGCAGCCTCGACGTCGCGGTCAACGCGCTCAAGTCCGTCGCCCATCCGCACAACTTCCTGGGTATCGACCAGGGTGGGCAGGTCGCCGTCATTCGCACACGCGGCAACCCCTACGGTCATGTCGTGCTGCGCGGCGGCAACGGTAAGCCCAATTACGACAGCGTCAGTGTGACGCTCGCCGAAAAGGAGCTGCGCGCGGCCGGTGTCACGCCCAACATCATGGTCGACTGCTCGCACGCCAACTCCAACAAGGATCCGTCCCTGCAGCCCTTGGTGATGGATAACATCGCCAACCAGATCCTCGAGGGCAACACCTCGATCATGGGGCTGATGGTCGAGTCGCACATCGGCTGGGGCAATCAGAAGATCCCTGAGGATCGCTCGCAGCTACAGTACGGGGTATCGATCACCGACGCCTGCATCGACTGGCCGACCACCGAAACGGCCATGCACGAGATGAACGAAAAGTTGAAGCCGGCTCTGGCCAAGCGCCAGCGCGGCGCATAACCTCGCCTCGCCGGCCCCTCGCCCGTGGGGTCGGCGCACCACCTACCGTTTGAGAGACTAGGCATGGCCCGAAAAGTGCCTAATGCCTTACTGCGCCACGCCGTCGATTTCACGCCGGAAAGGTGGCAACGAATCGAGCAGCGCCCGCCCATAACGACGCGTCAGCACACGTCGGTCGAGCAATGTGATGCGCCCCTGATCGGCCTCCTTACGGATCAACCGACCGCAGGCCTGGACCAGGCGAATCGAGGCATCCGGCACCGAGATGCGCATGAACGGATTGCCGCCACGACTCTCGATCCACTCCGCCAGGGTCGCGCCCACCGGGTCGTCGGGGACCGAGAAGGGCAACCGGGTGATCACCACGTGGGTGAGGTACTCGCCCGGCAAATCGATGCCTTCGGCGAAACTGGCCAACCCGAAGATGATGCTGCCCTCCCCGGCGTCGACTCGCGCCCGATGGCGTTGGAGCAACTCACGCTTGGGTAGGTGGTTTTGCGCCACGACCCGCTCACGCACCGCTTCCGGCAATGCATCGAGCACCGCGCGCAGCTGCTTGCGCGATGAAAACAACATGAGCACGGCCTCGCGCTCTGCCAGGGCTTGGGTAAAGTCGATCAACGCACGCTCGTGGGCCTCGCGATTGCTGGGATCGACGGCCTCCGGCGGCACGCTGAGCACGGCGCGGGAATAGTCGAAGGGACTCGGCAAGCGTTGATAGCGATAGCGATTGGCCAGTCCGGCACGTTCTTGGAGGCGCTCGAAACGATTGAGCGCGGTCAGCGTCGCCGAGGTCACTACCGCGCCATAGCATGTGCCCCACAAATGCCGAGCCAAGGTCTCGGCGGCCGAGACAGGGCTTGCCGAAAACGTCAGCTCCGCCTCGCCGGCGACGCGCTCGAAAGTCAGCCAGCGCGCCTGCGGCACGCTGTCCTCGGAGTCCGGCGTCGCCAACGCCTGCCACAAAGCATGTGCTTCCAGAGCTCGGCCATGCAGCAGGGCGATCAACGGCAGCCAGGCTTCGGCCTGTTCACGCGGCAAGCCCGTGGCCTTTTCGGGATCGAGGCTTTCACGCAGGATATCCGCCATGCTTTCGAGGGTACGCGACAGTTCGGCGAACGCCGTCACCATCGACTGGGCCTGCTCGCTCAGCGCCTCCGGCACACGGCCCATCGGAAAGCGATGATGCACGGCATCGGTGGCGTCGTCAGGCAGCCCTTCTTCGCGTTCGGCGAAGCGGTGGCCCATGGCGAACGCCTCGCCCAGGCGTGGCTCCAGGGCCGCGATCGCCTCTGGCAGGCTCGCCAACAGGCGAGCCAGGGTCGGCTGCACGGCCAGTGCGGTATTGAGTTCGGTCAGCGACTTTTTCAGCGTGCGCAACCAACGCAACGTGCCGTTGACCGGCAGCCGATGATAAAAGTGATCCAGGGCCTTGTCGGGCAGGTGGTGGCCTTCGTCAAAGACGTAGATGCATTCCTTGGGCGATGGCAATACCAGTCCACCCCCCAAGGAAAGATCCGCCAGCACCAGGTCGTGATTGGCAACGATGATATCGGCCTGATCGAGCCCACGACGTGCACGAAAGAAAGCACAGGCCCCGAAGTGACCGCAACGGCGATTGGTGCACTGACGATGATCGATGGTCAAGCGACGCCAATCGGCATCGTCGATCCCCGTCGGCCAGCTATCGCGGTCGCCTTCCCAGCGCCCCGCCGAGTAGGCCTCGGCCATCTCATGCGCCAGGGCCTGGAAATCGTCACCATCGCGGGACGTCATCGCTTCCTCGAAAAGCGACAGCGTGGGGTTTTCTTCCCCGCCTTCCAAGGCTTGATCGAGCCGCGCCACGCATAGATAGCGCCCCCGCCCCTTGGCCAGAGCATATTCGAAATCGAGGCCGCTATGCGCCTTGAGGGCCGGCAGGTCGTGATGCAGCACCTGCTCTTGCAGCGCCACCGTGGCGGTGGAGATCACCAGGCGCTTACCACGCGCCTGGGCGATGGGCAGCGCGGCAAGCAGGTAAGCCAGCGTCTTGCCAGTGCCGGTCCCCGCTTCCAGCACGCAGACATGCTCGTTGGAGAGGCGTCGCCCGGCGTCATCCGCCTCGATACCGCCCAGGGTTCGCGCGATCTCGGCGATCATCAGCCGCTGCCCGTAACGCGGGGTCAGCTCGAGCCCATCGAGCACCCGGCGATAGGCGGTCTGTATCTCGTCCTTCAGGACCTCGTCAAGCATGATGCATCCATAGAGAAGCGCGGCGACGGGGGCAGGCCGACGCGAAGGCGCTGTAAACCCTTCCCTGGGCACTACCGATTCCTTCCCTGGAGTCGGACCTCCGCTCTGGCCTGTCCTCGTCGCCGCTCACCAAGGGGCCAACGCAGCCCGGGCAGTCTGTCTTCAAGCGGCGTAGCCGCAGTCTTCCAGCTTTCAGGCGCGCAGCGCCGCTCTTCAAGCTTTAGAGCAATCCTTCGGGGGGATGCTGACAAGGCAGCTTGTCGCCGATATAGGACTCGATTCCCGGCAATGCGAAGGCATCCTCTTCACCGACGAAGCTGATCGACACGCCCTCGGCACCGGCACGGCCCGTGCGGCCAATACGGTGCACGTAGTCCTCGGGATCTTCCGGCAGGGTGTAATTCACCACATGGCTGACATCTTCGATATGAATGCCACGCCCTGCCACATCGGTGGCCACCAGGACATCCACCTCGCCGTCACGGAAACGGTCGAGTGTCTTGATGCGCGCGCTCTGCGGCACGTCGCCAGACAACATCGCCACATTGATACCCGCGTTACGCAGGGTCTCATCGAGATTGCGCACCAGATCTCGGCGATTGCCGAACACGATCACGCGCTCCATGCTTGCCTGGTTGAGCAGGTTGATCAGCAGGCGCTGTTTGTCACTGTCGCCGACCAGATAAACGCGCTGGTCGATGTTGGCGGCATTCTCGAGACTCGCTTCGATCTCCACGTGGGTGGCGTTATGCGTCCACTGGCTGGCTAGGTTGAGAATATCCGGGCTGAACGTCGCCGAGAACAGGAAGGTCTGGCGCTCCTCAGCCTTGGGCGTATGCCGAATGATGCGCTTGACATCGGGAATGAAGCCCATCGACAACATACGATCCGCTTCGTCGAGGACCAATACCTCGGTTTGCGTCAGGTCGACATCGCGCTTCTCGTGGAAGTCGAGCAGACGTCCGGGGGTCGCCACCAGCACATCGAGCTTGCGCGACAGCTGCTCACGCTGCTTCTGGTAGTCCATTCCGCCGACGACGCTGGCCACGTTGAGTGACGTGAAGCGCGCCAGTGCCTTGGCATCTTTCTCGATCTGCAGCGCCAGCTCGCGCGTCGGCGCGACGATCAATGCACGTGGCGCCCCGGACTTCTGGCCATCGGGGGCCTTTTCTTCCAGGAAATACGCCAGAATCGAGATCAAGAACGCGGCGGTCTTGCCGGTACCCGTCTGCGCCTTGCCGACCACATCACCACCGAGCAGTGTATGCGTCAGGGCTTCGGCCTGAATCGGCGTGCAGTACTCAAACCCCAGGGCATGAATCGCACGCATCAGCGGCACGGGAAGATCGAAATCGTGAAAGCGCCACTTACCCGCGACCGGTGTCACCTGGAACTGTTTGATGTCCCACTGAGACTGCGAGCGACGCGGCTTGCGACGACGCCGCTTGGGCTTGCGGTTCTGGGCCGGTGCTGAAGTTTTTTCCGACTCACTCATAGGCTTCTATGTCTGTCCAATATTCGTACGCAAATGCATGAATCCAGCGCGCTTGCCTGCCTTTCCGCAGCGCGCCACGGCCATCGCGACAGCCAAGCTGGATCACGACGCAAGCGACCATTGTATCAGTCATTGCCAAGCATCGCGCGGACATCGCGCTCAGTCACGGATGTCGCTCGACAACGCGACTGGTAGAATGGGCGTCAAGTCAATACGACACTAGGATCACGATATGACACGCAGTAAAAAAACGCGCTCGATCGCCAGCAAGGTGACGATTCGCACCGGACGTCGCAAGGACTTCCGTAAATGGCGCCACGACAACCCCGATCAGGTCAAATCGTCGCCTCGCTACGTGCAGAAAAAGCGCCAGCAACGCAAACTTCAAGCCGCGCGGCGTCTGGCACGACAGCAGCAGGCCCCGACCCTCGACGTGCATGGCGCGTCGACGCGCGACGACGATTCGCGAGGTGACCGCTGATGCGCCTGGTTTCCTTCAACATCAATGGCATCCGCGCCCGCCTGCACCAGCTGGAGGCACTCATCGAGGCGCATCGCCCCGATATCATCGGCCTCCAGGAAACCAAGGTGCAGGACAGCGAGTTCCCGCGCGAGGCCGTCGAGGCACTCGGCTATCATGTGGCCTTTCACGGGCAAAAAGGCCATTACGGCGTCGCACTACTCAGCCGGCAGGCTCCCGAGGCCGTTTATTACGGCCTGCCTGACGATGGCGAAGAAGCCCAGCGGCGCTTGATCGGCGCTCGCGTACGCTGTGACGATGGCGAGATCATGACCGTGTACAACGGTTATTTCCCGCAGGGTGAAAACATCGAACATCCCACCAAGTTTCCCAACAAACGCGATTTCTATGCCCGGCTCACGGCATTGCTGCAAGCGCAACACACGCCCGACGAGCGGCTCGCGGTCATGGGAGACTTCAATATTTCGCCCACCGATATCGATATCGGCATCGGCGAATCCAATCGCAAGCGCTGGCTGCGCGAGGGCAAGACCAGTTTCCAGCCCGTCGAGCGCGAATGGCTCAAGCGGCTCGCCGACTGGGGCCTGAGCGATTGTTACCGCCTACGCTACCCGGAGGTCGATGACCGCTTCAGTTGGTTCGACTATCGTTCGCGGGGCTTCGAACGTGAGCCCAAGCGCGGACTGCGAATCGACTACATCATGGTGACACCCACATTGCGTGAGCGGGTGGAAGATGCTGGCATCGATTACGAGCTACGCGGCATCCAGCGTCCTTCAGATCACGCCCCGGTATGGGCACAACTAGCGTTGTAACTCGCATCAACGCCCGTGAAAGCGGGCGTCACATGTGTCATTGCGTGCCGGAAGGCGCCTGAGGCGTCATCTCATCCGGTGATGAGTCGCCGTCGGGTGCTTTCTCGCCTAGCCGCTCGCCGAGCGATGCCAGCCAGGCCTCGGCCTGCGACGCGCCGGCATCGCGCGCCGCTTCGAATGCTTCACGCGCCGCCGTTTCATTAGACAACTCCAGTTGCGACACCCCTTCCAGCAGCCAGGTTCGCGCGGGATCGGCACCTTGTTCACGCGCCCGACGTAGCGCCTCTATCGCCGTCGACCACTCGCCCCAGCCATAGGCGAGTTCGCCGAGTTGTCGCCAGTCTTTGGCGGCCTGGGTGTCTTCGGCCAGGGTGCGCCATGCCGACAACGCTTTCTGGTGCGCGCGCGCCGCTGTCCAGGCCTCGGCGAGCAGACGCTGGTGCTCATTATCGCGCGGCAAGGTGTTGTTCTCGAACGCCTTCTTTAGATACTCGGCGGCGCGTGCCGGTGTCCCGCCGGCCAGATGCAGCCGAACAAGGCGCTCGAGAGCGTCCTCCCCTTGGAGCACGCCTCGCCGCCAACCGGCCTCCCACAATGCTGCCGCCAACCCGGGTTGCTGCATGCGCTGCGCCAGCGCCGCGGCACGTCGCCAGGACTGGGGGTCGTCGCTACCGCTTTCAAGTTGAGCGTCAAGCAACTCCAGCGCCGCGTCGTAACGCTCGGCATGCTGATAGACACTTGCCGCCAAGCGCCGCCTGTCTGCATCCATGCCCCCTGCGCGACGCGCCCGGTCCACCCACTCTGCGGCTTGCGACCAGTGGTGCATCGTCGCTTGAGCTTGCGCCATCAGCCATAAGCTGTCGCGGTCACCGCCATGACGCTCTATCCACTCACCCAGCAATTCGGCACCTTGCGCGGTCTGACCCGCACGCAGCCGCAAACGTGCCTCCTGGTCGAGCCAACGCTGGCGCGAATCGGCATCGACACCGTCAATACGCCGCGCTTGATAAAACAAATCCGCAGCGGCAGCGTCCTGTCCTCGCTGCGCTTCTCCGGTGGCGGCCAACTGCAGGAACAACGCCCGCGCCCAGCGGTTCGCGGCATTACCATTCCGCAACCGGCGAGCCGCTGCCTTCGCGCGGTCGATTTCGCTTTGACTGGCCCCATCTTGCATACGCTGCTGCAGCGACTCCAGCGCTTGCACCATATCCGGCGACAACGCAGGACCCGCCGCCAGCGCGTGACCGCCTGACCACCCCAGACATAAACTCAAAAAAACGCTATAGCTCCAATGAGACAACCGCATGTGCTACCTCTTGAGGCGAAATTCTAGACGCTGGCGCGCTTCCCGAGGCGCATTCCCACGGGGAAACTGCCAACCGGCGATCGCCCTGAGCGCCGCGCGCTCGAACACATGGCGCGGTTCTGCCTCAGTGACACGTATGGAATCGGCATTCACCTGGCCGTTGGGCATGATCGTGAACCTCACCTCCACGAACCCTTCGATGCCTCGCCGTTGCGCCCGCGACGGGTACTCCGGCGGCACGCGCTTGGTCGGCTGCGGCGACCCCACTGCGTCAGCGCTCTGCTGGCTTGTTTTACCGCTCGCCGCCGTATTGGCTTGCGTGGCAGCGTCGTCACTTTCACCTGACGATGCCGGCTCAGAGGATGAGGCCTCTGTTGCAGGCTCCGGTTCAGGACGCGGTTCCGGTTCCGGCTTGGGCTCCGGTGGTGGTTCCGGCGTGGGCTCGACCTCTTCGAGATCGGGAAGCGGTACCTCCGAGACCTCCGGCGAAGGGGGTGTTGGCGCTTCCGGTTCGGGTAACGTCAGCGAGCTGTCGGTGTGAGGCGCAGGCACCGGTGCAGGTGGCGGAGGCGGCGGCGTTTGCGCCGGTGGCGTCGGCGTCTGAGGCGCGGCCGCCTCCGGTGCAGATGCCTGCTGTACCGCAGGCGCCTGAACGCGTGATATCGACACTGGCTTCTGGATCGGCGTGCGGGCATCCTCAGGCGGCGCCACCAGCAGGGCCAGCAGATAAAAAAGCCCGAGTGCCATCAGAATGCCGCCTACGGCGCCTGCAATCACCCTCATCCGTCAGTGCCTCGATTCGCCGCCACAGCGACGTTGTCAACACCGGCCTCGCGAATGGCATCCATGACTTCGATGAGCTGCCCAGTGCTCGATTGGCGGTCGGCCTGAATCACGACCCCACCACCGTCGCTCACCAAACTGGCCACTTCATTGCCCACACGGTGCGAATCCACCGGCTGTCCATCGACCCACACGGCATTCTCGGCGGTAATCGCCACCATGACTTGTGCGTCGGGACGCGCAGTCGCGGCGGACGACTCGGGCCGCTCGATTTCCACGCCACTTTCCTTGATGAAGCTGGTGGTCACGATGAAGAAGATCAACATGATGAAGACCACGTCGAGCATCGGCGTGAGGTTGATTTCCTGGGCGTCGTCATTGACGTCCTGTAGTCGACGCCTACGCATTGGCATCCTCCACGGCACGCGCCATGCGGTCATGTAGCCGCTGATCCTCGCGCCGAATTACGTGTTCGAGTCGAGTGGTGAACAGTAGCCCCACCACGGCAACCGCCATGCCGGTCAAGGTCGGCAAGGTTGCCCGCGCCACACCATCAGCCATGGCCCGCGCCTGATTGGCATCGGTCAAGGACAGGCTGTCGAAAACCTGGATCATCCCGGTGACCGTGCCGAGCAGACCCAATAGCGGACACAGCCCCACCAGCAGCTTGAGCCATGGCAAGGGACGCCGCAGTTGGCTGATGAGTTCTGACGTCCAGACCTCGCGCAACGTCAACGCACTCCAACTGACATGGTCACGGCGCGCAACCCAGCGCGCTACCAGGGCCCGGCGGCGGCGGCGATGCACGAACTGCCAGTACAGGCCGCGTTCCAGCCCCATGGCGAAAAGCGCCATGGCGACCAGCGCAATCACCACCAGTACCGGGCCACCGGCCTCGACCAGCCAGACGATGGGCTCAGCGAGCGTGGGCATGGGCCTGTGTCCCTGTATCGCCGTGCGATGCCTCGAGATGCTCGGCCAGCACGGCGCTCGCCCGGCCCTCGAGCGTGCCGAGCAATTCGCGGCTGCGACTACTCAAGGCGGTATGCACGAAAAGAAGCGGCACAGCGACGATCAAGCCCAGCACGGTGGTGACCAATGCCTGGCTGATCCCGCCGGCCATGAGTTGCGGGTCGCCGGTACCGAACACGGTAATCGACTGGAAGGTGCTGATCATCCCGGTCACGGTCCCCAAAAGCCCCAGCAAGGGAGAGACGGCCGCCATGAGCTTGACCAAGGGTTGGCCGCGTTCGAGACGCGGCTTTTCGGCCAGCAGCGCTTCATCGAGGCGTGCCTCCAGCGCTTCCGGTGCATGATCGTGCCCCAAGGCCGCGAAGCGACCGAGCACCCGCCCAAGCGGATTATTGCTGCTCAAGGTCTCGGGAGTGCGGAGCTGACGACGCAGGCGCAAGGTGATGACCAACAGATACGCGTACTGCACCAGCGCGACCAGCAAGCCCGCGATACCCAGCACGACAATGACATAACCAACCGACCCGCCTTGCTGGAAACGCTCCCACAGCGAGGGCTGCTGCGCCAAGGCACTGAGCACATCGCCTTGTGTGGGGTCGAAGACCACATGTCTCCCGTTACCATGCTGAAAAGCTCGTAATGCCTCACGGGCGTCCTCGGGCGTATGCGAGACCATCCGCAGGCCGGCTTCGCCCGCTTGATTGCCCGTATCCCGCGTCAGGAGCCTGCCATCACTGAAGGCGAGGAAATCGCCCAGGCGTATCGCCTCACGCTGCTCGACGTTGCCAGACGCGTCGGCGATAGGCGCCTCGAAACGCACGCCACGCCCAGTCTCCGCCGTCAGCGCGGCATACGTTTGCCCCAAGTTCTGTAATGTCTGCGTGTCGATGACGGCGTTATCGTCGAGCCGTTCGGGTAGCGTTGTGGGTGTTCCCACGGTCAGCCAACCCTCTCCCAACGCATCGCGTAGCTCGCCAATATGACGTTGCGCCACATCGAAGACGCCACCGAGATCGCCCATTTCAGAACGACGACGCTGGTTGACGTCGGTGAGCGCTTTACGCTGGCGCTTTTGCGTTGCCTCCAACTCGTCGCGACGCTGACGGGCCTGCGCAAGTTTCGCTTCCGCCTGCTCCACGGCCTTGCGCAGCGCCTCACGATCATTCAAGAGCTTGCTCAATCGTTGCCTGTCACGTGCTTCGGCAGCTGCGCTGTCCGCACGTAGATTTTTCAACATTTGGCTCAGCGAGGAGGCCGAGTCGCCGTCCTGGGCCGACGCCATTGGCACGACACCCGGCAGCGCCATCATCAGTACCAGTGCCGGGACCAATACCCGGGACCGCAGAGACTTCCATATGCTCATGACGACTCCTCGTCCTTGGCTGAAGAATTCGCCTCGTTGGTCGATTGCGTCTCGACTGCTATAGAGACCGGCAGGTCGAGCAATGCCGGTGCACGCTGGTCGCGTGCAATACGCAGCCCCTTGCGTAGTTCATCGAGCGCGTCGCCCTCAAGGGGCTGCCACTCCTCGGCATCGGCACGCCAGACGCCGCCCTCACGGCCGTCGGGCGTCAAGTAATAAAACCCTATGCGACCCACCCGGAGATAGTCGACTTGACGCGCGTCATCGCCAACCAGCCTACCCTGCCAAGTATCCATCTCGCGCCCATAATCAAGCTCGGTGCGCCATGCAGAAAGGACACGATCAAGCTTGTCGGCCGCACTCATCTCACTGTCATCGAGCATCGCATTGAGGCTGTCGACACGCGCCAGACGCTCTTCACGTAGGAAGGGCAAGTCAGCCTCGATCAGGGTGCGCAACTGCGAGACCATGTCGCGCAATTGCCCCGGCAAGGCCTCGCGTGTCACCGACAGTTGCTCGATGGCAGCGCGACGCTTTTCGATCAAGGCCTGCTGCGCCTTGTTGCGGCGCGCCAGCTCGTCGTTGTAGCGCTCGAGCCGCGAGGCTTCGCGGCTGGCATCGCGCAAGCGCGTCAGCAATTCACGCGTTTCGTCGTCGGCGGCATCTATCTTTTTTTGCAACGCCGCCTGCGCTTGTTGCGCCTGCACACTGGCGTCGCGCAACGACGTCTGCTGCGCCCAGGCCATTGCGGAAACGCCCATCAATAACGCCATGCCGGCGCAAGCGGCGCGCCGGTATGTCCGTGTTCGGCTTCGCGTGTCGTTTGGCACCACGCTTTCTCCCGTTGCTTGATCGTGTCGGCGCTCAACCAGCGCCGACGAAAGGACGGCTAGCACGCTAATACAAACAAGAACAATTATC
Source organism: Chromohalobacter sp. HP20-39 (assembly GCF_033052815.1). Taxonomy (NCBI): domain Bacteria; kingdom Pseudomonadati; phylum Pseudomonadota; class Gammaproteobacteria; order Oceanospirillales; family Halomonadaceae; genus Chromohalobacter; species Chromohalobacter sp. HP20-39. The sequence goes on along the minus strand of NZ_JAWHTP010000006.1, from coordinate 107,980 downwards.
AATCATGAACCGCGATAAAGAAAAACCGGCCACCCAGGGCCGGTTCAGCAATGCAGTGCGCGCCAATAGTCTTTGGCAGGATGCACGCGTGCCTACGACTTACAATTTGGATTCGAGTTCGGGAAGGACTTCGAACAAATCGCCCACCAGGCCATAATCCGCGACCTGAAAGATCGGTGCTTCTTCGTCCTTGTTGATCGCCACGATGATCTTGGCGTCCTTCATGCCCGCCAGGTGCTGGATAGCACCACTGATGCCCACGGCGATATACAACTCCGGCGCGACGATCTTGCCGGTCTGGCCGACCTGCATATCGTTGGGCACGAAGCCGGCGTCCACGGCCGCGCGCGAAGCGCCAATCGCCGCGCCGAGCTTGTCCGCGATGCCGTCGAGCAGCTTGAAGTTCTCGCCGTTGCCCATGCCGCGTCCGCCGGAGACGACCACACGCGCACTGCCCAGTTCGGGGCGATCGCTGCTGGCCAGTTCCTCGCCGACGAACCGCGACAGGGTATTGTCGACTTCGGCCGTCACCGCTTCGATCGCGGCGCTGCCCGTCGTCTCGACGGCATCGAAGGCCGTGGTGCGCACGGTGAGCACCTTGAGGGCATCACTCGACTGCACGGTGGCAATCGCATTGCCCGCATAGATAGGACGCAGGAAGGTGTCGGGGCTTTCCACGCCGACCACTTCAGACAGTGCAGCCACATCCTTGAGCGCGGCAACACGCGGCATCACGTTCTTGCCGTGGGTGGAGGCAGCGGCCAGCACATGGCTGTAGTCGTCGGCAAGCCCGGCGATGAGTTCAGCCATCGGCTCGGCAAGCTGGTGGGCGTAAACACCGTCGTCAGCGACTCTTACCTTGCCCACACCGGCCAGCTTGGCGGCCGATTCGGCGACACCTGCGACGTTCTCGCCGGCCACCAGAATATCGATGTCTGCGCCGATGGCCTGAGCAGCGGCGACCACATGGGCGGTACTTTCCGCCAGTTGGCCGTTATGGTGTTCGGCGATTACCAGAATGCTCATGCGATCACCTTGGCTTCGTTCTTGAGTTTGTCGACGAGTTCATCCACGGAGGCCACCTTTGTGCCGCCCTGGCGTTCCGCCGGCGATTCTACCTTGAGCACGCTCAGGCTGGACGACACAGCGACACCCAAATCGCCGGGGCTCTTGACGTCGATGGGCTTCTTCTTGGCCTTCATGATATCGGGCAGCTTGGCGTAGCGTGGCTCGTTGAGGCGCAGGTCGGTGGTGATGACCGCCGGCAGCTTGAGCGCGACGGTCTGCAGGCCGCCGTCGATTTCACGGGTCACCTGGACGTCGTCGCCCTCGACCTGTACCTCGGAAGCGAACGTGCCCTGCCCCATGCCTGCCAGCGCGGCCAGCATCTGCCCGGTCTGGTTGTTGTCAGTGTCGATGGACTGCTTGCCGAGAATCGTCAGGCCCGGCTGTTCATCATCGACGACCCGCTTGAGGAGCTTCGCGGCGGTCAGCGACTCGACCTTGTCGTCGGTCTCGACGTGGATCGCGCGATCGGCACCCAACGCCAGGGCGGTACGCAGCTGCTCCTGCGCGGCCTTAGGGCCGATGGTAACGGCGACCACCTCGCTGGCCACGCCCTTTTCCTTGAGGCGTACCGCTTCTTCCACGGCGATCTCGCAGAATGGATTCATGGCCATCTTGACGTTGGTGAGGTCGACGTCGGAATGATCCGGCTTGACTCGGATCTTGACGTTATAATCGATGACGCGTTTGACCGCGACGAGTACTTTCATGGTGTCCTCGCTTGGTTAGAACCGGCAGGCATGCCCTTAGAATAAATTCATTCAAGCGTTTGATAGGGGGCGTGTCCCGAATAATGTCGCCCGTTAAACACTCGGCGACCCTATATAATATTGCGTGATCTCGTCCAACCTGGTCAAACCCTGAAGCGCCGTCATGGCAGTGCCGGACGACAAACTCCATGGAAAATGACATCATGCGGACCGGCCGCTCCGAGTGGAATCAAACGGCCGTTTAAAATACAATCCTTAGAATACAACCAAGAAAAACGCGACTTGTCCATGCACCATTGCTCGAAAGACTCTGTGCATGCTCGGGCGCGTCGACCGCCCAACGCGAAGATGGAGGAGATCAAGCCGTGGAACGCGAATACATGGATTTCGACGTCGTCATCGTCGGCGCCGGCCCATCCGGGCTCTCGGCGGCGTGCCGCCTGATGCAGCAGGCCCACGAGGCCCAGCGCGAACTCAGCGTGTGCGTGGTCGAAAAAGGCTCCGAAGTGGGCGCGCATATTCTATCCGGTGCCGTGCTCGAGACACGTGCCCTTCGCGAACTCTTTCCCGACTGGGAATCGCGCGGCGCGCCGTTGACCACCCCCGTGGTCAGCGACGATCTCTACCTGCTCAAGGACGCCGAGAGCGCCCAGAAACTACCCAATGCCCTGGTGCCCAAGAGCATGCACAACACCGGTGGCGCGCATGACAATTATGTCATCAGCGCCGGCAACCTGTGTCGCTGGCTGGCCGAGCAGGCCGAAGAACTGGGCGTGGAAATCTTTCCCGGCTTCGCCGCCCAGGAAAGCCTGCACGATGACGATGGCACGGTACGTGGCATCCTCGTCGGCGACATGGGCGTGGCTGCCGATGGCAGCGAAAAATCCGGCCATATGCCGGGCATGGAACTGCGCGCCAAATACACGTTGTTCGCCGAGGGCGCACGCGGGCATCTCGGCAAGCGCCTGATCGAGCGCTTCGACCTCGACGAGGGCCGCGATCCACAACACTATGCGCTGGGTTTCAAGGAGCTCTGGGACGTCCCCGCCGATCAGCACGTGCCCGGACGCGTCTTGCATGGCTCGGGCTGGCCGCTGCCCAATGACACGCATGGCGGCTGGTTTCTCTACCATGCCGAGAACCAGCAGGTCGTGGTGGGCCTGATCGTCGATCTTTCCTACGACAACCCTTACCTCTCACCTTTCGATGAATTTCAGCGCATGAAGCATCATCCGGTGCTCAAGCAACATCTCGAGGGTGGCTCCCGCGTTTCCTACGGGGCTCGCGCCATCACCAAGGGTGGCGCCAATAGCCTGCCCAAGATGACCTTCCCCGGTGGCTTGTTGATCGGCTGCGATGCCGGCACGCTCAACTTCGCCAAGATCAAGGGCATCCACATGGCGATGAAATCCGGCCTGGTGGCGGCCGAGAGCGTGTTCGAGGCCTTCGTGGGCGGCGACGAGGGCGGCCAGGAGCTGTCTTCCTTCACCACCAAGTGGCGCAACAGTTGGGCCTGGGCGGAGTTGACCGAAAGCCGCAGCTTCGGGCCGGCGATTCACAAGTACGGCACCGTCAAGGGTGGCGCCTACAACTTCCTGGACCAACTACTGGGCGGTAAGTTGCCCACCGTGCACGACACCACCGCCGACCATGCGCGCATGCGCCATGCCAACGAGGTGACGCCCATCGACTACCCCAAGCCGGATGGCAAGCTCTCGTTCGACAAGGCCTCGTCGGTCTTCCTCTCCAATACCAACCATGAAGAGGACCAACCCTGTCACCTGCGGCTCACCGATCCCGAGATTCCGGTACGCGTCAACTTGCCGGAATACGCCGAACCGGCCCAGCGCTACTGCCCCGCCGGTGTCTACGAGATCGTCGAGGACGATGACGGCACGCCCAAGTTCCAGATCAACTTCCAGAACTGCGTGCACTGCAAGACCTGCGACATCAAGGACCCGGCGCAGAACATCACCTGGGTGGCACCGGAAGGCGGTGGCGGGCCCAACTATCCCAACATGTAGTCATGCTGACACGGCGCCCTCGCTTGCGGGCGGGGGGCCATCTGACCTGACGTCAGCTCGGCACCGCCTGATCCGCCACATGCGCCAACGGGGCACGCGCGGCGATCAACCGCCGGCGTCCCGCCTGTGTGAAACGCACCTCGATGACCGGATTGGCGGGATCGCCCTCGAGCAGCACGACCTCGCCCTCGCCGAAGACGCCATGTCGCACCCACTGCCCCACCGCCCATGTCGCAGGGGCTGGGTCAGAGACCGTCTCTGACGCGCGAGTGACGGCTAGATTCAGGCCGCAACGTTCGAGATAACGCCCGACCACCTCCGGCGCACGCACCGCCAGTGACTCGGGCGGTGTCTCGCCGAGCGCGGCGGCGGCGCGATGGCAGTCGTCCCAGGCGGTTTCGTCGAGGAAGCGACTGGGACGATGATCGCCGCCATCGTGCAGGACCAGCAAACGCTCCCGCGCTCGCGTGATCGCTACGTAGTAAAGGCGACGCTCCTCCTCCAGACGCTCGGCGTCCAGAGGTGTCTCACGCGTGTAGTGCGGGAAGTCTTCCTCGTTGACGCCCCACAACGCGACCATCGGCCATTCGAGCCCCTTGGCGCCATGCACCGTGGTCACCAACACACCATCCTCCCGCGCCTCCACCGGCTGACTGAGCAGTTCGATGAAGCCTTCGGGATCGTTGGCCAGTTCACCGGCCTGCTCGATCAACACATCGAGCAGACGCACATCGTCCTCGGCCTTGGCCCGTCTCGAGGCGGCGCGCTTGAGGGCCTTGTCCGCCTCGGTGGCCTCGACGACATGTTCAAGCAGTTTGTTCGGCGGCCAATTCGCCATGCGTGGCAATTCACATAACAACTGCCAGCGACGCTTGAGGTTGCGACGTTGAAGGGGTTTCAACGCATTCAACAAAGGGTCGTGCCGCTCCGGCCATTGCTGAGTCTGGGCCAGCTGGTGCGCCAAGGCAGTCAGCGTCTCGCGAGGCACGAAGACCGTCGGCTGCGACAGCAGTAGATTGAGCTGTTCGGGGTCTTGCAGACGGCGCCCGTCACGCGCCAGGGCCAGATACCCCGCCAGCGCCTGCACCAGCGGCAGACGAAACACGAAGCGATCCTCACGCGCGAGCCGGAATGGAATGCCGGCACGTAACAGCTGCAACTGCACGGAGACGGACAACGCCCAACTGCGCACCAGCACGCAGGCCTCGCCCAGGGCTCGCCCGTCGCCACGCCACTGCTGAAGGGCATCGAGCAAGGCACTGCTGCCCACCGCGACGTCGGCGCGGGTCGCCGGCGTGCCAGGCGCGGCCAGGCATAGCTGGTCGGGACGCCGACGGTTGGCGCGGATGGCATGATTGGCCGCCAACGCCAGCACATGGCCGTGGCGAAAGGTATACGATAGCGGATAATCGTGGGCGGTCCCGAACAAGGTGGTAAAGCGTTCGAACATGGCATCGGGGCGCGCCCCGCGCCACTCGTAGATGCACTGATTGGCATCGCCCACCGCCATCACCTGGGCGGAAGCCCCCGCAAGAAGCGCCAATAAGCGCTGCTGCACCTCGTTGATGTCCTGATATTCGTCGACGATCACATGATCGAGAAAGCCCTGCACCCGGGAGCGTGCCTCGGGGGTCGTTTCCAGGCAGCGCAGCGGCCGATAGAGAAGATCGGCATAGGTCATCAAGGCGTGATCCTCGAGCAACCCCTCGAAGACCGCATACGCTTCGCAGAAGTGCTGGGTATTCTCACCGAAATCCAGGCGTTCGTGGAGCAGCTCCGGCGCGCACATCTCGGCCTTGACCAGCTCGCAGAACTGCGCCAGCGCCTCGAGACGATCCGACTCCAGCGCGGCGTGGCGCTGACTGTCGTCGGCGTGCTCCAGGCTCATTTGCACTGCCTGCCGCAGCAGCCGCTCGCGCTGCCAATCGGCGGCGATCAACTGGCGCGATGACAGATACCCCCAGCGCGTCAGGGTCTGGGTCAGGCGATGGCCGATGGAATGAAAAGTTCGCACGTCGGGAAGACGCTGCCCCGCCGCCACGTGCGCCAGCTTGTGGGTGAAGTCCTCGCGGGCGGCGCGATTGAACATCAACACCAACATGCGTTGCGGTGGCACGCGGTTGGCCAGTAGGTGCAAGACGCGCTGCACGAGCGTGGTGGTCTTGCCGGCGCCGGCGACTGCCGATACACGCGCATGCCCTTCGACATGCGCGATCACGGCACGCTGTTCGGGCGTCACCTCGCTCACGGCGCCTCCTCCGGCAACCGCCCGAGGACTTGCCAGACGCCGTCGCTATATATCCCCAGCTCGCTACCGTCGAGCGTCTCATGCATCTCAGCGATATCGATCAGGCGATAATAGACGTTACGGTTGAACCGTGCCGACAGCCCGAAGCGGATGGCGACCTCAGGAACCGCCTCGCCGCCCGGCATGGCGCTGACCACGAGGCGGCGTTGCGCGCCAAGAGTGACGCTATCACCGAGGTTGGTGATCAGCGTCCATACCCCGTCGCGACACTCGGCATCGACGATCAGGAACGCTCTGTCCTCGACCTGAATACGCAGCTTTTCCACCGGCGTCACCAGGTAATAATCGCCATCTTCTTCCCGACGTAAAAGGCGCGACAGCAAGCGTACCAAGCGTGCGCGCCCGATAGGCGTGCCCTCATGCCACCAGCGGCCATCGGCGGCTATGGTCAACGCCATGTCACCGCAGAAAGGCGGATTCCAGGTGTCGACCGGCGGCAATGCTGCCGCCGGTGATGTATCGACATGCGCCGTCAATGACACTAGTGGCATGCTCGCTCCTCGCTGCTGGGCGTTACTGACCGCTCATCTGTGCCAATGCCTCGCGCACATCGTCGGGCGCCTCGGGCAGTGCGGCGCGAAACAGCCGGTAGAAATTGGCACTCGTCTGCATCGCGACTTCGTCGACACTGATGCCCCGCTCGGCGGCAATGCATTCCGCCACTTCCACGACCCACTGAGGTTCATTGGGCTTGCCGCGATGCGGCACCGGGGCCAGATAAGGGCTATCGGTCTCGATCAACAACCGGTCGAGGGGCACAAGACGCGCCAGTTCGCGCACCGAGGTGGCGTTACGGAAAGTCGCGATGCCGGAAAGCGAAATGTAGAACCCCAGCCTTACCGCTTCCCGCGCCATATCGAGATCCTCGGTGAAGCAATGCAAGACGCCTCCCACTGCAGGATCGGTATGCTCACGAATCAACGCCAGGGTGTCTTCCTTGGCGTCACGGGTGTGCACGATCACCGGCAGTTCGAGTTGGCGCGCGGCACGCAGGTGATCGGCAAAACGCCGACGCTGCACCTCGTGGGCCACTGCATCGTAATGATAGTCCAGCCCCGTCTCGCCAATCGCCACCGCATCATGGCGCCGAGCGCAATCGACGATAGCCTCAACGTCAGGCTCGTTCTCGACCTGATGCAACGGGTGCACGCCGGCAGACAGCGAGACATCATCATGGGCACGGGCGATGTCGACCAGATTGGGCACGTCGTCCAGCGTGACGGCGATCGCCAGGAAGTGACGCACGCCTCGGTGGCGAGCGGCTTCCAGGGCGCCGTCGAGCTTGCCGTCATGGGCGGTAAGGTCGAGTCGATCGAGATGACAGTGGGAATCAACGAACATGCGGTACCTAAAGAATCGAAAAAGGTGTGGCCCATGGTATTAGACACTTCTGAAAAGTGCCTACGCTCAATCACACGAGGCCTAAAGGGTATAGCTGGGGCGCGAGGCGGTGACGCCTTCGAGTCGAGCTTCGATCAACTCTCTCACACGTTGGTCGGCGTCGCTGAAGTGCACACCGATCCCCGGGACGCGGCGTCCACCGACACCCGGCGGCGACAGCCAAGCAACGGTGCCTGACACCGGCAGACGGTCGCTCTCATCCGGCAGCGTAACCAGCAGATACACCGTATCGCCAAGCGCATAACGCTCCTGCGTGGGTACGAAGACGCCGCCCCGCACCAGCCAGGGCATGTAGGCCGCCTGCAAGGTCTGCGTATCGTGGAATGTCAAGGATAAGGCTTTTTGCGCCACGCCGGATACTCCTCGGTCAGTGTGCACGACGAGTGTCATGCACGATGTTCATGCCTCAGGCCGGCGCTGTCATGAGCGCAACAACGATGCCCAACGCACCAGCCAGGCTTCCAGCACCAACTGTGCATTGGGATTGCCCCCGGCGGCGATCAAACGGCGCTGTTCACGCGCGTAGTCGAGCAGGCGAAACCAGTCTCGAACCCGCGCATTCTTGGCTGCCTGGCGATACAACGGCAGAAGGTCCGGATTGCGCACGTGCTGTGCCTCACCGGAGACGCCCAGGCGAATCAGGTCTTCGAGCCAGACGATACCGTACCACAGCACGCGATCCAACGACTGGGGATCGAGACGCGCCGCCTCGGCGACCGGCTCCGCCCCCCGCACCAGCGCATCGAACAATTCACGCAACTCCTGGCGCAAGCCGCGCCCCTCGGCCAACTCGAGTGCAAACTGGGGTAAGCCGCCGGCCACACGCAACCAGAAACGCGCTTGCTCGGGATCCTCGAAATGCTCGTTCAGCCACTCCAGGGCGCTATCTGGCTCGGGCACGCCCAAGCTCCAATGCTGGCAACGCGAACGAACGGTCGGCAGCATGCGCGACGGGATGTCCGCCAGGAGCACGAATAGCGTCCTCGCACCGGGCTCTTCGAGACTCTTGAGCAAGGCATTGGAGGCCGCAACGTTCATGGCCTCTGCGGGATGCAGACGGATGACACGGTAGCCACCCTGTTGCGCGGTCTGCGATACGAAAGCATTGACCTGCCGAATCGGATCGATGCGTATCTGGCGGCGCTTTTCAGCCGGGGTGATATCGAGCAGATCGGGATGATATCCCGACGCCAGCATGTGACAGGCATGGCACTCGCCACAGGCGGTGTCGCCCGGTGCATGACACAGCGTACGGGCCACCAAGGCATCGGCAAGGTCGTGCTTGCCGACCCCATGCGGACCCGAGATCAATAACGCATGCGCCAGATGGCCCGCATCCTGTTGACGAATCAGGCGCTGCCACAAGTCACGCTGCCAGGGCATGGGCGTCACGACCATAATGCGCTTCTCGTTGCCAGGTGGTCAGCAATCGACGCCTGTACCGCATCCAGTTCGCGGTCGGCATCGATCACGGCAAATCGCGCCGGCGCCTGGGCAGCGCGAGAAAGGTAGCTCTCACGCACGGCGGTAAAAAAATCCTGCCGCTCGCGTTCGAAGCGGTCACGCGCGGCACCACGCCGTTCGACACGGCGCTGAGCGGCCGCGACCGGCATGTCCAGCAACAGCGTCAGGTCGGGTTGTAGATCGTCTTGCACCAAGGACTCGAGTGTCGCGATGCGTGTCTCGTCCAGCCCGCGCCCGCCGCCTTGGTAGGCGAAGGTCGCATCGGTGAAGCGGTCACAGACGACCCACACGCCCCGCGCCAGCGCTGGGCGAATCTTGGTCGCCAGGTGCTGGGCACGGGCAGCGAACATCAGCAGCAATTCGGCTGTCTCGTCGAGCGGTTCCTGCGGGGCGGGGTCGAGCAGCAACGCACGAATCGCCTCGGCTCTCGGGGTGCCGCCCGGCTCACGCGTGCGCAACACGTCGATACCGCGAGCACTTAGCCAGTCGCACACGAAATCCACGTTGGTGGACTTCCCCACCCCTTCGCCCCCCTCGAGGGTGATGAAACGTCCCGGCGTCATGGCGATGACCTACTCCGCTCAGCGATTGAGAATATAACGGCGTACCGCGGCATTGTGTTCCGCCAATGTACTCGAAAAGTAATGCGATCCATCGCCACGAGCCACGAAATACAAGGCATCTCCCGGCGCCGGATTCACTGCAGCACGCAATGCCCCCGCGCCCGGCATGGCAATCGGTGTCGGTGGTAGCCCGTCGATCACATAGGTGTTGTAGGGCGTTTTGCGGCGTAGATCGGCCCGCGTGATATTGCCATCGTACTCTTTTCCCATGCCATAAATCACCGTGGGGTCGGTCTGCAGCCGCATGCCGCGCTCAAGACGCCGCGTGAAGACACCAGCGATCTGGCGTCGCTCATCCGGCACGCCCGTCTCACTCTCGATCAACGAGGCCAGGATGAGCGCTTCGTAGGCGCTGTCGATGGGTAAGTCGTCCTGCCGCTGCGCCCAGACATTTTGCAAGGTTTCGGCCATGCGTTCATAGGCGCGACGCAGTACACCAAGATCCGTCATCCCCTTGTTGTAGCGATAGGTATCGGGAAAGAAACGTCCCTCGGGATGTTCGTCCCCATGCCCCAGGGCCGCCATGACCTCTTCGTCGCTCATGCCCTGCGTACGATGCTTAAGCTTAGGCGCATCATTCAATCGATGACGCATTTCTGCAAACGTCCACCCTTCGGGAATAGTCAACTGATAAGACACGACGTTGTTGCTCGACAGTCGCGCCAACATCTCGTTGCCACTCATTCCGGGATCGAGTTCGAACTCACCGGCATGCAGTCCGTTGGCTTTGTCAGGGGAGAGCTTCGCCAGCACACGATACGGCCAGACTGCGTCAATGATACCGCGCGCCTCGAGTTCATGAATGATACGCGTGAAACCCGCACCTTCCGGCACTTCATAGACCGTCGCCTGATCCAAAGCAATCGGAGCCGCCAGACGGGATTGCCAATATTGATAACCGCCCAGTACCGCCACACCAACCAGTATCGCAACCCCTATGAGAACCTTCACCACTCGCATATCGATACCTTGTCTCACGCCTCACCGAAGGCGTCATGGGGATAGCCCAACAATGGGTGGGCATGCTGTTGTAGATACCGCTGCTCGGCCTGCATTGTCCAACGCCTCAGGCAGGCACCCGCGGCATCGTCCAGTTGCCTCAAGGGCCATACGCCCTGCACCGAGTTGACGACCCAAGCCGCATCGGCCTCCATCAGCGTCTCGCTCCCCACTTTTCGCGTATGGATCGGCAATTGCCGGCGTAACGTCGCCAGCAGCGTCCCTTCTACGCCACATGCCGTCAGATCGGGGGTTTCGAGCGCGCCGTGACGCTGCCACACCAGGTTCATACTGGTCGCCTCGACGAGATGACCGTACTGATCGCACAACACCCCCTCGGCAACATCCGCATCGCACCACTCACGACGTGCCATGACATTCTCGAGACGGTTGAGATGCTTGATACCTGCCAGTAAAGGCTGATGGCCCAAGCGCAGCCGGCACAGGCGAACGCGCACGCCATCGCGCCAATACGCGGACTGCGGCGTGAATGGCATACACCGCCAACGCACGCGTGGTACGGGCGGTTCGGGAGATTTATAACCACGCCCACCGCTGCCACGGGTCACGAGCAGTTTGAGCACGAACAATCCAGTCCCTGCCTGCCCCGGCAAGCTCGCCAAGGTGTGCATATCCGGCAATGGAATTTCCAACCGCTCGGCGCCGCGTGCCAACCGCCGTAGATGCGCGTCCCACAATAAAGGGTGCCCATCACGCACGAGGACGGTCTCAAAGAGACCGTCCCCGTAAGCGAGACCGCGATCGTCGAACGGTACTGCCTCATCGGCCATGGCGCTTAAACGCGGCCGAAGATCAGCGACCCATTGGTACCGCCGAAACCGAAGGAATTCGACAGGCTGTAAGCCACCGGCATTTGGCGCGCCTCGTTGGGCACGTAATCCAGCGTGCACCCCTCATCGGGGGTCTCGAGATTGATGGTCGGCGGCACAACGCTATCGCGGATGGCGAGCACACTGAAGATCGCCTCGACAGCGCCGGCGGCGCCCAGCAGGTGACCGATCATCGACTTTGTGGAGCTGACCGCCACGGACTTGGCCGCCTCACCCATGACGCGCTCCACGGCCTGGCTCTCGGCGACATCGCCCGCCTGGGTGGAGGTGCCATGCGCGTTGATATAGTCCAGCTGATCGGCATCGATCGCCGCATCCTTGACGGCGTTGCGCATGGCCATTTCCGCCCCACTGCCGTTAGGTGACGTCATATGGTAGGCGTCATCGCTCATGCCAAAGCCTAGAACCTCGGCATAGATGGGCGCGCCACGCTGCTTGGCATGCTCGTACTCCTCGAGCACCAGTACCCCCGCACCATCTGAGAGCACGAAACCATCGCGCTCACGGTCCCAAGGACGGCTCGCTGCGGCAGGGTCATCGTTACGCGTCGACAACGCTCGCGCCGCCGAGAACCCTCCAAGACCCAGTGGCGTGGTCGCCATTTCAGCGCCTCCGCAGACCATGGCATCCGCATCGCCATAGGCGATGGTGCGCGCCGCATAGCCGATATTATGCGTCCCCGTGGTACAGGCCGTGGTGATGGCGATGTTGGGCCCACGAAAACCATGTTGAATCGCCAGATTGCCGGAGATCATGTTGATGATCGACCCTGGCACGAAGAATGGCGAGATCTTACGCGGTCCGCCACGCTGCAAGGCGTTGTGGTTATGCTCGATCATCGGCAGCCCACCAATGCCCGAGCCGATCGCTACCCCGATGCGATCCGCGTTGTCATCGTCGCTCTCCAGTCCGGCATCGGCGATGGCCTGCCCAGCCGCCGCGATCCCGTATTGGATGAACAGATCCATCTTGCGCGCGTCCTTGGGGTTCAGGTAAGGACTGATATCAAAGTCCTTCACCGAGCCACCAAAGCGCGTGTTGAATCCTGTGGTGTCGAAGTGGTCGATCAGCGAGATGCCACTCTTGCCCGCCAGGATATTGTCCCAGCTTTCCTTGACAGTGTTACCGACAGGGGTCACCAGGCCCAATCCGGTCACCACGACCCTTTTACGAGGCATCAGCTTTCCTCCAGACTTGCGAGTTGGCACGGCCGAGCCGTGTTTGGCGCGCATTATACCCGAAACACCGACGGGGTGGAGACCGCACGCATGCACAAACGACAAAGGCCGCCCTGATGACAGAGCGGCCTTCGCGAGTCGATGTCGAACCGGACGACCCGGTCCCGCTCTACTTACTGGTGAGCGACGACGTAATCGATCGCTTCCTGAACGGTCGTGATCTTTTCGGCTTCTTCATCGGGAATCTCGGTGTCGAATTCCTCTTCGAGCGCCATCACCAGCTCGACAGTGTCCAGCGAGTCGGCGCCGAGATCCTCGGTGAAGGAAGACGTGTTCTGGATGTCTTCTTCCTTGACGTTCAGGCGCTCAGCCACAACCTTCTTAACGCGCTCTTCGATGGTGCTCATTCTCTTGTTACTCCTAGTGGTACGAATCCGCTAGCTCTGGAAAGCTGCGGGTAGTTTATAGACCGCTCCCAGACGACGCAACCAGCGCTTTAGAGGGTATCTACAAAATGCTCATAGGCAGCCATGAGCCCTGAAATTGCCCTGAAAAAGCGCATTTATCCAACATGAATCACGCTTTTTCGTGCAATTACGTCTTGCCTTGCCTTATTCCGCCTCTCTTGTAGACATCCTCTCTGGGGGCGTCAACGCATATTCATGCCGCCATTAACTTGCAGCGTCTCACCGGTAATGTAGCCGGCATTGTCGCTGGTGAGAAAACCCACGGCAGCGGCAATTTCTTCAGGGGCACCCAAACGCGACAGTGGAATCTGCCCCAACAACGCGTCGTGCTGGGCTTCGGGCAATCCCTGCGTCATATCCGTGGCAATGAATCCCGGCGCGACACTATTGACGGTGATGCCACGCGAAGCGACTTCACGAGCCAGGGAGCGAGAAAACCCTTCCATGCCGGCCTTGGCCGCCGCATAGTTAGTCTGCCCCAGATTGCCCATGCTGGCGACTACCGAGCTGATACTCACGATACGCCCGAAACGCGCCTTGGTCATGCCACGCACACACGCCTTGGTGACGCGATAAAGCGATTTGAGATTGGTGTCGAGCACCGCATCCCACTCGTCTTCCTTCATTCGCATCAGCAGGTTGTCACGCGTAATACCGGCGTTGTTGACCAGTATGGTCGGGGCGCCAAACTCATCGCCGATCGCCTTGATAAGGCTCTCGACACTCTCCTGATCGGTGACATCGAGCACGCGCCCAGAACCCACGATCTCATGTGTCTTGAGGTCGGCATCGATGCTGTCGGCGCCAGCCTGGCTGGTCGCAGTGCCGATCACCACACGTCCTTGACGGCCCAGTTCACGGGCGATTGCCTGACCGATACCACGACTGGCACCGGTGACCAGGGCTACCCTGCGTTCGCTTGTCATCTGGTTTCCCGCATTAATCACTGAAGACTACTCCCCTTCGCCTTCGCTACGCGCCAATTCAAGCGCGCTTTCCAGCGACTCGGGGTCGTTGACGGCAAGCCCCTTGGCTTGACGTTGAATCCGCTTATTGAGTCCAGTCAGCACCTTGCCGGGCCCACACTCGACGAAGACCCGAGCGCCACGTTCATACATGGCGTTGACGCAATCCGTCCAGCGTACCGGGCGATAAAGCTGCTCGACGAGACGCTGACTGAGCGTCTGAACGTCATCATGCTCGAGCGCATCGACATTCTGAACAACGGCATAACGCGGCGTCCGCAGATCGAGCCGGTCCATCTCGGCTGACAGGCGTTCGGCGGCCGGCTGCATCAGACTGCAGTGCGAAGGCACCGAGACCGGCAACGGCAAGGCACGCTTGGCGCCCGCCTCCTGGCACAAGGCAATCGCTCGATCCACGGCCGTCTTGTTGCCTGCAATAACGACCTGTCCGGGCGCATTATAGTTGACCGCCGAGACCACTTCACCTTGCGCCGCCTCACGGCATGCCGACTCGACCGTTGCATCGTCGAGGCCGAGCACTGCGGCCATCGCGCCGTGACCTTCGGGTACCGCCGCCTGCATCGCCTCGCCGCGCAAGCGCACCAAGCGCACGCCTTCCGCGAAGCTGATGACCCCGGCACACACCATGGCACTGTATTCACCCAGACTATGGCCGGCCATGACCAAGGGGCGCGGGCCTTCAAGCTCTTGCCAGATGCGCCAGATCGCGACGCTGGAAGTCAGTAATGCCGGCTGAGTGCAGGCCGTGGCATTCAAGGTGCCTTCCGGACCTTCTTGCACGATTTTCCAGAGATCGTAGCCTAACGCACCGGACGCTTCGTCGAACGTGGTCCGCACGACGCTGTAGCGCTCGGCCAGCTCCCTCAGCATGCCGACCTGCTGGGAGCCCTGCCCCGGAAAGACGAGGGCGAGGGATTGTGTCATGACAGTCACCTTTGAGGATGGGAGTCGTCGGATTGAGCATCGCTCGCTAACCCGCTATCCGCTCGACCGCTATCGGGGTCGACCGAGTGGACAGAAGGCTCAGAATGTGATGCATCACTCAATTCCCGTGCCAGGTGCGAAGGCAAGTCCATATCGATCTCGCGCACCGCGCGTGAAATGGCATAAGCAAATCCCTTGGCGTCCGCACTTCCGTGACTCTTGACGACAATACCCGCCAGCCCCAGAAGACTAGCGCCATTATAGCGTACCGGATCCAGCCGACGCTTGAGACGCAGTAACGCAGGCCACGCCATGGCACGCACCACGCGCGTGGTCAGGTGTGCCTCGAATGTTGTCTGCAAGCGCGACATCAGCATCGTCGCCAACCCTTCGCTGGCCTTGAGCACCGCATTGCCGACGAAGCCATCACAGACCACGACATCCGCCTCGCCCGAGAAAACACCGTCGCCTTCTAGGTAACCGATATACTCGAAGGAATAGCCCACTCGATGACACGCCACACCTTCGCGCAGACGCTTATCCGCTTCGCGGACACTGGGCACGCCTTTGTTGGCCTCGACGCCGATATTCAACAGCGCCACCCGCGGCATCGACAGGTCGTCGATCACGCGCGCCATGACGGCGCCCATGCGCGCGAAATCCACCAGATGCCGTGCCTGAACATCGACATTGGCCCCTAGATCGAGCAGATAGCACTGTCCGTTACCTTGAGTGGGGACCGCCGTGCTGATGGCAGGACGTGCGATGCCCGTGACCGTGCCCAGCTCGCGCCTGGCGAGCGCCATCAGCGCCCCGGTATTACCCGCACTGACACAAGCATGTGCGTGCCCATCCCGAACACTCGTGATAGCACCCAACATGCTCGACCCATCAGCCTCACGCAAAGCATTGGCCACCTTCATGGCCTGCGAAATGACACGCGGCGCGTGTTGCAGAACAAGACGGGGGCGATAGCCGGAAAGGCGTTTGGGAAGGGACTCTAGCTCGGCCTCCAGTGCGTCGCGTGGGCCGTGCAACTGAATCTCGAGATTCGAGTGCATGGCAAGCGCCTGGAGAGAGCCGATGACGGTGGCGCGGGGACCCATGTCCCCGCCCATCGCATCGATAGCGATTCGCACAGTCACGTGCGCGTCGACGACGTCTTAAACGTCGACGACCTTGCGGCCACGGTAGAAGCCATCGGGGGCCACGTGGTGACGACGATGCGTAGTGCCGGTTTCCTTGTCCTGAGACAGGGTCGGTCCGCTCAGCGCATCGTGGCTACGACGCATGCCACGCTTGGAACGGGTCTTGCGGTTCTGTTGAACTGCCATGGGTTACACTCCAGAGTGTCGACGATGATTCAAAGTTTGCCTTTCAAGTTGCGCAGCACCTCGAAAGGGCTTGTAGAACGCTGCTCCGACACGTCGGCATCAGCGCCGCTTTCCAGCTGGTCGCGCGAAACGGCGCAATCCGCTTCGTCATGATAAATCACCTGAGGCAGACTAAGGATGAGTTCATCCTCGACTACCGGCAGAAGATTCAGCTGCTCGTTTTCCACCAATACCGGCTCATAGTCGCTCGGCAACTCGCCCGCCAGGCTGTCATCACTGACCAGTCCCAGCAGAATGCGACTCTCCAACGTTACCGGCATGAGCTCCAGACAGCGCCTGCAAGGCATCTGCACATGCGCCAGGAGATAGCCGTCCATGAGGCGCCGCCCTTGCGTATCGATATCGAAACTCAGGCGTACCTCGCAGTCACCCTGCTGCGCGCCGATCTCTTCGCCGAGACGCAGCATTCCATCGAGCGCTGCCAGCCCTTCGAGACGTTCACGATTGGCAGCGAGCTTATAAGGCTCGACCTGCTTGGGAAGTCGTGTGGTTAACATAGGCGCGCAATAATAGTGACTCACCCCGACGCTGTCAAAACAAGCACACTGTACAGAACTCACGCTACACGCCAGACTGCGAAGTGACGCGCGCCACACCGCCATCGTTTTTCAAGGAGACGCCATGACTCGCCTTGTCCTCGCTTCCGGCTCCCGTTGGCGCCGCCAGCTTCTCGACCGTCTCGAACTGCCTTATGCATGGGCCGCGCCGGACATCGACGAAACGCCGCACCCCCACGAATCACCCCATGCGTTAGTGCATCGCCTTGCTCTGGGCAAGGCCACTGCGCTGGCCGGCGACTACCCCGAGCACCTGATCATCGGCTCGGACCAAGTCTGCCTGTTCGACGGCGAAATACTCGGCAAACCCGGCGACATGGCCACCGCCCGCGCCAACCTGCGCCGCTTTTCGGGACGCCACGTTCACTTCCTGACCGGCATCGCACTCATCGATACCGCCCACGCGCGTCATTGGGTCGATCACGAACGCTACGATGTGGTGTTTCGCCAACTCAGCGACACCCAGATCGAACGTTACGTCGACAAGGAGCGCCCACTGGATAGCGCCGGCAGCTTTCGCATGGAAGGGCTGGGCATCACGCTCTTCGAACGTCTCGAGGGACGTGACCCCAACGCCTTGATCGGCCTGCCACTGATACGTCTTTGTGAAATGCTGCGCGAGGCCGGCCTCGACCCGTTGGGCTGATACCGGCCGGGTGTCGTCATGGCACCTGATAACGCACGGGCGACGCATTGCCGGAGACCCCGACCCACTCGGCCGCGACACGCCCCAGTTGGCGTGACAAGCGACTCAAGGGATCGAGCGCCGGGGTATAATCATGCAACCGCACCTCACCGAGGCGCTGGCGGGAGAGCGCATCGAGACTCTCGAGACCATCGATCAACCCCAGCTCCAGCGCCTGCTCTCCGGTCCAAATCAATCCGGAAAAGAGTTTAGGATCGTCCGCCAGGCGCTCGCCGCGTCCCGCCTTGACGTCTTCGATGAACTGCCGGTGCGTGGTATCCAGCACTTGCTGCCAGAACTCTCGCTGCTCATCGCGTATCGGGGAAAAGGGATCGAGAAACGCCTTGTTGTCACCGGCGGTAAAGACTCGGCGCTCGACGCCCAACTTATCGATGGCATCCTGCATGCCAAAGCCAGAGTAAATGACACCTATCGACCCCACCAGACTCGCCGGGGCGGCGTAGATATCGTCCGCCGCCGCCGCAATGTAATAGGCACCGCTCGCGCCGATGTCCTCGATCACCGCAATGATCGGCTTGTCGCCCTTCTCCGCCAAACGGCGCACTTCGTCATATACACGCTGTGACTGCACTGGACTGCCGCCAGGGCTATTGATATGCAGTACCACCGCCCGCGATGAGGGCGCTTGCCATGCAGCACGCAGGCCCTCGATGATGCGCTCGGCACTCGCCTCGCCATTGGCATCGATCACGCCCTCGACCTCGACGACGCCCAGGTGAGGAGCGCCCACGCCACCGGGCATGCCACGCTCGGCGAAGAATAGCGCATACGCCGTCATCGCCAGCGACGACGCAATCAGCAGCACGACCACCAGGCGAAAGAATAGTTTCCAGCGCCGTGACCTCCGCTGCTCGACGAGTACGCCATCGATCCAGCGATCGAGCATGCGCTGCTCGCGCAAGCGGCGTAGTTCACGCAAGCGCTCGGGGTCGCTTGCTGCCTCTTCGTCCAGCTCATCGGCCTGACCAGGTCCTCGCGATGTACGCTCGATCTCGGGCCCCTGCGTCCAGGCATCCTCGCGTTTATCGTCACTCATGAGATTTCGCTCCGTAGCCGCGTGGCGCCTGATACCGAATCATTGGCATCATTTTGGGGGACCGTATACAACCAATCCATCAACACCGAGAACGTGTCGGCCATCAGCACCGGCTCGCTACGCGCCAGACGTTCGCGTGCATGAACGCCATAGGTCACTGCCACCCGATCCATGCCCAATGCCCGCGCCATTTCCATGTCATACTCGGTATCGCCGACCATCAACGCCTCTTCCGGCGCCAGATGCGTCTCGACCAGCAACTCTTCCAGCATGCGAGGGTGCGGTTTGGACAGCGTTTCATCGGCCGTACGACTCGTGTGGAACCATTCGCCACTGCCTGTGCTCGTAAAAATGCGCTCCAAGCCACGGCGGCTCTTGCCGGTCGCTACCGCCAGTCGCAGGCTCGACTCGCCCCGCAGCCGCGTCATGCCGGATACCACTCCATCGAAGAAATGCATCGGCTCGCGCTCGGCGGCAACGAAATGTGCCGCATAACGCTCGCGCAAGCGCTCACGCTGCTCCATTGACATGTCCGGGCAAAGCTTGGCGATGGCCTCCGGCAGACCCAGCCCGATGATGTCGCGTACCGCCGCATCCGACAGCGGCGCCCAGCCAATATCGTGCGCGGCCGCCTGCATGCAGGCGACGATTCGCGCGGCGGAATCCATCAGAGTGCCGTCCCAGTCGAAGATCACTAAACGATAGCGCAAACCACTTTCCCCTCATCAATGGCGTCATTGGAAACCACACCCTCGGGGTGCATGGCACTGTCAACTAACGCGCCGCGCTCTCGCCAGCACCGCTTCGAGCGTTTCCCCCAGCGGCGCCTTGACGTGCACCGGTCGTCCGCTGGTGGGTTCGGGAAAGGTCAAGGCATGAGAATGCAGAAACAGACGATCGAGCTTTAGCTCACGCGCCAGACGCGCTCCCTCGCGAGTGCCATACTTGTCGTCACCCAACAGTGCATGCCCGGCATGCGCGGCATGCACGCGGATCTGGTGCGTGCGCCCGGTCACCGGCTCGGCCTCGATCAGCGTGACACGCGAGAACGCCTCGCGCACGGCAAAACGCGTCCGCGATACCTTGCCCTGGTTGTCGACACGCATGCGACGCTCGCCGTTGCCGGCATCGAAGCGATCGAGCCGGGCGCTGACGAACTCACGTCGCGTCGGCCAGCGCCCTTGCACCAGCGCTAGATACTGCTTGTCCATCTGATGGGCCTTGAGCGCCTGATTCAAGGTCACCAGCGCCGCCCGCGACTTGGCCAGCAGCAAACAACCGGAGGTATCGCGATCCAGACGGTGCACCAGCTCGAGGAAGTCGAGATCGTCACGAACCTGGCGCAGCGCCTCGATCAACCCGATTTTCACGCCACTACCCCCGTGTACGGCGAGGCCAGCCGGCTTGTTGAGCACCATCCAGTCGGGGCCCTCGACCAGCACACTGCCTGCCAGCAGATTACGCAGTCCGTCACTGACTTCGCGCACAGCCTCCTCAGGGGCCAGACGCAATGGCGGTATGCGCACCAAGTCACCCAGCGCCAGACGATAGTCCGCCTTGACCCGCTTCTTGTTGACGCGAATCTCGCCCTTGCGCACGATGCGATAGATCAACGACTTGGGCGCCCCCTTGAGCCGCGTACGCAAGAAATTGTCGATACGTTGTCCGACCTGCCCTTCGCTTACTTCCACCCACTGTACGTCGCGGCCTTCGGCCATGCGCACCCTCTCCTTATACGAATCGCCACCGGATTGTCGGCGCTTGACGCCACACGACATTCTACCGCAGCGAGATCGTCTTGACGCCAATTGCTGCGTTATCGCTTTACTGTTATATTCGAGGCTCGCTCAAATGGGCATCAAGCGCCCATGAGTTGCGCCTGCTCTGCAGACACGCAGGCCCGAGCGAAGAACATGACATTCCCCTCGCGCGACGCCGAATACCGCGCCGCGTCAACGGGAAAAGAACGATTGGAACGCCATGCCCGCCAGGGGCGCACGAGACACTCGGCGCCCACCATACGGGGTGACATAAACACCGTGCCGAGGCCGGCGTGCCGAATCGACCTATTGCTAGCTGTCTAGCGGATGACCGCAGGGCCGGACGGGCACACTCCCGCCGGAACACGTCCTGCCACCGCTGCGTACTCAACATGCTCTTACAGTGTTCAGGGATGTATACGACAGGATCTATACGGACGGAATAACGACGTTGAACACCCCTCGAAGCGCTGGCGGGCCCCCTCGTCCACCGCATTCGGCGGCCATCATCACATGCATCGCCCACTGGGCGGTGACGACCGTTGGTATGCCTGTCTTGTCGCCCTCGGCCCTCCGGGTCGCCAAGACATCGTCACGACATGCACTGAGCACAAGCATGCAAGCAAACGATTCGACGCGCCGTTACCACGCCTTGTCGTCAGACCGGCACGCCTAGTCAGTGAGACTTGCATGAAACGAATGCTCATCAACGCGACACAGCCCGAAGAGCTGCGCGTCGCGCTCGTCGATGGACAACGCCTGTACGATCTCGACATCGAATCCGGTGCCCGAGAACAGAAGAAAGCCAACATTTACCGTGGTCGCATCACGCGTATCGAGCCCAGCCTCGAAGCGGCGTTCGTCGACTTCGGCGCCGAGCGTCACGGCTTTCTCCCGCTCAAGGAAATCTCGCGGGAATACTTCACCAAGGAGCCTTCCGGACGCCCCAACATCAAGGAAGTGCTCAAGGAAGGCCAGGAAGTCATTGTCCAGGTCGACAAGGAAGAACGCGGCAACAAGGGCGCCGCCCTGACGACCTTTATCAGTCTGGCTGGGCGCTTTTTGGTACTGATGCCCAACAATCCACGTGCCGGTGGCATCTCGCGGCGCATCGAAGGTGACGATCGTGCGCAGCTCAAGGACGCCATGGGCCAACTGACCGTTCCCGACAAGATGGGCGTCATCGTGCGTACCGCCGGGATCGGGCGTTCCCCCGAGGAACTGCAGTGGGACATGGACTATCTGGTGCAGGTCTGGGAAGCGATCACCGAGGAAGCCGGCAAGCGCAGCGCCCCGTTTCTGATTTATCGCGAATCCAACGTCATCATTCGCGCCATGCGCGACTACCTGCGCCATGATATCGGCGAGGTCTTGATCGATAGCCCCGAAGTGTATGAAGAAGCCCTGCACTTCATCCGCCAGGTCATGCCCTCGTACCAGAACAAGATCAAGCTCTACGCCGATGACGTACCGTTGTTCTCGCGTTTTCAGATCGAATCGCAGATCGAGACCGCGTATCAGCGCGAAGTCAAGCTGCCCTCCGGCGGTGCCGTGGTCATCGACCACACCGAAGCCCTGGTCTCCATCGACATCAACTCGGCGCGCGCCACACGTGGCAGCGACATCGAGGAAACCGCGTTGCAGACCAACCTGGAAGCCGCCGACGAGATCGCGCGTCAACTGCGTCTGCGCGACATCGGCGGCCTGGTGGTCATCGACTTCATCGACATGACGCCGGCCAAGAATCAGCGTGAAGTCGAGAACCGTGTCCGCGATGCGCTCAAGCTCGACCGCGCACGTGTGCAGATCGGCCGCATCTCACGTTTCGGCCTGATGGAAATGTCACGCCAGCGCCTGCGCCCGTCGCTGGGCGAGACCAGCGGCGTGGTCTGCCCGCGCTGCAACGGCCAGGGCACCATCCGCGATGTGCGCTCCATATCGCTATCTATCATGCGCCTCATCGAAGAAGAGGCCATGAAAGAGCGCAGCTCGCAGATTCGCGCAGTGCTCCCGGTGCCGGTGGCGACCTACCTGCTCAACGAAAAGCGCAGCGTGCTCAACGACATCGAGCAGCGGCAAGGCGTTCAGGTGGTGCTCTTGCCCAATCCCGACATGGACACGCCGCACTACGACATGCAACGCCTGCGCGATGACCAGGTAAACGAAGAAGATGGTCAACGTTCAAGTTTCGAGCTGCCCACCGAAACCGACTATACGCAAGAGCCCGATGCGGCCTTCGACAAGCCGGTGCAACGCGCCGAGGCGGCGGTCAAGAGTGTGGCTCACAACGCCCCGGCACCGACCTCACTGCAGACCGATGCCGAGCCGCAGACCACTTCGAGCACGACGCCGCCCCCTTCGGAGTCACACGAAGGCGGCCTATTCTCACGCTTGGTGAAAGGCTTCGGCAAGTTGCTCAATGGCGAGGACAATGCCGCCTCTACACAGAGCGCTGCATCCGGCGCCGAGTCGCAAAAACGCGTGGCCGGCAAGTCGTCCTCGGCGGATTCCTCGCAACAGCGCAACCGTAGCGGCAATGGCCAGGCGGCGCGCTCACGCGATGATAACAACACCGGCAAGCAGCAGCGCCAGAGCTCTCGCGACAACGACGAGACGCCACGCGATGCAGCGTCCAGCAATGGCAACAGTGGGCGCAATGGCAACAACAACAACCGCCGTCGTCGCAATAGCGAGGAATCACAAGAGCGCCAGGCATCGCGCAACGAAGGCCGTCGCGAAGGAGGTAACAACGCGCAGTCTAACCGCAATTCGCGGCCTTCGCGTGGCTCCGGCAAGTCGAACAATGGCGAACGTAGTGAAAACGCCAATAACGGCGACAACTCGAAGCAGGACACTCGTAACGACGGTGGTAAAGAAGCGCGTAACACCGGTAAATCCAACAAGTCCCGCGAGGAAAACAAGGACACCAAGGACAATAAGCCCAAGTCGGAGACTGCGTCACAAGCGACGTCCAACGACAAGGCTGCAGAAAAGCCCTCTCCGGCGAAGGACGACACGCCGAAGGCAGACAGCAAGCCGAAGCGCACGCGCAACAATCCGCGCCAGCGTAGCCGCAAGCATGCCGTGAATCCGCAGTCGGTTGCCGAGCAAGAAAAACTGCAGGCACAGCAGCAAGAAGCGGCAAGCGAACCGGAACAAGACGTCCAGGGCGACACCTCCAGTGCCGCGCCCTCGCCCGGCAAGGCGGCAGACGACAAAGCGAGTGCCAAGTCGGGCGAGACAGCATCGTCCGCCGTGACCGAAGCGACGCCCGAGTCAGCGACACAGCCCGCCGAGTCTCAGCCTGCGGCCATGGCCGAGCACACCCAAACGGGCAATAGCACCCCCGCGGCTAAACCTCGTTCGGATGCTGCGACGCCATCGCGCCCGACCGAAGCGCCGGAGGAAGACAGCACCACCGAGGCGCCGAAAGCCGAAGCGACGCCTGAACGGGACAGCACCGAGCGCAGCGCCACCAAGGCGACGTCGAAAGACGCTCCCGCTGAGGACTCTACGCAAGCGCCCGCTGATGACTCTCCGGCACAGGCACCGACGCACGCTGCTCCTGAGGATGCCGGCGAAACCGCCAAAGCAACCCCGGAGGAGGAAAGCGCTGCAGCTTCTCAAGCCAAGCACGGCGCTCCGCAGTCCAGCGACGCGCCGGTTGCGAGTGAGAAACCCGCGCCGTCTACGCCCACCGAGCCCCTTGCGGCTCAGGCGAGCGATGACGAGCCGACCCACGATGACGTGACGCCGTCCTCCCAACCTGAGGACGATAGCGTCGCTGTCACCGATGAGACCGCCGCGACAACGTCCAAGGACAGCGCCGAATCACAGGTCAGCTCGGCTTCGACCTCGACGCCCACGCCGGCGCCCGAGGTCGACACACCGTCTTCGAGCGACACGTCGGCCAGCACCGAGGAAACGCCCGTGACGCCGGCCGAGTCTCCGGCACCGACAGCCACACCTCGCGCCGAGGAGGCTTCCGCGCCGGCAGCCACCACCACGGTAGCGTCGCAAGCGCCCCAGGAAATGAGCACGCCGCGTCAGCGTCGCCGTGCGCACAACGATCCACGCGAACAGCGCCATCGTCTCCAGGAAAACCTCTTCCGCGGCGACGACAACGCCTAGCCGGCTCGGCCGCCTACCGGGCACAAAAACGCCTGAAGGATTCCTCCTTCAGGCGTTTTTTATGGTCGCTTCACCTTGATGCTCAAAAACGTATTGTCGCAGGGCTTCGCTAGACGCACCGGCAAACGCTAGACACCTAGCGGACGCCGCTACCCCATCAAACGCGGCTCTCGCTCCAGCAACACCCCGAATGCCTGCTGTACGGTATCGCGAATATGCTCGGCTAGCGCCAACAATTCCTGCCTGTCGCCACCACCAAAGTGAACCAGCACCAAGGCCTGGCGTTCATGCACGCCAAAGGCGCCCCAGCGCGCCCCCTTGAAGCCGCAGCGCTCGATCAACCATCCTGCGGCCAACTTGACCCTTCCATTCGGTTGCGGGAAATGCGGCATCGTAGGATATTCCCGCAGAAGACGTCCGGCTTGAGTCGCCTCGAGTACGGGGTTGGTGAAGAAGCTGCCGGCGTTACCCAGCACGGCGGGATCAGGCAATTTCTCACGCCTTACGGCACACACGGCATCAAAGATCTCCCGCACCCCGGGATGAGCCGAGACACGCTGGGCGAGATCGCCGTAACCCAAGCAAGGCGAAGGACTGCGCGACAACCTCAGCACCACCTGCGTCACCACGACACGCCCCGCCAAGGCGCGCTTGAAAATGCTATCGCGATAGGCGAATTCACACGCATCGCGCGAGAAAACGGCGTCGCGGCCATCATCGCAGTGGATGACATGGACCGCCTCCAGCACGTCGGCAAGCTCGACACCGTAGGCGCCGATGTTCTGGATGGGTGCAGCCCCGACATGGCCGGGAATCAATGCCAGATTTTCGATTCCCCACCAGCCGCGTTCGACGCATGCCGTGACGAGGTCGTGCCAAGACAGGCCCGCCTGGGCGTAGACGCGAATCGTCTGGTCGTCGTTTTCTTCCCACCACCAGTCGTCACACGCCACCTGCAAGGTCACCCCCGAGAGGCGGGACGCCAAAATCAGGTTGCTGGCGCCACCCACGATATTGAGCGCCGACGCATCCCGCGCGGCTATGGCCAGTGCGGCGCGTATCTCATCGTGCGTCGTGGCTGCAATGAAACGATCCGCACGACAGGGCAATCCCAGCGTATTATCGAGGGCCGCAGCCTCAGCGAGCGCCATCGCCAGGCTCCGAACGCTGCGCTTCAAGGCGTTGACGACAGCTCTCGATCAAGCCGTCGGCCGCCTGCTCGATCAAGGCGAACACATTGGCGAAACCATCCCCCGCGCCGTAATACGGGTCCGGCACCGAGCGTCCGGGCGTCCCCGCGAAATCCAGCAGCAGACCGAGATGCGCCTGACAGCCGGCGGGCGCCATACGTTGCATATGAGCCAGGTTGTCCGCGTCCATGGCCAGCAGGTAATCAAACGTCTGGAAGTCGTCGATACGAAGCTGGCGCGCGCGTAGCGAGGCAATATCGATACCTCGCGCTCGCGCTTCCGCCTGGGCACGCGGATCGGGCGATTCGCCCACATGCCAGCGCCCGGTGCCACATGATTCGAGCGCCACCACATCCGCGAGCCCCGCTGTCTGCAAGCGCGCCCTGACGATGCCTTCGGCAGTCGGCGAGCGGCATATATTGCCTAGACACACGAAAAGAATACGGATCATGTCGCGCCCTCCTCCTCGGCGATCAGGCGGCGCACTCGTTCGAGATCCTCCTGGGTATCGACCCCCGCCGGATGGGCCTCGCCGGCCAACGCCACCTGTATGCGATGCCCATGGTGCATGGCGCGCAATTGCTCGAGTTGCTCGAGCTGCTCCAGTGGCGAAGGCAGCCAATCGACATACTCGGCGAGGAAACCGGCACGATACGCATAGAGCCCGATATGGCGCAGCCAGGCATCGGTCTCGAGATGATCGGGACGCTGGGCGAAGCCTTCTCGGTCCCAGGGCACCGGCGCCCGGGAGAAATACAGGGCGCGCCCATATAGATCGCGCACTACCTTGACCACGTTGGGATTGAACAAGGTCTCGATATCGCCGATGGGCTCCGCCAGGGTGGCGATCGAGGCACTCGCATCGTCGGCTAGACGCCATGCCACCTGGTCGATCAACGACGCCGGAATGAGCGGCTCATCGCCCTGCACGTTGACCACGATAGTATCGGCATCGAGGCCTAGACGTGCCGCCACCTCGGCGAGGCGATCAGTACCGGAGGGGTGGTCACGTTCGGTCAGCATGACCTCGGCCGCGTAAGGGCGCATGGCCGTCTCGATGCGCGCATCATCGGTGGCGATCACCACTCGCGTGGCGCCGCTTTGACAGGCACGTCGCCAGACACGCGCGATCATCGGGTCGCCATGAATTTCCAACAAGGGTTTTCCCGGCAACCGCGAAGACCCATAGCGCGCCGGAATCACCACGACTACATCATTCATGAAGCGCCATCCCATGTCTCTCCAGCACTACGACGCGGCTTATCCAGTTTCTCGTCGACATCCATGTGGCGCGCCTGCTCTTCCAGCATCACCGGAATCTCATCTTCCACGGGAAATGCCAGCCCATCGAAGCGACACTTGAGCTCGCCGCGCTCGCGGTCGTACTTGAGCTTGCCCTGGCAGCGAGGGCACACCAACATCGCCAACATTTGCTTATCCATGGTTCACCTCTCGGTCAACGCCGCCAAGCGGCCTTCTAGCCAGGTCACCAGTGCCGGATCGGGATGCGCTTCGACATCCAGCACCCAGCAACGTTCGTGTGCGAAGAGACGGCACTTGACCGCATCCTTGGCCGTCATGACCACTGGCCGATTATCGGAAAACTGCAGGTCGGCGGCATCGAAACGGTGGTGATCGGCCAACGGGCAAGGGTCGAATGCGACATCCAGTTCCTCCAACGTCTCGAAGAAACGCGATGGATGGCCGATTCCCGCCAGCGCATGCACGCGTCCGTTGAACGGCCGCCCCTCAATGGGATAGCAGACGTCATCGATCAGGTGTCGCCAACGCGATGGCACCAGACGCATGCTGTAGTGCGGCACTGGCAAGTCCTGTTGCAACGGGCCATTGCCGATGACCGCGTCCACGTCGTCCAACCGAGAAAGTGGTTCACGCAGCGGACCTGCCGGCAGGCAGCGACCATTGCCGAAACCACGCGCGCCGTCCACTACCACGAGTTCGATATCGCGCCCCATGGCCAGATGCTGCAAGCCATCATCAGACAGCAGGATATCGCACCCGGCCGCGACCAGCTTGCGCGCAGCGCGCGGGCGGTCGGGATCGACCGCGACCGGAAGCCCTGTCTGTGCCGCCAGCATGACCGGCTCGTCGCCGGCTTCCACAGGAGAGGTTTCCGGCGTCACGTACAGTGGATAACGACGCGCATGACCGCCATAACCACGCGAGACGATGCCTGGGTGCCAGCCGCGTTCGACGAGCCAGCGCGCCATCCACGCTACCAGGGGCGACTTGCCGGTGCCTCCCACGGACAGATTGCCGATCACGATCAACGGGACTGGAGGTGTCCAGACCGTCTTCGTTCCGCGCTGATAGGCTCTGCGTCGCGCATCCATTACCGAGGCATAAAGCCCCGCCAAGGGACGCAACGGCATGAGCCAAGCCGCGTCACGGTACCAGGCATCTTGCAAGCGACTCACTCGGCCTCCTGGAATTGCAATTGGTGAAGCGCGGCATAGGCACCCTCTTGCGCCAGCAATTCAGTATGTGTGCCGCTTTCGATGATCTCGCCCTGCTCCATGACCAGAATACGGTCGGCACGCTCGATGGTCGACAAGCGATGGGCAATGACGAAGGTCGTACGCCCGCGGCAGACCGTTTCCAATGCCTGCTGAATATAACGCTCGGACTCGGTATCCAGCGCAGAGGTGGCCTCGTCGAGCACCAGCACAGGAGCATCCTTGAAAATCGCTCGCGCGATGGCCAGGCGCTGCCGCTGGCCGCCGGACAGCATCACTCCATTATCACCCACGACGGTATCGTAACCGTTCGACAAGTGTTCGATGAACTCATGCGCGTGGGCGGCGCGTGCGGCGCGCTCGACGGCCTCCCGGTCGGAACCCGGTTGTCCGTACGCAATATTGGCACCGATAGTCGTGTTAAAAAGCGTCACCTGCTGGGAGACCAGCGCGATGCGCTGACGCAGGGGCGACAGCGAATACGTCTGGATATCCACGTCATCCAGCGTCACTTTCCCCTCGGTGGGAGGATAGAAACGTGGCAGCAAGCTCACCAGCGTCGACTTGCCGCTGCCGGAACGGCCCACTATGGCAACCATCTGCCCAGCGGGAATATCCAGATCGATGCCCTTGAGCACCTCGGTCTGATCTTCGCCATAGCGAAAGCGCACGCCTTCGAAGCGCACACGCCCGTCGATGCGCGTTGGCACATAGGTGCCCTCATCGACTTCGAGGGGCTGCTCAAGAAGACCGAACAACTCCTGCGAGGCCGACAGTCCTTTCTGGATCGTGCTGTTGACCTCGGTGAGCTGACGCACCGGCTTGGCCATCAACGACGCAGCAGTGATAAAGGCCACGAACTCGCCCGGCGTCATCGAGGCCATCAAGGCCGGCGACATCGCCAGCCATACCAGCCCGGCCAGCGACAGCGCCACCAAGAGTTGAATGACCGGTGTGCTGACGGCCTTGGTCAG
The DNA here is from genome assembly GCF_033052815.1 of Chromohalobacter sp. HP20-39. Classification (NCBI taxonomy): domain Bacteria; kingdom Pseudomonadati; phylum Pseudomonadota; class Gammaproteobacteria; order Oceanospirillales; family Halomonadaceae; genus Chromohalobacter; species Chromohalobacter sp. HP20-39. The sequence goes on along the minus strand of NZ_JAWHTP010000006.1, from coordinate 78,755 downwards.
CGCCACCTTCATGCTTTGTTCGCGATTGTACTCACTGGCCTCGGCGAAGCGCGCTTTCTCGTACGCTTCGGCACCGTGAGTGCGCACCACGCGGTAGCCCGACAACGCCTCGGAGGCAACATGCGTGACATCGCCCATCGAATTCTGAATGCGCCGCGACAAACGGCGAAAGCGCTTGCTAGTGTACCTGACTACCAAGCCGATCAGCGGAGTGACGGCCAAGAAGACCAACGTCAGCATCCAATTGGTCCAGAGCAGATAGCTGACCAGACCGATCACGAACAAGCCTTCGCGCAGGATGATGGTGATCGCGTTGGTCGCCGCGCCGGTCACCTGTTCGACATGATAGGTGACGCGCGAAAGCAGGTGACCGCTGGAATGCATGTCGAAAAAGCGACCCGGCAAGCGCAACATGTGGTTGAACACTTCACAGCGCAGCGCGTGCACCACGTTGCGCGCCACATCGCTCATGTAATAGGTGCCCAGGAATGTCCCCACACCCCGCGCGGCGAACATGCCGATCACGAACAGGGGCAGCATCAGGCGAAAGGCCGCATCGGGGTTCTGGATGCCGTCGATCAGGCGCTTCATCATTTCCGCCAGCGCGGTACTCGAGGCCGCATAGATGGCATACCCCACCACGGCGGCCATGAATGCCTTCCAATGCGGTTTAACGTACCCCAGCAAGCGACGGTAAAGGGACCAACTGGTAGCGTTTCTCACGGCGTCTCCGCTGGTTGAGAGGCTTGCTCGCCCCATTCAAGGGGGCAACTACTGAAAATAGGCGATACACGAGCCGATGGTGGCGCGCCACGATGCCCGATAACGATACACACGTATCAACCGCCGGATTCTACCCCAATGCACGCCCCTTCGACACCGCCGAGCGGGCGCGCTGCCTGCATACGCAACGCCGCTGCGCCCAGCGTGAAACGCAGTGCGCCGTCCGTGGCGGTATTCCACAGACAACTGCCGACGCGACGAAAACGACGTACCACTTCGGGATGCGGATGCCCATGAGCATTATCCCGGCCAGCGCTGAAGATGACGTGCTCCGGCCGAGTGCGAGCCACGAACGCCGGCGAAGAACTGGTGCGACTGCCATGGTGTCCCGCGACCAGCACCGTCAACGGGGGCTCGCCCCCCGCCAGCAAGCGCCGCTCGATGTCGCTCCCCGCATCCCCGGTGATCAATAGGCGTTGATCGCCAGCCGTTACCTGCAACACGCACGAACGATCGTTGTCGGAGCGCGTCACGTCACTCGCCACCGGCGAGAGAAACCGGTAGTCGACGCCGTCCCGTTGCCACTCCACGCCCCGGCGACACGCCCGCGTGGCAATGCCTACGCGCATCGCGGGCGGCCCCCACCAGCGCGTGACATGATGCATCTCGTCAATCACCTCTACCCCGCCAGCATGATCACGGTCGCTATGACTGACGATGACATCATCGAAGTGCCGCCCTGGTGGCCACAACGACTCGGCGGGCGTGAATCCCGAGCCATAACGCGGCCCGGTGTCGAACAGCAAATGTTGTGTGGCACTGCGCAACTCGACCAACTGCCCTTGCCCCACGTCATGTACGGTCACCACCACCCGCCCGGTCGCTATGCCGGGTGGGCGCAGCACGACCACCAAGACGATCAGACTCACCGAGGCCCATAGGCGTAAATAGCCCACCACTCCAGGAATTAGCCATGCCACCCCCAGCGTGGCCAATATCAGCGCCAGCGGCCATGTCTCCCATATCGGTGGCAACCATGCAGGCAGCCACGCACCAGCCACGGTCAGTCCTTTCCAGACGCCCTGAGCGAGTCCATCGAACACCCCCCACGGGATCATCGCCAGACTCGGCGACCAGGCCATCGCCCAGCCCAGCAGCCCCAGCGGCACCATGATGCTGCCGACCAGTGGCACCGCGAGCAGATTAACCAGTGGCCCCACCGGTGCCAGCCGCTCGAAACCGATCAGCACGGCGGCGGCCATGAACGGTGCCAGCAGGCATTGCGAGCGCCCCAATGCCCATAACCACCCCCTCACTCCACGCGGCGTGGGGCGTCCCTGCCAGGCCGCGATCAGCACGCCTACCGCCAGAAACGATAGCCAGAGCCCGGGGCGCCATACCGTCAGAGGATCACTCACCACGATCACCAGCAACGCCAGCCACCAGGCCTGCCAGGGCCCTGGCGCATGACGCCCACTGGCTACCCACAGCCCCAGCAAGGCCATCACCGAGGCGCGTAGCGCAGGCGGCTCGAACCCCGCCATGCCCGCATATGCCAGTGTCGCACCCCCCGCCAACCACCATGGCCAGGTCGCGAGGCGCCAATGCCCTGGCGTCACACCTCGCGCCAGCAGACGCAACAGCACCAACGTCACGCTTGCCACCAAGCCGACATGCAACCCGGATATGACCATCAGATGCGTGGTGCCGGTCGCGTTGAGCAAGTCCCAGTCATCTTGAGTCAGACGCTCGCTAGCCCCCAAAGTGAGCGCCGCCAGCCAGCGGGTAGCCAGTTCGGACAACGGCTGACTCTCCAGAAATGCCAAGCCGGCATCGCGCAGCGTCGGAGCGCCGATACTCGAACGCTGTGTCACGGACGAATCACGCACATACCCTGTCGCCTGGATACCTTCGCGCCATAGCCAGGCCGCATAATCGAAGCCATAACCATTGGCGAACCCTTGCGGCGGACGCATACGCACGCGCCATCGCCAACGGTCACCGGCATGCAAGAGCGGCGCGTCGTACCAGGACAGTCGCACCCGTGAAAGCGCATCGCATGATGGTAAACCGGTCTCTTGAGGCGCGCAGTGTGTGACCGCGACACGCATGCGTGTCAGTCCTTGGTCTCTACGTACCTGCGTCACCCGTCCGGCGAGCGTGATATCCTGACGCGACAAGCCTTCGGGCAACGTGCCTACGCGCTGCTCGGTCACCTGCCACGCACATAGTCCCGCCACGACGAGCATCGCAAGCCACCGCCATCGTCCGCGTGCCACGGCCAGCAGCGCGGCCGCACCCCATATGCAAATGCCGCCAGCCAGTCCCCACCCGCCCCAGATGCTACCGGCGAGCGCCGCCAGAGCTAGCGGCATCGCCCACCCCATATTCATTCGTCATCCTTTTTTTAGATAATGACGATATATAATCAACGGCTGCGCGACGGCGCGCAACGATAGCGAGAGTCCCGGGTTGTATGGATAATGAATTGACACTTCGATAGCTCGTGGATCATGCCTCGCCGACTTCTGCAGCGTTACATGCCCCGGCCGGAAACGCTGAAACGCCAAAAATCGCTGCGTTTCATGCATCACCTCCTGGGCGACCCGTCCCTATGGATGCTGTCGCGCCGTAGCGTGGGCAATGCCTTTATGGTGGGGCTTTTCGTCGCGCTACTACCGATCCCGTTGCAGATGGTCGTCGCCGCCTTCGGTGCCTGGCTGCTGCGCTGCAACCTGCCTTTGTCGGTCAGTCTCGTCTGGCTGACCAATCCACTTACCATGCCGGTGATTTTCTATTTCAATTACCGGGTAGGCGCCTGGCTGCTGGATACACCTGCACGACACATGCCGGATAGGCTGTCGACCGCGTGGATTGCCGAAAAAATGGCGGATATCTTGCCTGCCCTGCTAGTGGGCTCGGTTGTGGTGGCGATCATCGTCGGCTTGCTCAGCAACCTGACGATTCGCTTGATCTGGCGTTGGCAGGTGGCCCGGAGCTGGCAGCGCCGCGCACGGCGGCGGCGCCAGCGTAAGCCATGACCTCCTCGCTCAGTCCGCGCTCAAACGACCTTGGTCGAGTCGCATTACGCGATCCTGATGGGCGGCGAGGCCGGGGTCGTGGGTAACGATGATGAAAGCACAGGCGCTACGCGCGGCAAGGCTATCCATTAGTGCCAAGATGTTACCCGCCGTGGTCTGATCGAGGTTGCCGGTCGGCTCGTCCATCAGCACCAGACTAGGGTCCGTCACCAAGGCGCGGGCTATCGCCACGCGCTGCCGCTCCCCACCCGAGAGCTCGCCCGGCTTATGCTCACAACGCGCCTCCATGCCTACCCGGGACAGGATCTCACGCGCCTTGGCCTGCGCTTCCTGCCGCTTTTGGCCGCGAATGAGCAATGGCATGGCGACATTTTCCAGCGCCGAAAACTCCGCCAGCAGATGGTGGAACTGATATACGAAGCCGATATGCCGATTGCGAAAGCCGCCCAATGCGGCCTCCCCCATTTCGGCCAGCGACTGACCGGCAATGCGTACATGCCCCGCACTTGGACGGTCAAGCCCCCCCAAGAGGTTAAGCAATGTCGTCTTGCCCGACCCTGAACTTCCCACCACGGCCACGCGTTCACCGGCCCGTACTTCTAATTCCAGGCCATCGAGCACGGTGACATCCTGCGGGCCCTCACGATAAATACGCGTCAAGCCATCGCAGTGCAGCATGACGTCATTATCGGCGAACGCGGGGTTGCCATTCGATGCCATCTCGGTTTCCTCATTCATAACGCAATACCTCGGCCGGTTGAATACGCGCCGCACGCCAGGCGGGATACAGGGTCGACAGGAATGTCAGCACGAAGGCCGATCCCGCGATGATACCTACATCGCTCAACTGCAGTTGCGAGGGCAGATAGCTGATGAAATAGACATTGGGATCGAGGAATTGAATACCCGTCAACGCCTCGAACCAGGCAATCAAATCCGACACCGATAGCGCCAGTACCACGCCGAGTGCCACCCCCACGACGATGCCGATGATCCCGATCGCCATGCCCTGCACCATGAAGATACGCATGATGGTTCCCGGCTTGGCGCCGATGGTCCGCAGGATCGCAATGTCGGCGTGTTTATCCGTCACTACCATGACCAATGTGGAAACGATATTGAACGCCGCCACGGCGACGATCACCATCAGCAGTAACCCGATCATGCGTTTTTCCATCTGGATCGCCTGAAACAGGTTGCCATGGGTATAGGTCCAGTCTACCCCCCGGTAACCACTACCCAGATCGTTCACGATCTCGTTGGTGACCGCCCCCGCCTTGAACAGATCATCCAGTTCAAGGCGCAATCCTCCCACGGTGTCGCCCATGCGTCCCAGCGTCTGCATATCATGGATATTGGCATAGGCAAGCCGGGCATCCAGGTCAGCCCCCACTTTGAAGATGCCACTGACCGTGAAGCGCTTGAAGCGTGGAAACACCCCCCCTGGCGTGATAGAAGCCTCGGGGACCAGCAATGTCACGCGATCGCCTACGCCCACGCCAAGATTGCGTGCCAACAAGTCGCCCAGCACCACATTCCACTCACCGGGCGCAAGATCGTCTAGCGAGCCTTGCGTCATATGCTCGTCGATGATCGATACCTTGCTCTCGTAGCTCGGTTTTATGCCATTGATCATCGCCCCCTGGGTGCGACCATTGGAGGAAAACATGCCTTGCTGCTGAACGAACGGTGCCGCTCCGATGACATGGTCACGCTTTTCCAGGCGTTCGGCGAGCGCCTTCCAGTCCGTCATGCCCCCCTGGGCTTCGATCCGGGTATGCGGCACCATACCCAAGATTCGTGTTCGCAATTCATGGTCGAAACCATTCATGACCGATAACACGAGGATCAACACTGCTACGCCCAGCATCAGGCCCAGCATCGAGGTCAGGGAAATGAATGAAATGAAATGGTTACGACGTTTGGCGCGCACATAGCGCAATCCGATAAGAAACGGCAAGCGATCCAGCATCGACATCGATTCCTTGGTATGAGCCGGGCTCATGGTACGTGTTTTTGCGTGCTCCTGCATGAGCCAATGGCGGCGAAAACCCCCTTCGAGGGCATCGTCATGCACAGCACCTGATGACACTTGCATCCGTGTCGGCGAAGACTAAAATGCCGCAGCTACCGTCATCACCGGCATGACACCGAGATCCGGCCACCGCGCTGTGCCTCACCCCCCATAGGAGACCGCAATGCTCCCACGCCTGTTCCCTGAATGGCATCCCCAGGACGCCATTCAACTCACTTGGCCGCGTGCCGGAAGCGATTGGGAGCCTCTTTTCGAGCGTATCGAAGCCTCCCTGGAAGCCTTGGTCGTGGCCATCACACGGTATCAGCCCATGCTGATCGTCGTCGCCGATGCCCAGACACGCGAGCGCCTCGATTCGCGTTTCACGCGTCTGGGCATTCATCCCAAGCAATGGCATCTCATCGAGGCCCCGTCGGACGATACCTGGACTCGAGACCATGGACCCATCACCATCGAGCGCGATGGCCAAGTAGTCCTGCTCGATTATCGCTTCACCGGGTGGGGCGGAAAGTTCGCCGCCGAGCGCGATAATGCCCTGACCGCCACTCTCTCGGATATCGGCATTTACGCTGCGCCGCGAGAAGCGCGTGAACTGGTACTGGAAGGTGGTGCCATCGACGGCGATGGCGAAGGTACGCTATTGGTCACCGAAGCCTGCCTGCTCAACCCCAACCGCAACCCGCACCTGGCGCGTGAAGACATTGAAGCCGCGTTGCGCGATGACATGGGCATCGAGCGTTGCCTGTGGCTAACTCAAGGTCATCTCGAAGGCGACGATACCGATAGCCATATCGATACCCTGGCCCGCTTCTGCGATGCAGAAACCATTGCGTATGTGCGCTGCCAAGACCCGGACGACCCGCACTTTCCCGCACTGGCGCAGATGGAAACCGAGCTCAAGAGCTTCAAGCGCGCCGATGGGGAGCCTTATCGCCTTATTCCATTGCCCCTGCCTCGCGCATGCTACGACGCCGACGACGGCCATCGCCTCCCCGCCACCTATGCCAACTTTCTGATCATCAACGGTGCGGTCCTCGTTCCTACCTATGCCGATGCCGCCGATGGCGTGGCCCTGACGGCACTGGCCAGCGCATTTCCCGGGCGCGATATCATTCCTATCGACTGTCGCACCGTGATCCGCCAACATGGCAGTCTTCATTGCCTAACCATGCAGTTGCCACGCGGCGCGTTCTTCACCGCATCCACCGCCGAGGCCAATGACATCGGTGCCAATGCCAGCAGTACCCATGACAAGGAGTGACGCCATGTCCTCGACGCTCAAGGTAGGACTCGTTCAGCAACAAGCTTGGCCCGACAAGGCCCGTAGTCTGCAGGAAAGCGACGCTGGCATTCGTGAACTGGCGGGGCAAGGCGCCGAGTTGATCCTGCTTCAGGAGCTGCATGCCACGCATTACTTCTGCCAGACCGAAGATGATCGCCTGTTCGATCTGGCCGAATCGCTCGACGGCCCTAGCGCCCAGCATCTGGCCGCCCTCGCCGCCGAACTCGATATCGTACTCGTCGGCTCGCTTTTCGAGCGCCGCGCCGCCGGGCTATATCACAACACTGCCGTGGTGTTCGACCGACAGCGAGGGCGCGTCGGTCACTATCGCAAGATGCATATCCCCGATGATCCGGGGTTCTACGAAAAATTCTATTTCACGCCCGGCGATGCCGAAGCGCATGCCGGGTTCGAACCCATCGAGACGTCCGTCGGCCGGCTCGGTGTCTTGGTCTGCTGGGACCAATGGTATCCGGAGGCTGCACGCCTAATGGCCCTGGCCGGCGCCGACCTGCTGCTCTATCCCACTGCCATCGGCTGGCACCCGCCCGACGACGATCCCGAGAAGCAACGGCAAAAGGACGCCTGGACATTGATTCAGCGCTCGCACGGGGTAGCCAATGGCCTACCGGTCATGGTCGCCAATCGCGTGGGCCACGAAGCAGATCCCTCGAATGCGACGGCGGGCATCGACTTCTGGGGTGGCAGCTTCATCTGCGGCCCTCAGGGCGAGTTGTTGGCACAGGCCGGCGATGATGCGACGCCGCTATTGGTGGAACTCGACATGACACGTAGTGAACGAGTGCGGCGAGCCTGGCCCTACCTGCGTGACCGTCGTGTCGATGCCTATGCCGACCTTACCAAGCGTTACCGAGATCGTTGAGTGGCGGGCGCCAAGCCCGCCATCCAAAGGCGGGCGCTGCCCATCTCCCAAGGCCGACGTCGAATGCCAGGCATGCTTGCCAAGACGTTCCAAGCTTGCCACTATGTGTTCATCAGCATTTAGATAACGGTATAAAAAATGGAGCGACAATACCATCTCCTTGCACGGCTAGAACACGACTTCGATCATGTGATCGAAACCTGCGAGGCACTCATCGGCCATGTCGAACACGCGCCGCCAAAGGGCTGGGTACTAGGCGATATCCACTTCGATATCGCATGGCTACGCCATGCACTACTCGATTTCTGGTATCAAGATGGCCAGGACGGTCGCGCGACACGCAACTACATTGGCCTGATCGCCGCCGATGCCGCACTACTGGCGCACGTCGCCAACATCAATCGTGCCAAGCAGACCTTCGCGGCAACACTGGCCGAGATTCGCCAAGATACCCCGAGCCTGCTTCCCGAGATCAAGGCCGTGCTGCCCTTTCGCCACCCCACGCTGCACGACCATCTACGCGGTCAGGGCTTGGCGCGTCTGCACCTCAAGCAATGCTGGCGCCACCTCCCCGTGGCGGATGCACCGCTGTCGCGCGTGCGTCTCGCCTGGTATACCAGCGGGCGTTCTATCAAGCGCTTAAGCGTGCGCGATGCAGAACGGCGGCTTATGGAAATGGATACCGACAGCCCGCATATCCGCATTCAGCTGCGCCATTTGGCGGGCATCCCCGATAGCGAGCCCCTCGCGCAGGTGCAGACCCAGGCACCCGTCATGCGCGCCAACCTGTTCTTTCATGAAGCCCTGTCTGATGGTCGCCTGCGCCGTGCCATGAATCTGCCATTGCCTCTCTTCATTCCCAGCGAGGATGGCCGACTGCCGTCGCACAACACCCCGAAGGCGACACCGCCCGACAAGCGAACTCGCGCGAAACGCGCCGACACCAAGCTCGAAGAAACGCCCTTCCTGCCCAGCTTGCGGGTCTATCGCTACCGATAGTCGCCTCAGAATTCCTGACTGCTGGAAGGCAACTGCTTGAGCGTGATCTGACGGTGCAAGCGAATCATGGGGCGGATCAGCAGTTGCACACTGCCCAACACGAACAGCCAGACGCCCGCTTCCTTGACGCTGCCCTGGAAGAAAAAACAGACGCTGCCGATCGTGAACCATAGCCCAAGCAAGAGATCGTTTACCGTGCTGGCCAGTTCATGGCGACGGTGAATGATCAGCTCTTCGCGCCCCAGCGTGAACGTCGTTTCATCACTATGCTGCTTATCTTCCCGATACATAAAACCTCCTCGTGCTCATGTGACGATAGATGCCCCAACGCAACGAGCCGGCAAAAGTGCCGGCTCGTCGAATGCCGATCCACGCCGGCAAATGCTCAAAGCCCTCGACCGCAGGGCCCAATTGGCCTGTATCAGAATATACGATTCAGGCCATTTTGCGCCGCGACACGATACGCCTCGGCCATGGTCGGATAGTTGAAGGTGGTATTGATGAAATATTTCAGGGTATTGGCCTCGCCCTTTTGCTGCATGATGGCCTGGCCGATATGCACGATCTCGGAGGCTTGGTCGCCGAAACAGTGAATCCCCAGTATCTCGAGCGTCTCGCGATGAAAAAGGATCTTGAGCATCCCCACGGTATCCCCGGTGATCTGGGCACGTGCGGTGTCCTTGAAGAACGCCTGTGCAATCTCGTAGGGCACCTTGGCTTCGGTCAACTCGCGCTCGCCCTTGCCCACCGAACTGATCTCGGGGATCGTGTAGATACCGGTGGGAATATCCTCGACGAAGCGAAAGTCTTCCTCCAGTAAGTCATCGCTGGCACTACGCCCCTGGTCATAGGCGGCACTGGCCAGACTCGGCCAACCGATGACATCCCCCACGGCATAGATATGCGGCACCATGGTGCGGTAATGCTCATCGACCTGTAGCTGACCGCGCCCATTGGGTTCCAGGCCGATGTTTTCCAGCCCCAATTGATCGGTATTGCCGGTACGCCCATTGGCCCAAAGAAACGCATCCGCGCGCAGACGCTTGCCGGACTTGAGCTTGACGACTACGCCCGCTTCATCGCCTTCGATACTTTCGTAGTCTTCGTTATGGCGCACCAATACGCCGTTCTGGCGCAGATGGTAAGAAAGCGCGTCGCTGATCTCGTCATCGAGGAATGACAGCAGACGCTCGCGCATGTCGATCAAGTCGACCTTGACACCGAGCCCTGAAAAGATCGAGGCATACTCGGAGCCGATGACACCGGCCCCGAAGATGATCAAGGTACGAGGCGTGTGGGAAAGCCCCAGGACGGTGTCCGAGCAATAAATGCGTGGGTGCCGGAAGTTGATATCGGCGGGACGATAAGGCCGAGAGCCCGTAGCGATCACGAACTGCTGGGCACATAGCTCTTCGACGCCTTCCTGATTGTCACGCACGATCAGGGTATGCTCGTCACGAAAGTTCGCCACCCCGAAGAAAAGATCGATGCGATTGCGTGAATAGAACTGAGTGCGCATCTCGACCTGCTGGTCGATGGTCACCTTGGAACGTTCAAGCACTCGAGGAAAGGAAAACCAGCGCGGTTCGCCGATGTCGCGGAACATGCGGTTGGTATTGAACTGCATGATCTGCTTGACCTGGTGGCGTAGCGCCTTGGAGGGGATCGTGCCCCAGTGGGTGCAGTTGCCGCCCACCGCTTGCTGCTTCTCGACGATGGCCACACGCTTGCCGTGCTTGGCCGCATTGATCGCAGCGCTTTCTCCTGCGGGGCCCGAGCCAATCACCACCACATCATAATTGTGAACTGCCATTAGGTTCGCCTGCTCCTCTCGATGCATGAGGAACCGCTGCGATAAGTCTCAACGCAAGACTGGCCACGGCAAACGGGCATGGGCAGGTGTACTGAATTCACGGCACACACCCGAATCCCCCGCGCGAGCATGTCGGGACTCGCCCTAAGGCGCCTGGGACTCAACCAACGATTCCACGTCAGTAGTGTTTGATGAGTGCGGTCAGCGTCGAACGGCGTCGTAGCCGAGGTCAGCGCCCCGGTTCTCGTCGCTGGCACGACGCGCACTCTTGCGGCGCTTTTGATTCTCTTCTTCGCAGACCTTGTCATTCCCACCGCAGATGTCGCATCCCTCCTTGAGACCCAACTGATTGAGCCCTCCGCATGAACCTGCGATGGGTTTACGGCCGAGAATGACGCCAATGGCCATACCGGCCAATAGCAATAGCATCAATGCGAATACCAAAAGCCATACTGTCATTGCTTTTCCCCTTCGGACGGCTCATCCGCAAGATAGGTATGAAACGCCTCGCTAAGCTCTGTCTTGAAACCTTCATCGGTTTTGACTATGAAGTACGCCGCAATATCCTCGCGGTTAGCCAATGCCATGCCCTTCTTCGGCCCCAGTACCTCTAGTGCCGTCGCCAAGGCATCCGCCGTCGAACAACGCTGCGCAACGACCGTCACCGAGGCGAGATGATGGGTGATCGGACGACCGGTGCGTGGGTCGATAGTATGCGAATAACGCCGGCCACCTTCCTCGTAATAGTTACGGTAATCCCCCGATGTCGCCACCGCCACGTCTTCGAGTTCAAGCACGCGTTGCACGCTACGCTCTCGGGAAACCGGCTTTTCCACGGCGATACGCCAAGGCTCACCATTGGGCTTGGTACCCCGCGTGCGAATCTCGCCTCCAACCTCCACGAGATAGGACGTTACGCCTAATGCATCCAGGCGAGCCGCCACCTGATCGACCCCGAATCCCTTGGCGATACCCGAAAGATCGACATACACCGGCTTGGTCTTGAGCAGGCGGTTGCCTTTCAACTTCAATGCCTGGTAATCGACCTTGGCCAGCGCCTGAGCGACTTCATCGTCACTGGGCACTTCCTCAGGATGCATCTTGGGGCCAAAGCCCCACAGATTGACCGCACTGCCAATGGTGACATCGAAGGCACCATTCGATAGATCGCCAATCTTGATCGCCTTTGCAATCACCTGTGCCGTAGCCGGAGATAGCTCGAACGGCTCCCCCACTGGAGCGGCATTGAAACGTGATAGCTCCGAATCGGGCTTATAGGTCGACATTAAGCGATCGACTTTATGTAACGCCGTCTCGATGCCTTCTTCGATGGACTTCAACTGGCGTTCGTTGAAATCGCCGTAGACAGTGACATGATAGCCCGTCCCGAAGATGGGTCCCTCGAAGCGATGCGCCTGCGGCGGCTGCTCGCAACCTGCCAGCACCAATAACGCAAACAGGACCAGCCCTATCCAGGCCGGTCCTGCACGATACATTGCCGGCCTCATCCGCCGAAGTCGTCCAGCATGATGTTTTCAGGCTCTACACCCATGTCGGTCAGCATCTTGATGACCGATGCGTTCATGATCGGTGGGCCGCACATGTAGTACTCGCAGTCTTCCGGCGCCGGATGATCCTTGAGGTACTTCTCGTAAAGCACGTTATGGATGAAGCCGGTATCGCCTTCCCAGTTGTCTTCCGGTAAGGGATCGGAAAGCGCCAGATGCCATTCGAAGTTTTCGAACTCTTCAGCCAATTGATCGTATTCTTCGTTATAGAAGGTTTCACGCCAGGAACGCGCGCCATACCAGAACGAAATCTTGCGGGTCGATTCGAGACGCTTGAGCTGATCGAAGATATGACTGCGCATCGGCGCCATTCCCGCACCACCACCGATGAAGATCATTTCTGCATCGGAGTCCTTGGCGAAAAACTCACCGAAAGGCCCCATCACCGTGACTTTGTCGCCCGGCTTGAGCGCGAAGGCATACGTCGACATCAGCCCCGGCGGGTGGTCGGTATTGGGGGGCGGCGTGGCGATACGGATATTGAACTTGAGGATGCCCTTCTCATCCGGGTAGTTAGCCATCGAATACGCACGGATGACCTCCTCGTCGTTCTTGTGGGAGACATCGAAGAGATTGAACTTCTCCCAATCGCCGCGATATTCATCCTCGATATCGAAGTCCGAGAACTTGATGTCGTAGGGCGGGGCTACCAGCTGCACGTAACCACCGGCACGAAACGCCACATCCTCGCCTTCGGGAAGCTTGAGATTGAGCTCCTTGATGAAAGTGGCAACGTTGGGATTTTCGATGACCTCGCATTCCCACTTCTTGACGCCGAAGACCTCTTCGGGCACCTCGACCTTCATGTCCTGCTTGACTGGCACCTGACAAGACAACCGCCAGCCTTCTTTCTTCTCGCGCAGGGTGAAGTGGGACTCCTCAGTGGGCAGAATCGACCCACCGCCATCGACCACACGGCATCTGCACTGTGCGCAGGAACCGCCCCCGCCGCAGGCGGAGGAAAGAAAGATGCCGTTGGCAGCCAGTGTTTGCAACAACTTGCCGCCGGCCTGGGTCGTCAGGGTGTTCTCGGGGTCGCCGTTGATCTCTATGGAGACGTCGCCGCTGCTGACCAGACGACTGCGCGCCGTCAGGATCACGGCCACCAGACCGAGCACGATCACGGTGAACATGACGACGCCGAGCACGATGATGGATGTATCAACCATGTCGGTTTCCTATTTCCATTGCTTAGAGCTGGATGCCGGAGAAGGACATGAAGCCCAAAGACATCAGTCCGACGGTAATGAACGTAATCCCCAACCCTTGGAGGCTGGCTGGCACGTCACTGTACTTGAGCTTTTCACGAATCCCTGCCAATGCAGCGATCGCCAGCGCCCAGCCGAAGCCAGCCCCGGCACCATAGATCACCGACTCGCCGAAGTTGTAGCTTCGCTCCACCATGAACAGCGAGGCGCCGAGAATCGCGCAATTCACCGTGATCAACGGCAGAAAAACGCCCAGCGCGTTATAGAGCGCGGGGACGAACTTATCCAGAAACATCTCGAGGATCTGCACCAGCGCAGCGATGACGCCGATATAGCTCAAAAGCCCCAGGAACGACAGATCGATGTTTTCGGCGCCTTCCAGGCCCGTCCAGGTCAGCGCCCCCTCCTTCAACAGATATGTCAGGATCAGGTTATTGACCGGCACGGTGATCGTCAGCACCACCACGACCGCGATCCCCAGACCGATAGCCGAGGAAATCTTCTTGGAAACGGCAAGAAACGTACACATGCCAAGGAAGAAAGCCAGTGCCATGTTCTCCACGAACACTGCCTTGACGAAAAGGCTCAGGTAATGTTCAAACATCACACGGACTCCTTAATCTTAGCCTTGCTGTTGGCCACGATCCGATACTCGGCCTTTTCGACCTGCTCGGTGCGCACGCTGCGCAGGCCCCAGATGAGCAAGCCGATGACGAAGAACGCCGACGGTGGCAACAGCATCAAGCCATTGGGGACGTACCAACCACCATTCTGGACCGGCGTAAGGACCGTGAAGCCGAACACACTGCCCGAACCGAAAAGCTCACGGACAAAGCCTACAAACAGCAGGATCACCGCATACCCCAAGCCATTGCCGACCCCATCGAGAAAGCTCATGACGGGGCCGTTCTGCATGGCATAAGCCTCGGCACGGCCCATGACGATGCAGTTAGTGATGATTAGTCCGACGAAGACCGACAACTGCTTGGACATCTCATAGGCATATGCCTTGAGCACCTGATCGACCACGATGACCAGCGAGGCAATGATGGTCATCTGCACGATGATGCGGATCGACGACGGAATGTGCTGACGAATCAACGAAACGAACAGGTTGGAAAACGCCGTGACCGCGATAACGGCCAGGCCCATGACCAACGACACACTCATGGAATTGGTCACCGCCAGTGCCGAACAGATCCCCAGCACTTGTAGTGCGATGGGATTGTTCTTGAAGACCGGCGAAAGAACGGTGTTTTTAACGGAATCAGCAGCCATGTTCACGCTCCTTCGGAATTGCCGTGGAAGCGGGCGAGATAGGGGCCGAAGCCACTCTCGCTCAGCCAGAAATGCAGCATGTTGGTGACACCTCGGCTGGTCAGCGTCGCACCGGACAAGGCATCGACCTCATACTTGGTTTCGGCGCCCCCTTTGACCAGGGAGATCTCCGGCTCCATGCCCTTGTCGGCATAGATTTCCTTGCCATCCCACTTGGCCTTCCAACGAGGATTATCGACCTCGCCACCGAGCCCCGGCGTTTCGGAGTGAGAATAGTAGGACAAACCGGTAATAGTATTGCCATCACCCTTTAGTGCCAAGAAGCCACGCATCAAACCCCAAAGCCCCTGTCCACGAATGGGCAGGACGATCTGTCTGGGATCCTTGGGGTCGCCGACAAGATACACGGTCGAGTACATTTCCTCCCGACCGATCCCCGCTTTATCTTCTTCACCCGACAGCGTGCGCGACGTCGCAGGATCCTTGGCCGCCTCGAACTGGTTATAACTCTGCGGGTCGAACCGTTCGGTATATTCGCCTGTCTTCAGGTTGATCACACGCGAAGTGATCAACTTATCGAACGCCGCTTCGACATCCATCCCCGGCTTGTAAATCTCTGCGACCTGGAGAATGTTGCTCTTGCGATCAAGCTCCTGATTGCGCTCTTGCATGGGCTGCAGCACGACGGCAGCGGTCGAGACCACTACCGAACACACGATGCATAACGCGAGCGCGACCATCAGCGTCTTTTTGATGGAGTTGTTACCGGCCATCAGGTGGTCTCCTCGTTCGTCGCGGTGGAATACGCGGCGTCACGCTTCTGGCGGCGCTTGATATTGGCCTGCACGAAGAAGTGATCGATCATCGGTGCGAACAGGTTGGCGAACAGGATCGCCAGCATGATGCCTTCCGGAAACGCGGGATTGACCACGCGGATCAAGACTGTCATCACCCCGATCAAGAGGCCGAACAACAATTTCCCCCGATCGGTCATCGACGCCGACACCGGGTCGGTGGCCATGAATACCATGCCAAAGGCGAAGCCACCCAGCACGAAATGCCAGTACCACGGCATGCCGAACATGGGATTGCTTTCCGAACCGACCGAAGTGAACAGCATCGCGGTCAGCGCCATGCCCACGAACACGCCCAGCATGATGCGCCACGAGGCGATACGCGTGATCAACAATACCGCCGCGCCGATGAGGATCGCCAATGTCGAGGTTTCCCCCACCGAGCCGGGAATGAAGCCCAGGAAGGCGTCCCACCAGCTATGCGCCTGCTGCACGGCCCCCATGCCATTCTGAGCCGCCGTGGAAAGCGGCGTTGCACCGGTATAACCGTCGGCCGCAACCCACACGCTATCGCCGGAAATTTGTGCCGGATAGGCGAAATACAAGAAGGCGCGCCCGGTCAGCGCCGGATTCAGGAAGTTCTTGCCCGTGCCGCCGAAAATTTCCTTGCCGATCACGACCCCGAAGGTGATACCCAAGGCCACCTGCCACAACGGAATAGTCGCGGGCAGGATCAACGCATAAAGCACGGAAGTGACAAAGAAGCCTTCGTTGACCTCATGGCCACGCTTGACGGCGAACAGCACTTCCCAGAACCCGCCGACGAGGAAGGTCACCAGATAGATAGGTAGAAAATAAGTGGCGCCGAGCACGAAATTGGCCCAGATGCTGCCGGGGTCGTGACTCCCCGCCAGCGCCATGGTGATGGCTTCACGCCATCCGCTCAGCGCACCGAAGCCATCACCGATTGCCATGTTGGCCTGCAGGCCGGCGTTGTACATGCCGAAGAACATCGCCGGAAAGGTGCACAGCCATACCGTGATCATGATGCGCTTCAGATCGATGCCATCACGCACGTGCGCCGTGCTCTTGGTCACGTCCGGGGGCGAATAGAAGATGGTATCGACCGCTTCGTACAGCGCGTAGAACTTCTCGTATTTACCGCCCTGGTGAAAATGCGGCTCGAGCTTGTCGAGCGTATTACGAATTCCCATCGTCAGACCTCTTTCTCGATCATGGTGAGGTTATCACGCAGGATGGGGCCGTACTCGTACTTGCCGGGGCAAACGTAGGTACAAAGCGCGAGATCTTCTTCATCCAGCTCCAGACAGCCGAGTTCCATCGAGGTCTCGATGTCGCCCACGATCAATGAGCGCAGCAGCTGCGTCGGCATGATATCCAGCGGCATCACGCGTTCGTAGGCCCCCACCGGCACCATCGCGCGCTCGGAACCGTTAGTGGACGTATTCGGTGAATACCGATTGAGCCCCAGAAACTGGGAGACATAGATCCCCATCACCGAATGACGCCGCACCCCCAGCGACAGCCAGCCCAGGAAGGCACGCTTGTTGCCCTCTTCGAGTAGCGTGAACTGGCGATGAAAACGGCCCAGGAAGCGCCGCGAGCCTTCGGCGATCTCGCCACCGAAGACCGAGCCTGAAATCACGCGAGTGTCATCGGGCGCTTCGACTTCCCCCTCCAGCAACTCACTGCTGCTCGCCCCAAGACGTGTCCGCAACAAGCGCGGCTGCTTGGCGCGCGGACCGCCGACGGCCACGACGCGCTGTGTCTCCAGGCGCCCTTCGGCAAACAACTTGCCGAAGGCGATGACATCCTGATAACCGAGGTGCCAAACCTGACGTGCAAGACTCACCGGCGAGAGGTAATGGATGTGCGTCCCCACCAGCCCGGCGGGATGCCGGCCGGCGAAAGCCTCGAAACGCACGCCTTCGAGCTCGCCACCCGGTAGCTCGGCGCCTTGCCCATGGCAGACGAACACCTGACCCGGCGTCAGGTGCTTGAGTACCTTGAGGCCCTGCTCGAAGGCAACGGCGTCCTCGCCGATCACCACATTGGGGTCGGCGGAGAGAGGATGCGTATCGATGGCGGTAACGAAAATATCGGCGGGGACGGCATCGGGTGCAGGCGTGCGAGAATAAGGGCGAGTCCTGAGTGCAGTCCAGAGCCCCGAATCGACTAATTGATCCACGACCGTCTGACGCTCCAGCCGTTCCAACGCGTCAGCGCCATGCGCCGTGAAGGATACGGCCTCTTCGTGATCATCGAGCTTGATGACAACCGACAGCAGGCGCCGCTTCTCGCCACGGTTGATCGCCACCACCTCGCCTGCGCCAGGTGCCGTGAACCGTACCCCCGGGATCTTCTTGTCGGTGAAAAGTAGCTGGCCCAGTTTTACCTTGTCCCCCTCTCGAACCTCCATCGTTGGCTTCATGCCCACGTAGTCGGTGCCGAGGATCGCCACGTGTCGCACCGGCGGCGCATCGTGTATGCGCTGCTCAGGCGACCCGGCGATGGGGAGATCCAGGCCTCGTTTGACTTCGATCATAGTCTCGCCCAGTTGTCGGATCTGATGTTGCGAAAGGAAAGGGGTCCATGAACGCCCACGCACTCGCCACGCGTTTTATAGAGGCGGTAGAGCTCGGGCAGTCTTCACGGAAGTCGTGATTCTTTTCTTATCAGACGATTGCTTCTTTCGGCCCATGGCCAAGGGCCGTCCCCAAAATCGGGCACCATTATAGAGAGACAAGGCCCGAATGACTACATAACCTTAGGAAGTATGGGGCTTACGATGATGCATGCGGGAAAAGGCTGCGCCCCGAGGTCGGGACGCAGGAGGGCATGAAGCGAGAAATACTCAACGCGTCTCGCGCGGCAAGTACACGAAACGCACGTTAGACATGTGCTGGAGGATACGCACGACCTGACAGCTATAGCCGAATTCGTTGTCATACCACACATAGAGCACGACCTGACGATCATCGGCGATCGTCGCCTGAGCATCGATGATGCCGGCATGGCGATTGCCCACGAAATCCGACGACACCACCTCCGGCGAGTCGACGTAGTCGATCTGCTTTTGCATGCGGGAATGCAAGGCCATATTCCGCAGGTACTCGTTCAGTGCCTCGCGGTTGGTGGGCTTGTCCAGCGTAAGATTGAGGATGGCCATGGACACATCGGGCGTGGGCACGCGAATGGCATTACCGGAGAGCTTGCCCGACAGTTCAGGCAGTGCCTTGGACACGGCCTTGGCGGCGCCGGTTTCGGTCAGCACCATGTTCAGCGCGGCACTGCGTCCCCGACGATCGCCCTTGTGATAATTGTCGATCAAGTTCTGGTCGTTGGTGTAGGCATGCACCGTCTCGACGTGCCCATGCACGATGCCGAACTCGTCGTTGACCGACTTGAGAATGGGCACGATCGCATTGGTGGTGCACGACGCCGCCGAAATCACGCGGTCGTCGTCGGCAATCTCGTCGTGATTGATGCCATGCACGATATTCTTGACGTCACCCTTGCCGGGGGCGGTCAACAGCACCTTCGCCGCCCCCTTGGCCGCTAGATGCTGGGACAAGCCTTCCGCGTCGCGCCATTTGCCAGTGTTATCGACGATCAGGGCACTCTGGATGCCATACGCGGTGTAGTCGATTTCACTGGGCGAATCGGCATGAATGATCTGGATATAGTTGCCGTTGGCGATGATCGCCTGATTCTCGTGATCGACCCGAATCGTACCGGCGAACGGCCCGTGCACACTATCGCGACGCAACAGGCTGGCACGCTTCTCGAGGTCATCGCCGCCACCCCGCACCACGATGGCTCGCAAGCGCAGCAGGTTTCCGCCACCCGCTTTTTCGATCAGGATACGTGCCAGCAAGCGACCGATGCGGCCGAAGCCGTAGAGCACGACATCCTTGGGCTCACCGCCCATGCCGGTATCCGCATGACGCCCCACGATATCGGCCAGTTCCGTTTCGAGAAAAGCTCTGACATCGTCTTGCCCGGAGCGCTTGAAGGCCACCCCCAACTTGCCGATGTCGATGTGCGCCGGCCCCAGCTCGAGTTCAGTCATGGCCTTGACCATTGGCAACGTATCGCGCACCGAGAGCTCAATGCCTTCAACTTTCTTGACGTAGCGATGGTTCTTGAGAATGCGTATGACCGAGCGATTGATCAACGAACGCCCGTAGAGAGATGGCACGACATTGTACTTGCGGTAGAGGCGCCCTAGCAGCGGAATCATCTCCTCGGCCAAGGCTTCGTTTTCTTGCCAATCCTGAAAATAGGTCTCGAGCTTTTCCTGACTCACGGCGGGCCTCGTCATGGCGGCGGGGAACGAAAAACGAACCTATTATCCTGAGCTTTTCACACCCTTAGCAATGCTTGCTTGGTCGCATGCGGTGTAATTCCACTACACCAACAGGGCCTTGACTACAGGGCCAAAAACAGGCATTGAACACTGCTTAGCATCGCTATTTTCGACTACAAGATCGGGGCCAGGCCTGGCTTTAAATCCTCACGCATCGCCCCGATTCCTGTTTGCCTGCTATCATCGTCTCGACTTAGAAACTGAAGCGCATCATGTCGTATTTCTCACCGCTCGATCCGCCGCATCCCCAGGGCGTGCGTGACACCGTCTACTGGCAGCGTCCGCATGCCGCCGCTAGCGCTCTGGCATTGGCACGCCTCGCCGACGACGCACCGCTGATGATCGTGGCACCCGACACCGCCAATGCCCAACGCCTTGAAAGCGCGCTGCAATTCTTCGCCGACCATCCCATCTTGTCGTTCCCCGACTGGGAAACGTTGCCCTACGACAGCTTTTCGCCACATCAGGACATCGTCTCGACACGCCTCAAGACGCTGCGTCAGCTACAAGAAGGGACGCGCGGCATCGTCGTGGTGCCCATCAACACCTTGATGCAGCGCCTTCCGCCCACCGATTACATCGCCGGTCGGGTACTCACCCTACACACCGGCATGCAACTCGATCGGGAAGGCTTCCGGGAGCGTCTTTCACGGGCCGGCTACCGTGCAGTAGAAACCGTTTACGAGCCAGGCGAGTACGCGTTTCGTGGCGCCTTGATCGACCTTTACCCCATGGGGAGCGACCACCCACTGCGTATAGACCTGTTCGATGACGAAGTCGATACGCTGCGCTATTTCAATCCCGATTCTCAGCGCTCTCTAGACAAGGTCGAGCGCGTAGAGTTGCTGCCGGCGCACGAATATTCGCTATCGCGCTCGGCAATCGCCTGCTTCCGCGAGGGCTTCGAGACATTGTTCGACGTCGACCCTCGCCAATGCCCACTGTACAACGACGCGCTCAAGGGCATCCCGTCTCCCGGACTGGAACAGTACCTGCCGCTGTTCTTCGAGGAGACCGCAAGCCTGTTCGAGCATCTGAATGCGCATACACGCATCGCCCTGATGCCCGGCGTCCACGAGGCGGCCGAGCACCACTGGAGCGCCATCGAAAGTCGCTACGACAATCTGGGGGTCGACCCTACGCGGCCCTTGCTGCCACCGGCACATGCCTTCATCCCCGTACCCGAGGTGTTCGCTTCCATCAAGCAGCACCCGCGCGTGGCACTGGTTGACGACGACGAACCGCATCCGCATGCCAAGATACCGGCCACGCGCCCCCTCCCGGATGTGGCCATCCATGCACGTGGCCATCATCCCCTCGCCAAACTGGAGGCGTTTCTCGGTGCCCCCGACGCCCCGCGCGTGTTGCTGGTCGCTGAGTCGAGTGGACGCCGCGAAGCACTGGAAGAAACCCTCGCCCCGCTGGAGCGCCCTCTGGCCGTGGCCGATGGCTGGCAACATTTCCTGGATGGCAGTGCGCCGCTGGCGATTTGCGCGGGCAGCCTCGATGAAGGGCTATGGCTCGACAGCCCCGCCACCTGTGTCATCACCGAAACCGAGCTGTACGGCGATGTCGTTCGCCAGGCACGCCGCCGTGGTCGGGTGACCGATGACAACGAGCTCGCCGTACGCCATCTGGCGGAATTGCGACCCGGCTCTCCGGTGGTTCACCAGAGCCACGGCGTAGGCCGTTACCAAGGACTCGAGACGCTGGAAGCCGGTGGTCAGGCCGCCGAATTTCTGGCCCTGGAATACGCTGGCGGCGCCAAGCTCTACGTACCGGTGGACAGCCTGCACCTCATCTCGCGTTACGCGGGAGCCACCGATGAATTGGCTCCGCTGCATAAACTCGGCTCGGAAACCTGGGACAAGGCCAAGCGCAAGGCGGCCGAGAAGGTACGCGATACCGCCGCCGAGCTGCTGGACACCTACGCTCGACGCGAAGCGCGTGAAGGCTTCGCCTGCGACGCACCCGGCGAGGAATACGCACGCTTCACGGCCAGCTTCCCCTTCGAGGAAACACCCGATCAACACGCCGCCATCGATGCGGTGATCGATGACATGACCGCGCCACGCCCGATGGATCGTGTGGTCTGCGGCGACGTAGGTTTCGGCAAGACCGAGGTCGCCATGCGCGCGGCCTTTCTCGCCGTGCATTCCGGTCGTCAAGTAGTGGTGCTGGTGCCCACTACCCTGCTCGCCCAACAGCACTACGATAATTTTCGCGACCGCTTCGCGGATACTGCGGTCCAGATCGAACTGCTCTCGCGTTTCACCGCCGGCAAGGGACAACAAGCGTCGCTGGATCGCATCACCGAAGGCCGTGCCGATATCGTCATCGGCACCCACAAGCTGCTTTCCAAGTCGATGTCGCTTCCCAACATGGGACTGTTGATCATCGACGAGGAACACCGCTTCGGCGTCTCTCAGAAGGAAAAGCTCAAGAGCCTGCGGGCCGAGATCGACATCCTCACGCTCACCGCGACCCCGATCCCTCGTACCCTAAACATGGCGATGAGTGGCATTCGCGATCTCTCGATCATCGCTACCCCCCCGGCACGCCGCCTATCGGTCAAGACCTTCGTGCAACAGCGCAACGAGGGCGTCCTGAAGGAAGCCCTGCTACGCGAGATCCTGCGCGGTGGTCAGGTGTACTTCCTGCACAACGAAGTCAAGACGATAGAGACCACCGCCGAACGGGTCGCCGAGTTAGTGCCCGAGGCGCGCGTGGCCGTCGCCCACGGCCAGCTACCCGAGCGGGCGCTGGAACGCGTGATGTCGGACTTCTATCACAAGCGTTTCAACGTACTGGTGTGCTCGACGATCATCGAAACCGGCATCGACGTGCCCAGCGCCAATACCATCATCATCGAGCGCGCTGACAAGTTCGGGCTTGCCCAACTGCACCAGCTACGTGGTCGTGTCGGTCGCAGCCACCACCAGGCATATGCCTACCTGCTCACGCCCCCGCCCAAGGCCATGACCCAGGATGCTCTCAAGCGCCTCGACGCCATTAGCCAGGCGGAAGACCTTGGGGCCGGCTTCACCCTCGCCAGCCACGATATGGAAATTCGCGGTGCCGGTGAGCTGCTGGGTGATGAGCAAAGCGGGCAAATGGAGACGGTCGGTTATAGCCTTTACATGCAAATGCTCGACCGCGCGGTCAAGGCCATCAAGAGCGGCAAGACGCCCAATATCGAATCGCCGCTGGACGATGGTGTTGAAATCAGCCTCAACCTACCGGCATTGATCCCCAATGATTACCTGCCCGACGTGCAGCAGCGTCTGATCATGTACAAGCGCATCGCCAACGCCGAGAGCGAGGCCGAACTCAAGGAATTGCAGGTCGAAATGATCGACCGCTTCGGCCTGCTACCAGGGCCGCTCAAGACGCTTTTCCGCCAGACCCGGCTGCGCCAACGCGCCGAACGCCTGGGCATCGTGCGTCTTGAAGCCGGCGCCGAGCGTGGCCGTCTCACCTTTGGCACGCACACCGCCGTCGACCCCATGACGCTGGTCCAAATGATTCAGCAGGACCCGGCGCACTATCGACTGGATGGCGCGGACACGCTGCGCTTTGAAGGTGACATGAACGACGAGGAGCAACGCTTTGCCCTGCTCGAAGCGCTACTCGGACAACTCAATCGCAAGACGGAAGCGGCGTAACAGGTAACGCTCGCCATGCGGGCGCCCTATCAACGCTTGCAGAGACGCACGGATGCGCGCCACAAAGCCCGCTGGAGGCTTGTGTCGGCATGAAAATACGCCAGAATGCAGGTGACCGTGGCATCCGCCACGCGCCTGATCGAAAAAGAGTCCCTCTCCATGCCGGTTACTTCCCGCGGCCTAGCGCCCTTCTTGCTGGCCTCATTGCTCTCTCTTTCCACGATGGGATGGGCCGACCCCGCGCCAGGGCCCGTCATCAATCCCGAAGTGGCCGGCTTGCCGCCAACCACGGCGGCGCCTCACGACCAGCGTGTCACGCACTTCGAGATCCCCGAGAACGGAAACATCGTCGGCAAGGCACGCGTCATCGAAACCGAAAAGGAAGACACGCTACTCGACATCGGTCGTCAGTATGGCATTGGCTATGAAGCCATGCAGCGTGCGAACCCGGACACCAGCGTCTGGTATCCCGGTGAAGGCACCGAGATCACGGTTCCCACCCGTTTCATCTTGCCTGATGCCGAGCATGAAGGGGTTGTCGTCAATATTCCCGAAATGCGCCTCTATTACTACCCGCCGCGTGAAAAGGGCAAACCGGCCCAAGTGACGACGTATGCCATCAGCGTCGGGCGCATGGATTGGTCGACTCCCCTGGGCGAGACGCGGATCACCGCCAAGCAGAAAAATCCGGCCTGGTATCCGCCCCAGTCAATCATTGAAGAACATGCCGCAGATGGCCGGGAGCTGGCGAGCGTAGTGCCCCCAGGTCCCGACAACCCACTGGGCCAATACAAGATGCGTCTCGACATTCCCGGTTACCTGATTCATGGCACCAACCGACCGCAGGGTATCGGCATGCGCGTGACCCATGGCTGCATTCGCATGTATCCAGAAGACGTGGAGCACCTTTTCGGCAAGCTTCCCGTGGGCACCAAAGTGAACCTGATCAGCGAACCTACCAAATTCGGTTGGCGCGACGGGACGCTCTACGTGCAATCCTTCCCGCTGCTGGAGGAGGACCGGCAGTCCCCGGTGCTCAAACGCGTCCTGGACGCTAGTGAAGCACTCGTCGCGACCTTGAAACATCACGACATTAAGAATGCTATCGATCACCAGCGCCTGACGAGCGCTGTCCTGATATCCAGTGGCGCCCTGGTGGCACTGAATGTCGAACCGAAGAAAGAACAGGCACCGCAGGTTCCCATGCCAGGCAGCCTGTACGATGCCTTACCGACACCGCCACAGCTGCTTTATCAATCCATCGAGGTCTGAATACTGGTTTGCAGCTTGTCACGAGGGGGGACGACCGATGCATCGTCATCCCCCCGAATCACGACGCGTGTACCGATCGACACCAGGCGCGTCAATTCTTCGATTTGAGCGTTAGTGACCGCCACACATCCTTCCGTCCAGTTAAAGAGCCGATGAACCTCAGGATCGCCGGCCCCCAGACCATGAATGCCGATATAGCCACCCAATACCGTATCCTGTGGCGGTGTTCCATTACGATAATAGGCATCCTGAAAATCAGCATACTCGGTCGGTGACATCAGCCCAGCCCGCATCGCTCGGAGTGCGGTCTCAAGCTTGGGATAATTCAATCCCAGGAAGATATTGAACTTGCTGTCGAGGTTGATGCGATTGATGTGAAACTCCCCCGTCGGGGTCATCTCGCTCCCTTTCTGCCGCATGCGCGCAGCGCCTCCACGCCCCAGCGAGACAGGCTCGAAACGCTCGATACGCGTATCACCGCGATAGATATCAAGCGTAGAGGTATTCTCGTCGATCAAGACCCAGACTTCTTCATCGCCGGCCGCCAGTGCATATACCCCACCTGACACCATCAACGACAACCCTGCCAGGGCCATCACCAAGGCTCGCATCCATCGCCTCATGTTCCACTCCGAATAATCGTGACAAGGCGCTAGCCTACACCGAACCCCCCAGGTTGCGTCATCCTCGTCGTCGATAGTTGGTGCTCCATCTATAAAAAAAGGCCCCACCGAATAGTGAGGCCCTTTTCCAGGGCGGACGCATAGCGCCGCCCATGCTCATGCTACCTAGCCATTACTTACGCATGGACTTCTCGAACATGCGGTCCATCGCGGCACGGTTACGCTGAGCCGCTTCAAGCGCAGCCTGCGCATCACGCTGAGCCTGTTGCGCAGCATTCATTGCCTGCTGAGACATGCTCTTGGCTTCAGACGCATCGGCCTGCGCCTGCGCGATGTCGCTCTTCATCTCTTCCTGATGAGAAGCACAGCCTGCCAGCACGACCAGAGAGCCAGCGGCAACCAGAAGCTTGAGCGTGTTCTTACTGTTGGACAACATCTGCGTTCTCCTTGAAAGCCTTTCTGTGAATGGTGATGAAGCCCTGATACATCAGGTCCCTTCATGTACCGCTCACAGGATAATACGAATACCGCTAATATCGCCAACATCAATTGCCTGAGAGGCGTTAAATTTACCCACACTGACCATGATGACGCGCTCCTGATGCTTCCATTCGTCGCCGAATCGTCACACCGATGAGACTAAGCAGCATCATAATTCCCCGCACAAAAAAGGTAACCTTTGGTTACATGGCACGAGAAGACAGCAAGAAATACCGCATCAACAACGTTTCGGCCGCATGGAGTCTCTATACGATAAAGCGCCCCCACATGCGAGCATGCGGAGGCGCACAGTATCAACGAGCAAGATTGGACTCAGTCTTGCCAAACCGCCTTGGCAATATCCACGACATGGCGCAGCTTATCCCATTGCTGCGCTTCGCTGAGCAAATTGCCTTCCTCGGTGGAGGCAAAGCCGCACTGCGGACTCAGACAAAGCTGGGAAAGCGGTGCATAACGCGATGCTTCGGCGATGCGAGCACTGACCGTATCGGCGGGCTCGAGCTCACCGCTCTTGCTGGTAATCAGTCCCAGGACGGCCTGCTTGCGGCCTTCAGGCAGAAAGCGCAGCGGTTCGAAGCCGCCCGCCCGCTCGGTGTCGTATTCCAGAAAGTAGGCATCGACGTCGACACGTCCTAGCAGCGTCTCGGCCACTGGCTCGTAACCGCCTTCGCTGATCCATGTCGAGCGGAAGTTGCCGCGGCACACGTGCAGGCTGACATGCAGGTCGTCGGGACGCTCAGCCAATGCGTGGTTAAGCACCTCGGCATAGATATGTTGCAGACGATCGGCGTCCTCGCCACGCTCACGCGCCGCCGCCAGCTCCTTGTCAGAGCACAGGTACGCCCAGACCGTGTCATCGAGCTGTAGATACCGGCAACCCGCCGCGTAAAAATGCTTGACCACGTCACGGTAGGTGTCGGCCAGGTCAGCGAAGAAGGTATCAAGGGAAGGATAGACACTGCTGTCGATGTTGCGGCGACCGCCACGGAAGTGCAGCACACTTGGGCTCGGCAGCGTCATCTTGGGCGTTGCCTTGTCGACCGTATCCGCCAGGAAACGAAAATGTCCAAGCATTGGATGCTCGGGGTCAAAACCCAGCTTGTCGGTCACGCGCACACTGCGTGCCTGCGTCTGACGCCCCTGAAACTGGATCCCTTGATCCGAGCTATAACCTTCTACGCCCTTGAGGCCTTCGAGAAAATCGAAATGCCACCAGGCGCGGCGGAACTCGCCATCGGTGACTGCCTTCAGACCCAGCGCTTCCTGCTTGGCGACGACACGTCGAATCTCGGCGTCTTCAACGGCACGTAGCGCCGAGTAGTCACTCTCCCCGGCGTGGAAACGACGTCTCGCCTGCTTGAGTTCGTCACTGCGCAACAGGCTACCCACGGTGTCAGCACGAAATGGAGGCTGATACTGGCTCATAGCGTTTCTCGACTCTCGGCTCTATGATTAGGG
The DNA here is from genome assembly GCF_033052815.1 of Chromohalobacter sp. HP20-39. Lineage (NCBI taxonomy): Bacteria > Pseudomonadati > Pseudomonadota > Gammaproteobacteria > Oceanospirillales > Halomonadaceae > Chromohalobacter > Chromohalobacter sp. HP20-39. The sequence continues at coordinate 51,222 of NZ_JAWHTP010000006.1, read as the reverse complement.
CGCTCACTTTGCCGTGCCACAGCGTCCATGACCACTGCATATCCTTCAAGTGATCATGAAGGAAATTCATGACGGCATACACGACGACACCAGGCAACTTATCGGCAACCGGACGTCTTGGCGACAAGACCAGTGTTGATCAGTAAGCAATGTACCTCAATGCACCGTTTCGGGGACCTCCGGGGCTTCTTCTTCGTTACCTTCCCACAAGCGCGTCCGGGTGATCGCATGATCGATCATCTCGCGCGCTACCTCGAAGCGGCTCTGACGCAATAAATCCAGCGCCTCCTCCGAGAAACGAATGCTTACCAATGGCTCGCCGTCGGTTTCGGAAGGCCGTAGCACGACTTCGCCATCGGCAAGCTCGACGATTTCCAGAATCGCGGTATCGGACACGCTATATTCTCCCGTTTGTCCCAATAAAAAACGACCAAGGCAAACGCCATGGTCGTTTCTTTTCATTGTCTACAGGATACCACCGCATGCATGCGGCGTCACCACTCCTCGCTGGTCTCGCGCAGTTCGTCGAGCTGGGCCTTGAACGCCACGATGCATGCGTCGAGCTCATCGGACAAGGCCATGCCAGAGGCGCTGGCGATCATGTTCGAACCACCGGTACGTCGACGCGACGCGCCCTCGATGTCATGTACATACTCGAGATGCGCTAGCAAGCGCTCCAGCCAGCTACCTTCACGTCGCGCCAGCTCACGCAACTGCACGACACCCGCGGGTGACGGGCCTTGATCGGCCAGCAGCTCGCGCCAATCGTGACGCGAGAGTTGCGCATGCTCGGTCAGCTCACGCAGCGCCGCGTTGAGTGCCAGCTCCAGCGTGACCAGAGCGCCTTCTTCATGCGCCATGCGCTGGGCATCGCTATGCTCGTCATCGGCCCAGGCGGTATCCAATAACAACTGGGCATGATAGAGCAGTTGATTGGTACGACCTCTCGGTGTCATTTGCGCTTATCCTCGATCCGCCACTTCCCGTCTTCGAACTCGGCCCGCCAGCCGCTGGCCTTGCCATCACGCTCACTCATCACGTACTGGCTTTTGGTCTTGCGCGAGAAACGGATCTGCGCGTCACGACCATCCGGGTCTTCGCTCGGCGCATCGAGCAAGAAGTGATACTTCTCGGGCAATTCATCGCGGTGCGCCTTGAGTTCCTTGACCAAAGGAGGACGCGTTTCACGGTTCTTGGGAAATTGACTCGCCGCCAGAAACAGGCCGCTGGCGCCATCGCGCAACACGTAATGATCCTCGACCTTCTGGCAGGCCAACTCAGGCATGGGGATCGGGTCCATCTTGGGTGGTGCGACTTCGCCGCTCTTGAGCAGCTTGCGGGTATTCTTGCAGTTCTCGTTGGTACAGCCGAAGTACTTACCGAAACGCCCGGACTTGAGCTGCATCTCGCTGCCGCACTTGTCGCACTCGATGGTCGGGCCATCATAGCCTTTGATACGAAACTTGCCTTGCTCGATTTCATACCCGCTGCAATCGGGGCTGTTGCCACAGATATGCAGCTTGCGGGTCTCGTCGATCAAGTAGCTATCCATTGCCGTGCCGCATTCCGGGCAACGACGCTTGGCGCGCAAGGCTTCGGTTTCAGCTTCATCATCGGCATCCGACGCCACCGCCTCATCACCGGGGATAAGATCGATGGTCGTCTTGCACCGCTCCTTGGGGGGCAGGTTGTAGCCCGAACACCCTAGAAAGACGCCGGTCGATGCCGTTCGAATCTGCATCTTACGACCACAAGTGGGACAGTCGATATCCGTCGGCACCGGCTGATTCGGCCGCATACCCTCTTCGGCCTCGGCATGCTCGAGCTTGGCCTTGAACTCGGCGTAAAAGGCATCCAGCAGCTCACGCCATTCGCGGTTACCGGTGGCGATCTCGTCGAGATGATCTTCCATGCGTGCAGTGAAGCCGTAATCCATCAGGTCGCTGAACGATTCGGCCAGCCGGTCGGTGACGATATCGCCCAGTTTCTCGGCATAGAAACGGCGACTCTCGAGCTTGACGTAACCGCGATCCTGGATCGTGGAAATGATCGAGGCATAGGTGGAAGGCCGCCCGATGCCACGCTTTTCGAGTTCCTTGACCAGGCTCGCCTCGGTATAACGCGCCGTCGGCTTGGTAAAATGTTGCTGGGGATCGAGGGCCTGCAGGGTCATCGATTGCCCTTCCTCGAGATCCGGCAGCGCTTGATCTTCTTCTTTCTTGCCCGCCGGCTTCATCACCCGCGTGTAACCGTCGAACTTGAGCACTCGACCACGCGCCTTGAGTTCGAACTCTTCGGCCTCGACGGTAAGCGTCGTCGCCAGGTATTCCGCCGGCACCATCTGGCAGGCCACGAACTGGCGCCAGATCAACTCGTAAAGGCGCTGCGCATCGCGTTCCACCGCTAGATCGTCAGCATTTTGCGTCACCTCGGTAGGGCGAATCGCCTCGTGTGCTTCCTGCGCGCCCTCCTTGCTGGCATAACGGTTGGGCGACTCAGGCAGGTACGCCTGGCCGAAGCGCTCATCGATATACGCCCGAGCACTCTCCACCGCGTCTTGCGAGAGGTTAGTCGAGTCGGTACGCATATAGGTGATGTAACCCGCCTCGTAGAGACGCTGCGCCAGAGTCATGGTCTTCTTCACCGAGAACCCGAGGCGTCCACTGGCGGCCTGCTGCAGGGTCGAGGTGATGAACGGGGCGTTCGGCTTGGAACGTGTCGGCTTGGTGTCACGATCGGTGATGGCCAGCGCGGCCTCGCGCAGCGGCGCGATACGCTCTAGCGTTTCCTGTTCGGAGGTGGGGCGAAACGCCTGGCCCTTATGACGCGCCACCTCGAAGCGAACCGGCGCCGTATCGCCCTTTTCAGGCACGAGATCGGCGTGGACATCCCAGAATTCTTCGGGGACGAAGGCACGAATCTCACGCTCGCGCTCGACGATCAAACGCACCGCCACCGACTGCACCCGGCCCGCCGACAGTCCTCGCGCGATCTTGCCCCACAACAATGGCGACAGCATGAAGCCTACGACACGGTCCAGGAAACGCCGTGCCTGCTGCGCCTCGACGCGTGACAGGTCCAGCTCACCGGGCGTCTTGAACGCCTCCTGAATGGCATTCTTGGTGATCTCATTGAAAACCACGCGGCGATAGCGGGACGCATCGCCGCCGATGGTTTCCTGCAAGTGCCAGGCAATCGCCTCCCCTTCGCGGTCCAGGTCGGTCGCGAGATAGACGGCGTCGGCCTTTTCTGCATGCTTCTTGAGCTCGGCGACGACCTTTTCCTTGCCTGGCAGGATCTGGTAATCAGCTTCCCAACCGTGCTCGGGGTCGATCCCCATGCGCCGCACCAACTGACTCCACTGCTTGTGCTTTTTATAGGTAGCTTTTTCGTCAGGCGACATCTTGCGTGTTGCCGCTGCCTGGCGGGCCCGTTCCTTGGGATCGGTGGCATTCTTGCCGCTGCCACTCGTCGGCAAGTCGCGGATGTGCCCGACACTCGATTTCACCACGAAATCGTTGCCGAGATACTTGTTGATCGTCTTGGCCTTGGCCGGCGACTCCACGATGACCAGTGACTTGCCCATAATGCTCCGCTCGCATGGCCGACGCTCTTTAGCAAGGCGTCGGCAGTGATGTCGTGACCGGGGACCGCCCGGCGAAAAATGCGCCTACCCTACCTTAGCGCCTCGTTACGCGCCAGTCCGTCACAATGCGGGCCTGCGAACCTGACACATGACGACCTTCACTTCGCTGACTTGCCAAACACTAGACGCGACACCTGACCACCGGCAAGCAAAACCCACCGCCGCTTGGCATGCCGACCGAACCACGAGACTGGCAAGCGGCCCCCACGTCATCCAACCTATGGGCATGTCGGTCATGGATAAAGTGATACGCTGCCGCTGCACATCGCACCTGTCGAGACGATGAGGCACAATGTAGTAAAATAACGACATGGCTCGAACGGAGCCGCCATTACTTTTAATGAGGCCAAGGAGAATTCCATGCAGAATGCGTTTCACGGTCCGATTCGCCGCACCAAGATCGTTGCGACCCTGGGCCCTGCCAGCGACCGCGAAGGCGTCCTCGAGGACATGATCGCCGCAGGCGTCGACGTGGTACGACTCAATTTCTCCCACGGCTCCGCAGACGACCACCGGCGGCGGCTGAAAGCAGTACGCGACGCCGCCGCCCGCATCGGCCGCACCGTCGCCGCCCTGGGCGACCTGCAAGGCCCCAAGATCCGTATCGCACGCTTCAAGGACGAGGCAGTCACACTCGAGGAGGGCCAACCCTTTGTCATCGACGTTTCCCTCGAGCGTGATGTCGGCGATGCCCAGCAGGTAGGTTGCGATTACAAGGATCTGGCCGATGATGTCGCCCCGGGCGATGTGCTATTGCTCGACGATGGTCGCCTGGAGCTCAAGGTCGAACGCGTCGAGGCGCCGGCGATTCACACGACAGTCAAGGTCGGCGGCAAGCTGTCCAACAACAAGGGCATCAACAAGCAAGGCGGCGGCCTTTCCGCCTCGGCGTTGACCGACAAGGACCGCGAAGACCTCAAGACCGCCATCGATATCGGCGTCGACTACCTCGCCGTGTCCTTTCCACGCCACGGTGACGATATGCGCCTGGCCCGCGACTTGCTCGGCGAGGCGGGAAGCGAGATCGGCCTGGTCGCCAAGGTCGAGCGTGCCGAAGCGGTCGCCGACGACGACACATTGGATGACATCATCCGTGCCAGTGAAGCCGTCATGGTCGCGCGGGGCGATCTCGGCGTGGAAATCGGCGACGCCCAGTTGATCGGCGTGCAGAAACGCATCATCCAGCATGCACGTAGCCTTAACAAAGTGGTGATCACCGCGACGCAGATGATGGAGTCGATGATCGAATCGCCACTGCCGACCCGCGCCGAGGTATTCGACGTCGCCAATGCCGTGCTCGACGGGACCGACGCCGTCATGCTGTCCGCCGAAACCGCTGCGGGCAGTTATCCCGTGGAAACCATCAAGGCCATGGAGCGTCTCTGCCTTGGCGCCGAACGCGAACGTGCCGCACAGCAGTCGCAGCATCGCATTCACGAAGGCTTTACCCGCATCGATGAAACCCTGGCGCTATCGGCCATGTACGCTGCCAATCATCTCACCGGGGTCGCCGCCATCGTATGCATGACCGCCACCGGCTATACGCCGCTGATCGCCTCGCGCATACGTTCCGGCTTGCCGATCGTCGCCTTGGCGCACACCGAAATCGCTCAGCGTCGCATGGCATTGTATCGCGGAGTCGTGTCGCTGCCCTTCGATACACAAAATCTGGCGCCCACTGAGTTCAATCGCCACGCAGTCGACAACCTCATCTCGCTGGGCATCGTCAAGCAGGGCGATCACGTCATCCTGACACGTGGCGATCATATGAATGCGCATGGCGGCACCAACACCATGAAGATCATTCAAGTAGGCGACGCTATTGATTGATCAGCACCTTTGCCGGCGAGCCGTACGTCGCTTGCCGCTTTGAAGCACAGCGACGCATACCGCATATTTGCGGTATGCGTCGATTTCACATGCCAGACGCGCGTTTTCGGGTTACGCTCAATATTGCAGTGCAGCAATTCGTGACCAGGAGCGCCCTTCATGTTTCCCATGCACGCCGCTTGGCTGGAAGCCGCCAGCCCCGTTTTCGATCCCTTCGGCCTGATTCGTGCCACGCAGGACTACTGGCAGGATACCTTCGAACGTAGCGTGCTCTACTGGGATGTCATGCGTCAGCGTGGCAACCAGTATCTCGAGCATATGGAGCAGACCAAGCCCAACGTGCTGGGGTTCGAGGCCGAAGTGCTCATGGATGGTCGCGACCTGCCGCGCCCGGTCAACTACGAGTTGATGCGCATTCTGCCTCCACCCGACACCGCGATCGACCCGCTCAAGCGTCCTTTCGTCATCGTCGACCCGAGAGCCGGCCATGGGCCCGGCATCGGGGGCTTCAAGCCCGATAGCGAGATCGGCGTCGCCATGCGCGCCGGCCATCCGTGTTACTTCATCGGCTTTCTACCGTTTCCGGTGCCAGGACAACACGTAGAAGATGTCGTCGATGCCGAGATCGCCTTCATTCGCGAGGTCGGGGCTCGTCATGCTCAGGCCAATGAAAAACCCGTGGTCATCGGTAATTGTCAGGCAGGCTGGCAATTGATGATGGCCGCCGCCCTTGAGCCGGATGCCTTCGGGCCGATTCTCGTCGCTGGTGCACCGCTGTCCTACTGGGCCGGCGAACGCGGCCGCTACCCCATGCGCTATAGCGGCGGCCTACTCGGCGGTAGCTGGTTGACCGCCCTTGCCGGCGACCTGGGCGCAGGACTGTTCGACGGGGCCTGGCTGGTGCAGAACTTCGAACGCCTCAACCCGGCAAATACGCTGTGGAGCAAACAATACCGGCTTTACGCCGACGTCGACGGCGAAAGCGAGCGTTATCTGCAATTCGAGCGCTGGTGGGGCGGGCATATCGTGCTCAATGCCGAGGAAATACAGTACATCGTCGACAACCTCTTCATCGGCAATCGCTTGAGCACTGCCCAGTTGATCACCCGCGACGGGCGACGCATCGACCTACGCAACGTCCGCTCGCCCATCGTGGTGTTCTGCTCGCAAGGCGATAACATTACACCACCGCCCCAGGCGCTGGGCTGGGTATCCGATCTCTACGATGGCGTGGACGACATCATCGCGAACGAGCAGACCATCGTCTATTGCGTACACGACTCGACCGGGCATTTGGGCATCTTCGTATCGGGTAGTATCTCGCGCCGTGAACACACCGAATTCACCGCCAACATGGACTATATCGACGTCCTGCCGCCCGGCTTGTATGAAACCGCCATCACGCCACGCGATGCGACCGAGGACGCCACCGATGGGGACTATCTGCTCGAATTTCGCCCGCGCGGCGTCGACGACCTGCAACCGCTGGTACAGCGTCGCGATGATGACGAGCGACGCTTCGCCACCGTAGCGCGCCTGTCTGAGAGCGGACTAGCGCTGTATCAACAATACACGCAGCCGTGGATACAAGCCGTCATGACACCAGAAGCAGGACGCTGGATGCGGCGATTGCACCCCATTCGCCTGGGCTACAAGCTGCTTTCCGATCGCAATCCTTTAATGTCCACCGTGCCGGTACTGGCCGAGCATATTCGTCGCCAGCGCCAACCGCTTACACTGGGCAATCCTCTGGCGCAATGGGAACGTAGCGTGGCCACCCGGATCGAAGAAAATCTCGAAGCCTATGGCGAATGGCGCGACCGCATCAGTGAGGCGCTGTTCATGAACGTCTACGGCCAGCCCTGGCTACAGGCGCTCGCCGGCATCGCCCCGGACACGGCACGTGTGCGTCCCCACCCCGGACGTGCACCGGAGCATCAACACTTCCTGCGTACGCGACGCGCCGCCTTGCAGGAGCGCATCGCCAGCGGTGGCGCGCGCGAAGCGGTGGTGCGTGCCTTGATCTACATCCTGGGCGGCGCGCCGGCCACCGATGAGCGCAATTTCCAGCGTCTCAAGGCCACTCGTGAAGAGCTCGGCAAGAGCTTGGATCTGCATCAATTCAAGATGCTGGTCCGCGAGCAGTTCTTCATCCTCAAGCTCGACGTGCGCGCGGCGCTCGAAGCGATTCCCACGCTCATCGCCCGCAGCGATGCCACTGAGATCGACACCCACCTGGCACACATCACCCACATCCTCGACGCCAGCGGGCCACAGAGCGAGCATGTACAGAAACGTCTGGAGCGAGTGCGCACCCTGTTCGAACAAGCCCGACCCGTGGCACCTGATCGCTAGGCGCCACGGGCATGAGCAACGTGTCCGTCAGGTGATTTCGATCAATACCTCGCCGGGCGTCACGCGGTCGCCCTTGGCGACATGGACCGCCTCGACGGTGCCCGAGATCCGTGCCTGGACCTCGGTTTCCATCTTCATCGCCTCGGTGATCAAGACCGCCTGGCCTTCCTCGACACGATCGCCCTTGGCCACCAGCACATCGACGATATTGCCGGGCATGGAGGTCGTGACATGGCCGGGCTGGGAAGCACGTGCGCGACCTGAGGTCTCGCCGCCGACGAAGGCATCCTTGGCCTCGAAGACGACCTCTTCCGGCATGCCGTCGAGGGTCAGATAAACTTGACGCTTGCCGCCGCTGTTACCGCCCACGCCGGTGATCTGCACTTCGTAGGACTCGCCGTGCACATCAATGACGAACTCGGTGGGGACGCCTTCGGTCACCGGCCGGTTGGCGTCTCCCGCGTCGGGCGCGGGAATCGGCTCCGAGACCAGCGTGCCGTCGCGCCGCCCCTGCAGGTAATCGCGCCCTAGCTCGGAGAACATGGCATAGGTCAGCACGTCCTCCTCGCCTTCTGCCAGTTCACCGATGTCCTTCGTCAAGCGCGCCATCTCGGGATTCAGCCGATCGGCAGGGCGTCCTTCCTCCATCGGGGAGTTGCCGATGGCCTGACGGCGCACATCGTCGTCCACCGGCGCTGGCGGATGACCATAACCGCCCTGAAGATAGCGCTTCACCTCGTTGGTGATGGTCTTGTAGCGCTCGCCAGTGAGCACGTTCATCACTGCTTGGGTGCCAACGATCTGCGAAGTCGGCGTCACCAAGGGCGGATAACCGAGATCAGCGCGCACGCGGGGAATCTCGTTGAACACGTCGCGGATCTTGGACAACGCGTTCTGTTCCTTGAGCTGATTGGCGAGGTTGGACATCATGCCGCCCGGCACCTGGTTGATCTGCACCGAGACGTCCTCGCGGGTGAACTCGCTCTCGAAGGCGGCATACTTCTGGCGCACGCCCCGAAAATAGTCACCGATCTCCTTGAGCGCTTCGAGGTCCAAGCCGCTATCGTATTCGGTGCCCTGAAAGGCAGCGACCATGGCTTCCGTCGACGGATGGCTGGTACCGCCGGCAAACGCCGAGATGCAGGTATCGATATGCCGGCACCCCGCTTCCACGGCTTTGAGATGGCACATCGGCGCCAGCCCCGAGGTGGCGTGGGCATGCAGATGAACCGGCACATCCACGGCCTCGACCAGGGCAGCCACCAGTTCACTCGTGGCATACGGCGTCAGCAGCCCCGCCATGTCCTTGATGGCAATCGAGTCGGCGCCCATGTCGACCAGGCGCTTGGCCTGATCCACGTACATCGCCAGGGTGTGTACAGGACTCACCGTGTAGCAAATCGTGCCCTGGGCGTGCTTGCCGCTGGCCTTGACCGCGCGCATGGCGGTTTCCAGATTGCGTAGATCGTTGAGCGCATCGAAGACACGAAACACATCCACACCGTTATCCGCCGACTTGGCGACGAAACGCTCGACGACGTCATCGGCATAATGGCGATATCCCAGCAGGTTCTGGCCGCGCAGCAGCATCTGCAGCGGCGTGTTGGGCATCGCGTCCTTGAAGGCACGCAGGCGCTCCCACGGGTCTTCCTTAAGAAAACGCACGCAGGCATCGAAGGTCGCCCCGCCCCAGACTTCCAGCGAGTGATAGCCGATGGCGTCCAACTTGGCGCAAGCGGGCAGCATGTCTTCCGTGCGCAGGCGCGTAGCGATCAGCGATTGATGGCCGTCGCGCAGCACGACGTCGGTGATGTTGACCTTGGAAGATGACACGGCATTCATGATGGGTATCTCCTTATAGACCGGCGTGAGCGGCGATGGCGGCGGCAATCGCCAGGGCGACTTCTTCGGGATTGCGCTTGACCGAATAATCGAGCAATTCGGGATGATTGGGCACGAAGCCGGTATCGAAGTGCCCACTGCGGAAATCGGGGTGGCGAAGGATTTCCTGATAATAAGGCGCGGTGGTCTTGACCCCCTGCAGACGCATGTCGTTGAGGGCGCGAATTCCTCGATCGAGCGTTTCCTCCCAACTCATGCCCCACACGATCAGCTTCAAGCACATGGAGTCGAAGTACGGCGGAATGGTATAGCCGGTATAGATGGCCGTATCGGTGCGCACCCCTGGTCCGCCCGGTGCATAATAGCGCGTGATACGCCCGAACGAAGGCAAGAAGTCGTTCTTGGGGTCTTCGGCGTTGATGCGGAACTGGATGGCATAGCCATGGTGGCGGATGTCTTCCTGGCGGTAGGCGAGCTTGAGTCCTGCGGCGATGCGCAGTTGCTCGCGCACGATATCGACCCCGGTGATCGCTTCAGAAATGGTGTGCTCGACCTGCACGCGAGTATTCATCTCCATGAAGTAGACCTCGTTACCCTTGACGAGGAACTCCACGGTACCCGCGTTTTCATAGCCCACCGCGCTGGCCGCACGGACCGCCATTTCGCCGACGTAGGCACGTTGCTCGGGCGTTAGCTGGGGGCTCGGCGCTATTTCGATGAGCTTCTGGTTGCGGCGCTGGATCGAACAGTCGCGCTCGAAGAGATGGATCACGTTGCCGATACTGTCCGCCAGTATCTGCACCTCGATATGATGAGGCTCGACGACGCATTTCTCCATGAACACATCGGCGCTGCCGAACGCCTTGGTCGCCTCGGAGATCACGCGTTCCCAGGCCTGCTCGAGCTGCGCCGGCGTGTCACAACGGCGAATGCCGCGTCCACCGCCGCCCGAGGTCGCCTTGAGCATCACCGGATACCCAATCGTCTCGGCCAACGACAAGGCCTCCTCACACGTCTCGAGGTTGTTTTCCGAGCCTGGCGTGACCGGAACGCCGGCGTCGCGCATCGCTGCGCGCGCCGCCGTCTTGTCGCCCATCCGCGCGATCACATCGGCGCTCGGCCCCACGAAAGCCAGCCCCGCATCTTCGCAGATACGCGCGAAGTCGGTGTTTTCCGAGAGGAAACCATAGCCGGGGTGAATCGCGTCACAGCCGGTTTCGCGTGCCAGATCGACGATACGCCGTGGATCGAGATATCCCGCCAGCGGGTCCTCGCCGACGAAATGCGCCTCATCGGCGCGCTTGACGTGTAGCGCGAAGCGATCGGGCTCGGTGTAGATCGCTACCGAGCGGATGCCCATCTCGGCGCAGGCGCGTACAATGCGTACAGCAATTTCGCCACGATTGGCGATGAGAAGTTTCTTGAACACCGTCTGCCCTCCGGTTGCGGACGTCGCGTGACACAGCGTGCCATCGTGACGCCCTCTGGGTCGCTGAGTGCTTGTCATTATCGTACTCTCACGCTACCCACCGAAGGATCAATAGAAAAATTGATATTTTTTTGCCAAGCTATAAGCAATAGCTTATGACCACGCCGGGGGCGTCATGTCACGACCCAATCTGCTCAATCGTCTGACCTTTCGCCAATTGCAGGTTTTCCAGGCCGTGCACCGGCAGCAGTCTTATTCGCGTGCGGCCGAACAACTAGGTCTCACACAGCCCGCTGTCAGCGCTCAGATCCGTCAACTCGAGCAGGCGCTCGAGCAGCCACTCTTCAAGTATGCGGGCAAGACGCTGCACGTGCTTCCGGCTGCTGATGCGCTGGCCGCCTCGGTGCAGTCGATCTTCGGCCAGGTTTCCAGCCTACAGATGGAGCTTTCCGAACTGGCGGGGACCATTCGCGGCGAGCTCAATCTCGCTGCCGTCAGCACCGCGCAGTATGTCGTGCCGCACATCTTGGCACGCTTTCGCGCCCGCTACCCGGAGGTGCAGGTACGCCTGCGCGTCTGCAATCGCGGTCAGGCGCTGGAGCGTCTCGCCGAGCGGCGCGACGACCTGGTGATCATGGGCATGGTGCCCGAGGACGCCAACCTTGCCTTCATGCCGATCCTCGACAACGAGATGATCCCCGTAGTGTGGCCCGGACACCCGTTGCTGGCGGCCGACTCGCCCACGCTCGAGGATTTTACGCGCTATTACGTGCTGATGCGCGAACCCGGCTCAGGGACGCGCACCGCATTCGAGGACTTCGTCGCCCGTGAGCGGGTATCGCTACGTCATACCCTGGAGCTTGGCACCAACGAGGCGATCAAGCAGGGGGTCATGGCGCATCTCGGCGTCGCCGTGTTGCCGCGCCTTGCGGTCCAACTCGAACTTGCTTCAGGGCTGCTGGCGTCACCCACGCTACCCGGCTTCCCGCTGCGCCGTTCCTGGTGCACCGTGCATCCCAAGGATCGCTATCCCACGCCGGTGACCGAGCTTTTCCTGCGCTTCGTGCGCGAACTGTTGCCCGAGCTGAATGCGCACTTCAAGGCGCCGCTGGTGCCCGCGCCCGGTCCCAGCTTCGCCTGCACGCCCTGAATCAGCCACGCTTGACTTGACTCCCACCTTGACGGCCCTCATCTAGTGGGCAGCGTCATTACGTTTCGCTTTTTATAGGGAGTCAGTCATGCAAGTAGTCGCCACCACCGGGCAGCCCCAGGCAGCGCCCCAAGACGCTTTCGAGCTCCACGAACGCGAGATGCCCACTCCCGGCGAATGGGACCTCCTCGTGCGCGTCGACGCGGTATCGGTCAATCCGGTGGATACCAAGATTCGCCAGGGTGCCTTCCTGCCCAGCGACCAGCACAACGTCCTCGGCTGGGATGCCGTGGGCCGGGTGGAGCGTGTCGGCGCCAGCGTCGAGCATTTCGCCCCGGGAGATCGCGTGTACTATGCCGGCGAGGTCGAGCGCCCCGGCTGCAACGCCGAATATCAACTCGTCGATGCGCGCCTGACCGCCAAGGCACCGAGCAAATTAAGCGCCGAGGAAGCGGCCGCCATGCCGTTGACGGCACTCACCGCCTGGGAAGCTTTGTTCGACAAGCTCAAGCTCACCCAAGGCGACGATACCCACCGCGACCAGACCCTGCTGATCATCAACGGTGCTGGTGGTGTCGGCTCGATCGCGACGCAAATGGCCCGCCAGCTCACTGGCATCAAGGTCATCGCCACGGCGTCCCGCGATATGTCCATCGAATGGTGCCGGCGCATGGGCGCACATGAGGTCGTCGATCACCACGATCTGGTGGCGAACATGCAGAAGGCCGGTCACGAGCAGGTCGATTACATCTTCAATTGCCACGATATCGGCGACCACTGGGAGAACATGACCACGCTCATTCGTCCCCTGGGCCATATCGTGGCCATCGCCGAGACCCAGAAGAGCGTCGACCTCAACGCCCTGCAAGGCAAGGCGGTGACCTTTAGTTGGGAATTCATGTTCGCGCGGCCGTTGCACGGCGCTGATATCGCCCACCAGGGCAGCATCCTGGCCACCTTGGCCGAGCACTTCAATGCCGGTCATCTGCGCAGCACACTCAGCGATATCGTCGGCCCATTGACTCCGGCAAATCTCGGGGAAGCCCACCGCCGCCTCGAAACCGGCCACACCACGGGCAAGCTGGTGTTGAGTGCCATGCCCGAGGCGTGACATCCCCATCGCTGACTCACCCCTGCGCAATACGACACGCCCGGCATCGGCCGGGCGTGGTATCGCATGCGGCCAGGTACCGTCCTTGACACTGACGCGCCTTTGACAGCCTGTCCAGCACTACGCCTTTTGTGGTATGTTGGATATATCTATTCACGCATAATCAGACGTGCCAGGCCCCCGGAAACGTCGACCGACGCCCTTCCCCTCGTTCTGTGGTAGCGTCGCCTCGACGCCGTCGGCCGGCTTGCAGAGAGGCTCACGCTATGAGCGACACTCCTACCCAACGCGTCACCAGCGGCAAGAAATACCGCAACGACCAGGGCATCGCCGCCATCAAAGATGGCATGAAGTCACGCGAGCAATCCGCAGATGGCGTCGGCGGCCGTAAGCCTTCATGGCTACGCGTCCAGATGCCCGGCGGCGAACGCTTCGAGGCGGTCAAGCGCAACGTGAAGGAGCACCGGCTCAGCACCGTCTGTGCCGAGTCCCACTGTCCGAACATGGGTGAATGCTGGAGCAACGGCACTGCCACCATCATGCTGATGGGCTCGGTATGTACCCGGGCCTGCCGCTTCTGCGCCGTCGACACCGGCAACCCGCGTGGCTGGCTAGACCCCGAGGAACCGGCGAACACCGCCGAGTCGGTGGAACTGATGGGGCTGCGTTATGTGGTACTGACCTCGGTGGATCGCGACGACCTGCCCGACGCGGGCGCTAGCCACTACGCCGACTGCATTCGTGCGATCAAGGCACGCACCCCCCAGGTAGCGGTGGAAGCCTTGACACCGGACTTCGACGGCATCCCCAGTGCCGTCGAGCGAGTCGTCGATTCCGGCCTGGAAGTGTTTGCCCAGAACGTCGAGACCGTGGAGCGCCTGACCGGGCGCGTGCGCGACCCGCGTGCCGGTTATCGCAAGACCCTCGACGTACTGGCGCATGCCAAGCGTTACCGCCCCGAGGTGATCACCAAGACCAGCATCATGCTGGGACTCGGTGAAACCGAAGAAGAGATCCTCGAGACTTTCGATGACCTTCGTGCCATCGGCGTCGACATCGTGACCCTGGGTCAGTACCTGCAACCGACCCGTAACCACCTGCCGGTGGAACGCTGGGTGACGCCCGACGAATTCGAACACTATCGCCAGCAGGGCCTGGCAAAAGGGTTCATGGAAGTGCCGTCGGGGCCGTTGGTGCGCTCCAGCTATCGCGCCGACCGGGTGTTCGAGAAGAACAACCTGGGGCTGGCCGCCCCGGCTGAGGTGCCCGGTCAATCGCCCGACCCCGACCGCATCGCGGCCGTCAACGTCGGCTAGTCGCGACGCTATCCTCGCTATCCAAGACAAACGGCCCACCGTGGACTACGTACACGGTGGGCCGTTTTCATTGAGACAACGCTGGGCGATTTTGAAGAGCGCTCAACGGCGGCGCGTTCAGGCGTTCTCGGGGGCAACCGGCACGAGCGTTCGTTCCAGCGTTCGCGCCAGACGCTCGGCCAGCTCGACGGCGACCGTATCGCTCTCCGGACAGGCGTCGATCAAATCGGCAAGCCGCGTCATGCTCATGCCGGCATAGCCACAGGGATTGATGCGCTGGAAGGGGGACAAGTCGCCATCGACGTTGAGCGCAATGCCGTGAAAGCTGGCGCCGCGCCGAATACGCAAGCCTAGCGAGGCGATCTTGGCCTCGCCGACATAGACACCCGGCGCGTCAGGGCGCGCATACGCCTCCACGTCATACTCGGCCAGCAACGCGATCGTCGTGTCCTCGAGCGCCGACACCAACTCACGCACGCCCAGCTTGGCACGACGTACATCGATCAACGGATAAAGCACGACCTGGCCCGGTCCATGATACGTCACCTGCCCGCCACGATCGGTGGCGACGACAGGAATATCACCCGGCATGAGCAGGTGCTCGGGCTTGCCGGCCTGCCCCTGCGTGAATACCGGCTCGTGCTCCACCAGCCAGAATTGATCGGGCGTTGCGGCATCACGCTCGTCGGTGAGCTTGCGCATGGCCCGCCACACCGGCTCATAGGCGCGACGCCCAAGACGATGCAGCTGCACCGCCGAGCGGTCCTCGCTCATCGCCACCTACAGCACCATATGCACACGGCCCGTCGCTTTCAGCGAATGGAACAGTGCATTGAGCTGATCTTGCCCGGTGGCATGAATGACCACACGCACGGATTGAAAGCGGCCATTGCGACTATCGACCATGCGCACACTGCGACGGTCGAAGCCTGGCGAATGCTGCTCGACGATATCGACCACGCTAGCCTTGAAATCCGGAGCCGCGTCACCGACGATCTTGATGGGATACTGACAGGGAAATTCGATCTTGGGTGCTCGTTGCGACGCACCCTGCTCGATTGGTGAAGTCTGTTGCATGGAGAACGGCCTCGCATGGGCACGGCATGATATTTCCGAGTATTCTACTCAACCTTGACTTCGCGACCAAGGGCGAAGCCGCCGAACCGCTTCACCCCTGGCGAGCCCCCATCCCTGGTCAGTCGAAGAATCCATACACGAATTGCAGCACGCTATCCCAAAGCCGCTTGAAAAAACCCCCTTCAGGGACTGGTTCCAATGCGACCAGGGGCCGTTCATCGAGCACTTCTCCGTCGAGCTTGATCTTCAATGTGCCGAGCTGCTCTCCTTGCTCGACCGGCGCGTTGATGGTTTTACGGATATCCAACTGAGCATTCAGCTCATCGATACGACCACGCGGCACCGTTATAAAGACATCACTGGCCACACCCAAGCGGAGCGTATCCTGTTCGCCGCCCCAGACACGCGGCTTGTTGAGTACTGCGCCACTTTTATAGAGCTTCTGAGTCTCGAAGAAGCGAAAGCCATAACTGAGCAGCTTCTGGGTTTCTTGAGCCCGTGCCTCGTCGGAGTCGGTACCCATGACCACCGCAATCAAACGCGTGCCATCTTCTTTTGCTGACGCCACCAGACAATAGCCGGCAGCCTCAGTATGCCCCGTTTTCAAGCCATCGACGTTTGGATCACGCCATAATAGACGGTTGCGGTTGGGTTGACGGATATCGTTCCACGTAAAGTACTTTTCCGAATACATTTCATAGTGGTCGGGATAATCCTTGATGATGTGCTGCGCGATGACCGCCAGGTCATGTGCCGACGAGTAATGATCGTCGTGTGGCAAACCAGTAGGGTTCATGAAGTGCGTATGCTTGAGATTCATACGCGCGGCTTGCTGATTCATCAGGTCAGCAAAGGCTCCCTCGCTACCCGCGATATGTTCAGCCAACGCGACACTGGCATCGTTACCCGACTGAATCACTACGCCGTGCAGCAGGTCATTAATCGTCACCTTGCTGCCCGGCTTGAGAAACATCCGCGAGCCACCCGTACGCCAAGCATGCTCGCTGATCGTCGCTTTTTCGTCGCCACTGATATTGCCGGCATCGATTTCACGTTCGACGATATAGGCCGTCATCATCTTGGTAAGACTGGCAGGCGGCAATTCTTTATCGGCATTATGCTCGACGAGTATCTTGCCGCTATTGGCATCCATCAACACCCAAGCGGTTGCCGACAATTGGGGTGGCGAAGGCACCATCGAAGACGGGACCGGCGATGGCTGCGGTAGGGACTTGGCCTGCACCGTGGGAAGGAGGCCGCCAACGCATAGCGTGACCAGCAAGACGACATATAACAATAATGATCGGGCGAACACTCTCATGACAACGTTTCTCGCTAAGCGGGGTTACTCGGTAGCGGAAACCACAAACGGCTGGTCAAATCCCGCCGCTTGCAATTCCGCTTTGATGGAATCGAGTTGCGAAGTATCACGCACAGGACCTACCTGGACGCGATACAGTGACGCCTTCCTCCGTATGCGTACGGGACGCGATACTTGTGCTTGCAAGCGCATTTCCAGCGCCTTGGCTCGGGCCGCAGAACTCAGTGCCGCGACCTGAACATACTGCTGCATGCCCCCTTGGCGTTCGGTGACAGGATCTTGCCCGGGCGCTCCGGCAAACGAGGCTTTATTATCTGCGTTTTGTATTGTGTCTTGAGCAGGGACGCCGGAGGACGCGACCATATCACCTTTCGCGGTCGAGGACATAGTGCGCTTATGCTGCTCGGCCCACTGCCTGGGGTCAATAGCTTCAACGCGCACATGCCCCGTACCCGCCTTGAGAATCTTGAGGCGCGCCGCCGCCGCATAGGAGAGATCAATCAATCGATCACCATGAAACGGGCCTCGATCATTGATTCGCACGATGACGTCACGTCCGTTATCGAGATTGGTCACGCGTGCATAGGTCGGCAGCGGCAGTGTTCGGTGGGCCGCCGACATCTTGTACATATCGTAGGGCTCGCCACTGGCGGTGTCATAACCCTGGAACTTGGTGCCATACCAAGAGGCCTTGCCTTCCGCCTCATAGCCACTGGCGTCGGACAAGACATGATAGGTTTCACCCCATACTTCATAGGTGGCGCGATTACCGCTCTCGGCCAGCGGCTCGACCTTGGGAACCGCATCCGGCACCTGAGACACATCCGGTGGCGCGTCCGGATACGCATCGTTTTGCTGCGCATAGCGGCCACCACGATCACTCGCACATCCTGCCATCAACAGCATCAAGGCACACACCAACACCCCACCGAC
This sequence comes from Chromohalobacter sp. HP20-39, assembly GCF_033052815.1. Classification (NCBI taxonomy): domain Bacteria; kingdom Pseudomonadati; phylum Pseudomonadota; class Gammaproteobacteria; order Oceanospirillales; family Halomonadaceae; genus Chromohalobacter; species Chromohalobacter sp. HP20-39. Next base: position 33,212 of record NZ_JAWHTP010000006.1, on the reverse strand, counting down.
TCTCATCAGTCCACCTCGTCGAGAGATGCCTGAATACGCGACGCAAGCTCGGTGACGGCCATCGCATACAGATAGCTGTGGTTATAACGCGTGATGACATAGAAGTTCTCGTGTCCCAACGCGTAGCGATACTCGCCCGACTCGAGTGCCAAGGATAAAGGAATGACATTCGACCTCTCGAGCTTACCACGTGGATGCACACCGACATCGGCCAAACGCGCCACTTTTACGTAAGGCTCACGCGTGCGGTTGAAGTCAATCGAGTGCGGTGGCGTCTCAGGGCCATCGGCAGGCGTCACCACCGGTGCGCCCCGGCGCCACCCATGCTCGGCGAAGTAATTACCCACGCTGCCGATCGCGTCGACGGGGTCGGTCCACAGATCGCGCTTCCCATCCGCATTGAAATCGACCGCATAAGCCTGGTAACTCGTCGGGATAAACTGTGGGTAGCCCATGGCGCCGGCATAGGAGCCCTTGGGTGCTTCCGGGGAAATGCCTTGATCCAACGTAATGTCGAGAAACGCCGCCAGTTCACCACGGAAAAATTCGCCTCGTGAAGGGTGGTAAAAGGCCAGCGTGGCAAGTGAATCGAGGACGCGATGATCACCTTTATACTGCCCATAGTTCGTCTCGACACCGATGATCGCGGCAATATAAGCGGGCGGCACGCCGTATTCGCGTTCGGCACGCGCGAAGGCATCACGGTGCTCGCGAATGAACGCAACGCCTTCACGGGCACGCTCTGGTTGCACGAAGATGTCGCGATACTCATGCCAGTTCAAGCGGCGCTCGACCGCTCCCTGCATGGCATCCAACACCTCCTGGCTAAACTGGGCGTGACGCAATGCCTGCATCACCGCATCGCGGGAAACATCGGGGCCCGATACGTCATCGACCCACCGCTGGATATCCGCATGCGAAGTGGGATCGAAATCCTCGGCAGCGTATGCCACCGGGGGCAGGCTCACCCCGCATAGCAATAGCGCCAAGCCAAGCTTTTGCCAATGCAAACGTGTACCACTCCACTTCATCAAGCTCTGACTCCTTGGCCCTGAGCCGTCGTCAACTCTTTTCTCATCGCGCCATTCCTAGCGCGGCAACAACCGCCAATGGGTGTGAACGGACATGAGGATACCGAAACCAAGTAGTAAGGTCACGCTGGATGTACCGCCGAAACTGACCAACGGTAACGGCACCCCGACGATGGGCAGAATACCGCTGACCATGCCGATATTGACAAACACATAAAGGAAAAACGTCAGCACGATGCTGCCACCAACCAGGCGCCCGAACGTATCCTGAGCGGTATTGGACAAGAAGAGCCCACGCCCGACGATGAGAACGTAGAGAGCCAGGAATGTCAGCATGCCGATCAGCCCCCACTCTTCCCCCAGCACAGCGCCAATGAAGTCTGTGTGGCGCTCGGGAAGAAACTCCAGCTGAGATTGCGTCCCCAACCCCCAGCCTTTGCCGAAGACACCCCCGCTGCCGATGGCGGTTTTCGACTGGATGATATTCCAGCCTGCCCCCAACGGATCGCTTTCAGGATTGAGGAAGGTCAATACGCGTTGGCGTTGGTATTCATGCATGTTGAACCACAATAGCGGTAACGCCGACGCCACCAGCACGGCAAGCAATCCGATCACTCGCCAAGACAACCCCGCTAGAAAGATGACGAACACCGCAGAGCACGCCACCAGCAGTGATGTCCCCAGGTCAGGTTGACGCATGATCAACAGCACCGGCACACCGATAATCAGGCCACACACCAACAGATCGCGAGCATTGGGGGGTAACACACGTTTATAGAGATACGCCGCCACCATCATGGGAACCGCCAGCTTCATCAACTCGGATGGCTGAAAACGGATGACTCCAGGGATTTCCAGCCAACGCTGCGCCCCCATTCCCATGTCACCCATCACCTCAACCGCCACGAGCATAGCTACTCCCGTGATATAACCGAGGGGGGTCCAACGGCATAACGTGCTCGGCGAAAACTGAGCAATGACAAACATTGAGGCCAAGGCGACACCAAAGCGAGCCACTTGCCCTATCACCACCGATGCATTCATCCCACTCGCACTATAGAGCACGACCAACCCCGCCCCCATCAGCGTTAACAGCAGCAGCAACAACCAGGGGTCGAGATGAAGACGCGTCCATATAGAGCGTTTACGCCCCATGTCATAGGACGATCTAGTCATGATGCGGCGCCATTCAAGTCCCTTCAACTTCGACGCCCTCCTCGATCAGTTTCTCGCCTTGATGGGTATTCTCATCATCAGACAATATCCACTCATCTGCCAGAGCACGTGCCAGTCCAGCGGCGTGTGAGCTTCCGCCCCCCGCGTTCTCGACGATGACGGCGATGGCGATCTGCGGATCGTCAATCGGTGCAAACGCTATAAACAGGGCGTGGTCACGTAAGCGTTCCCGGAGTTCATCGGCGTTGTATTCCTCGTTTTTGTCCAACGAGAAGACTTGTGCCGTACCCGATTTGCCCGCCATTTTATATTTCAAGCCCACGCCGATATGACGAGCGGTCCCTTCTTGCCCACTGACCACTTTGCGCATGCCACTGAAGACGATATCCCACCAACGATCCTTGGCAAGCTCTATATCGGGCTTGGTATTGGCAAAAGGAGGTTCGATTTCCTTCTTGCCAACGCGCTTGGCCAGATGGGGACGCACCCAATGTCCGCGGTTGGCAAGCGTCGCCACGGCAGTGGCAAGTTGCAAAGGCGTGACCATCCAGTAGCCTTGTCCGATACCCGCCGACAGCGTCTCGCCGGGATACCAGACCTGGCCGTATTTCTTGCGTTTCCACTCACGCGACGGCACCACACCTGGTAAGGCACCTTGTACGTCCAGGGAAGTCACTTCTCCAAAACCAAATTTATGCATGAAATCGGAGAACGCATCGATCCCAAGGCGGTGCGCCATAGTATAGAAATAGGTGTTATTGGAAACGGCCAGAGCCCGCTCCATGTCGACACGCCCATGTCCCCAACGCAACCAATTGCGATAACGGCGTGTCCCATTAGGCAATTTGTAATACCCAGGGTCGTAGATAATTTCCTGCGGCGTTACAACCTCGTTTTGTAGCGCCGCCAAGGCTTCGAAGGGCTTGATGGTGGAGCCGATCGGATACTGGCCACGTGCGGCACGATTGAACAAGGGTAAGTCGGGGTTTTGCCGCAGCGCACGGTAATCTTCATATGAAATACCGGTCACGAACTTATTGGAATCGAAGCCCGGTGCGGACACCATCGCTAGAATATCGCCAGTTTGGGGCTGGATAGCGACGATGGAGCCACGGTGATCCCCCAGCAGTTTGTAAGCCAGTTTTTGCAAGCGCGTATCGATGGTCAGCGTCACGTCCTTGCCTGGCTCTGGTGGCGTACGCGCGAGCTCACGCAGCACGCGGCCACGGGCGTTGGTTTCCACCTTGCGCAGGCCGGCCTGCCCATGCAGCGCTTGTTCGTATTCTTTCTCGATACCGGTCTTGCCGATATAGTGCGTGCCGGCATAGTTACCGCTATCGAGCGAAGCAAGTTCTTCCTCGTTGATCCGCCCCACATAACCCAGCACGTGCGACATGATCTTGGGATTGGGGTAGTGACGCAGCCATTGCGCCTCGACCTCGATCCCCGGGAGCCGATACCGGTTGACAGCCAATCGTGCAATCTGGCGTTCGCTCAGATCGCTCATCAGCAGGGCCGGCTGATAAGGTCTCTGGCGCTGACGCGAGCGCTTGCGAAACGTCTCGACCTGCGTTTCGTCCAACTCCAGGATATCCACCAATCGCTCGAGTGTAGCGTCGATATCCCCGACCCGCTCACGCACGATGGTCAGGTTGAAGGTCGGGCGATTCTGAGCTAACGGCTTCCCCTGGCGGTCATAGATAAGCCCCCGTGTCGGGGGTAACGGCTCGACACGCACGCGGTTGTTCTCTGAACGCGTGGCGAAGACATCATGCTGGACGACCTGAAGATAAAAAAGACGAGCCCCCAGACCACCGGCCATCAGCAATACGAACAGGGCCGCCATTAGCGAGCGAGCCCGGAATAAACGGACTTCTCGGGCGGTATCCTTGATTGGATCGCGTCGTTTACGCATGAATCCCCGATAACAGGCGGGAAGGTGGCAAGTGGCGGCGGAGAAGGGAGCGAATCTCTGCGCTCATCGGTGGTAGGGATGGCCGGCCAACAAGGTCCAGGCGCGATAGAGCTGTTCGGCCAGCAGTATGCGCACCAGCGGATGCGGCAACGTCAATGCCGAGAGCGACCAGCGTTGCTCGGCGCGCGCCATCAGCCGCGGGTCGAGCCCGTCGGGCCCGCCCACCAGGCATGCTATATCGCGCCCATCTTGACGCCATTGCTCGGCGTTGGCGGCCAATCGTTCGGTACTCCAACTTCGACCCTCGACATCCAATGCGATGACACGCTCCTGATCGCGCAGCTTCGCCAGCATGGCATCGCCTTCGCCCTGGATCGCACGCGCCACATCGGCGTTCTTGCCCCGCTTGCCGGGCGCAATCTCGACGATGTCCACACTGAAATCACGCGGCAATCGCTTTAGATATTCATCGACGCCCTGCGTGACCCAGTCGGGCATGCGAGTCCCCACGGCGAGAACGCGAAGCTTCATCCACGCACCTCGCCAAGCGCGCCCTCCACGGATACCCCGTCGCTGGGCAGGTCCGACCACAAGCGCTCAAGATCGTATAGCTGACGGGTCTCGGGCAGCATGACGTGGACCACGAGATCGCCCAAATCAACCAGGACCCAATCGCTCCCCTGGTGCCCTTCGATACCCAAAGGGCGGCATCCCGCTTCCTTGACTTTCTCCACCACGCTCTCGGCCAAAGCGCCGATATGTCGGCTCGATGTACCGCTCGCGACAATCATGGTGTCGGTAACGCTAGTCAACGAGGCGACGTCGAGTTCGGCAACATCATGCGCCTTGAGTTCCTCGAGCGTTTCCATTACCAGCGTTTTGAGTGCTTCAGTCTGCATAGCTCCTCGTTCATATGTCATACCCCTTCGGGCAAGGCCCGCATTCTACCGCGCTGACACCAAACCACCAGAGGCAAGGTTAAAAAGGCCTATGGGTGGCCTCACCACTCGCCGGCCCTATGCATTGATTGATGACGACATCATCGATAAAGACGACGCGCCAGAAGATAGCGCTCCACTGCATCGGGCAGCAGGTAACGTACGCTTTCACCGCGTTGCAAGCGCGCACGAATCGCCGTGGCCGAAATCGCGATGCGCGTGGGCAGGCTCAGATGCAGCAAGCCCCCCGCAGGCGATTGCATCAACGTATCGACGTTTTTTACTTCACGACCTTCGACCAGCGCCTCGAGTGCCGCCGGAAGCCGCTGTTGGTGATCAGGACGATCGATGACGACGACGTGCGCGAGCTCGAAAAGCCGCGACGGCTCATGCCACTCGGCCAAGTGCCGATAGGCGTCGTACCCCAGCGCCATGACCAGGCGCGCCTGCGTGCCCAGTTCTTCTCGCAAGGACGCCAGGGTCGCGGTGGAATAGGAAGGCCCCTCGCGGCGAATCTCGCGGTCATCCACGTAAAGGCCCGGAGTGTCGGCGATGCCCAGCGCCAGCATGGTCATGCGCTGCTCGGCATCGACGCCAGGCGTAGCGCGATGCGGCGGCACTCGCGCCGGGACCATGTGAACGCTATCGAGTGACAAGGCTTCGCGCAGCTCGATGGCACTACGCAGATGCCCCACGTGCACAGGATCGAAGGTACCGCCCAGCATCGCGACACGCGGCGGGCGCTCAGCTACGCACATGGCCATCGCCATATACGATGTACTTCTCGCTGGTGAGGCCTTCCAGGCCGACGGGCCCGCGCGCGTGCAGCTTATCGGTGGAGATGCCGATCTCAGCCCCTAGCCCGAATTCGAAGCCGTCGGCGAAACGCGTCGAGGCATTGACCATGACCGAGCTGGAGTCGACCTCGGCCAGAAAGCGCCGCGCGTCGGTCAGGTTCTCGGTGACGATGGCATCGGTATGGTGCGAGCCATAGGTATTGATGTGCATGATCGCCTCTTCCAACGTATCGACCACACGAATCGCCACGATCGGCGCCAGATATTCGCTATGCCAATCGTCCTCGGTCACGGCGACGGTGTCCGCCACCCACGCCCGCGTCCGTTCGCATCCACGCATCTCGACACCCTTGCGGCGATAAATGTCGGCCAACTCGGGCAGGACTCGGGGCGCTGCTTCGGCATGCACCAGTAGCGTTTCCATGGCATTGCAGGGCGAGTAGCGCTGGGTCTTGGCGTTGTCGGCAATGGCTACGGCCTTGGCCGGATCGGCGGCCTGGTCAACATACACATGGCAAATGCCATCGAGATGTTTGATCACCGGCACGCGCGCGTCTCGCGAAATGCGCTCGATCAGGCCCTTTCCACCACGCGGCACGATGACATCGACGAACTCCGGCATGGCGATCAATGCGCCGACCGCTGCACGGTCGGTCGTCGCCACGACTTGCACGCAGGCCTCGTCGAGCTCTGCTATCCTGAGCCCCTGCCGAATACAGGCGGCAATGGCCCGGTTGGAGTGAATTGCCTCGGAGCCGCCGCGCAGGATCGTGGCATTACCTGATTTCAAGCACAGACTCGCGGCATCCACGGTCACGTTGGGGCGCGATTCGTAGACGATGCCCACCACGCCCAGCGCGACGCGCATCTTGCCCACTTGCAACCCCGAAGGCAGATAGCGCATATCACGAATTTCCCCGACCGGATCAGGTAAGGCGGCCACTTGACGCAAGCCTTCGATCATCGCGTCGATACGCGTCGAGGTCAGCGCCAAGCGGTCCAGCAGCGCCTCGTCAAGCCCGTTGTTGCGGCCCGCCTCCAGATCACGGCGATTGGCGGTTTCCAATTCATCGCGCGCCTCGTCCAGAGCCGTCGCAATGGCGAGTAGCGCACGGTTCTTTTGCGCGGTAGTGGCTCGGGCCAGTACGCGTGACGCACTACGCGCTCGTTCGCCCACCCCATGCATGTAAGCATCGACGTCGGCGATCTCGGACTCGGAAATTTCAAGGGCCATGCGAGCAATTTTCTCCTGGGTATCCGCCGGGAAGCATATGATAATCGGTGCTTTCCGAAGCATGACGTCAGAGGTGCAACGGCTATACTGCCGGCACCGTTGGGAAAGGAATCACTATACGGCACCATGCAGAGCAAATACAAAACACCTCTCACCGGGCTTTTCCTGCTGGGCGCGGGACTGATGACCATCATCGCCTGGACAGAAGACGACCCGATCACGCAAGGCCTTCTCATCGCCGCCATTATCGTGTTGACGACGCTTGTATGGCATCACTTGTCACGCCGTGTCTGGGCATTGGCGGTCCCCTTGTGTGCCTTGCTCCTGCTGACGCTGCTCTGGCATGCGCCCATGAAGTACGCCATCGGCGTATGGCTATGGCCGATCATGCTGCTCGCACCGCAACCCCGGGCCATGCGCTATACGCTCCTGTTGGCCGCCGCACTCAGCTGGTGGCACATTCAAGCCCCCCTTGGCGTGGCACAAGCCGCCTTGAGCGGCGCGCTGCTTGCTGCCCTCATGGCATTGGGGCTTGCCAAGGCCATCGAACACAACCGCTTACGCCAGGAGCTGGAACGCCGCCACCGTCTCACTCCGGGAGATCCGCTGTGGTCGCTCAACCGCCTTCGTCAGGACTTGGTCATCGAATCGTCGCGGCACCAACGTGAAAACGTCTACGCTGAACTGCTCGTAATACGCCCCCATCAACGTAGTCGCAACGTTCGGCGACACCTTAAAGACCGCCTGGCCGCGCTTACCCACGCCTTCGAGGGATGTTACCGCGTAGATGCGCAGACCTTCGCGGTATTGCTGATTTCGAAGGACGAGCAACACGCCGCCTCACGTCGTGACGCGGTCTCGACCGAGCTTCAGGGGCACTGCCGTATACGCATCGCGCCCGTTGCCCCCGATCTCGACCCGGTCACACTAGGCCATGAGCTCTCGATGCAAACCAGCGGCCTGGATTTCCGACAGGAGACAACCGACCATGCCTGAGCGTCTCGCGTCGTCACGCCTGCACGCCATGGCCTATGCCTGCGGGGCGCTCGTGCTCGCCAGCCTTGCGGCCTGGCACTACCTGTTGGGCCATTACCCACGCATCCTGCCGATCACGATATTGACGATCATGGCCTCTATCGCTGCCCTGATGGCGGAAAACGCATACACCCGTCGATGGCCGGCCTATCTGGTGCTGATCAGCGGCTACTTGGCGATTGCCGTGGAAGCGCCTTACCTCGAGGCGTCCAGCGCGCTTTGGATGGGGGTCCCTCCGATACTCGCTACGCTGCTATTACCGCCTGGTGCTGCGCTACTCCTCAATGTATTGCTCGCCCCCATGTGGCTGTTCCTGATCAACCCTGTGCTATCGACGCCAGCCGGCGGTCTGCAGTACTTCACGCTAGTCATCATCTCGATACTGCCTCTAGGGTGGTACATGCAACAGGCCCGCCTGCTCAAGAACACCGACCAGCTCGATACGCAAAGTGGCATACTATCGCGCGATGCCCTCAGCGGACGACTTATCGCCGAGGTCGCTCGCGCCCGCGCGTTGAACCAATCGCTCAGTGCACTGGTCATTCATCTACCCCAACTCGACATGGCCAACGAGCAGTTCGGCCAAACGGCACAAGACACGCTCTTGACGAACTTCTGTCAGGTGGTACAACGCAACTCTCGCCGTGGTGATGCCCTGGGTCGGTATCGCCATAGCGTCTTTTGGCTGCTGCTTGCCGACGCGGGGGACGCTGGCGCCTTGATCGTCCGCGAGCGCTTGACGCATGCGCTCGGGGAAACCCCGCTTCCCGAGATCGGCGTTATCGAAGCCCAGATCCGCATCTGCCGTCTGACGGATGACGAGGGCGCCGAACGCTTCGAGCAACGACTAATCAGGCGCGGATTCAACTTGCAGGAACCGGATACTTGAACGTGACCGAGTGGCTCTACCAACTCGCGCCATCCCCGACATTGCTGTTATTGATTGTCTTGCTCGTCGCACTCTGCGAGTCGCTCGCCGTGATCGGCCTTTTGGTGCCGGGCGTTGTCTTGCTCACTGCCACCGCATCACTGGCCGGCCACCAGCACCTGTCCCTGCCCTTATTGCTGGCAGCGGCTTTCGTGGGCGCGGTCATCGGCGATGGGCTGAGCTTCTGGCTGGGTCATCGTCAACGCGAACGCGTGCATCGGCTATGGCCATTTACGCGACATCCCGAATGGTTGGCGCGGGGTATCATGTTCTTCAAGCGCTATGGGGACTTTTCCATCCTTATCGGCCGTTTCGTGGGGCCGGTACGTCCCATCGTCCCGATGGTAGCTGGCATGCTGAACATGCCGGCATGGCGTTTTGCCGCCGTCAATATCGCCTCTGCCCTGCTATGGGCCCCGGTCTACCTGCTGCCCGGCTATCTACTCGGCCATTCCTGGGACAAGTTGCTCGCCCTGCCCTCGAGCGGTGAACGGTGGCTCATCGCACTAGGGCTCATGCTGATTATCCTGGGAGTGGGATTTTCCTGGTTGCGCCATCAACTCGGGCGCGGTGGCTGGGTTTACATGCGCCTGGCCCGATTGTCCCGTGAAACGCCACGTCGCCGACGCCTATGGCTCGCTTTGAGCGGCGCCCACCCACGCAACGAAATCCCTCTGGCCTCTCTCGCCCTTCTCGTCGGCAGCTTGGTCGCCCTATGCGGGTGGACGCTCTGGGTGCTCGAGCATGGCAATCCTTCCTTGCCGATGGACCGACAAATCCGGACATTGCTGGCCTCTCTGACAAACAGCTGGTTGCAGACTGCCAGCAATATCATGGCGCTGATCGGCGATATGCTGGGCATCATCGCACTAACCCTGCCATGGCTGGCGTGGCTGTTATTTTCGCGGCGTATCGCGGCCTTCCTGCATATCAGTAGCGCACTGGTGGGGGGCGGATTTGCCAACCTGATCTTCAAGCATCTTGCCGGTCGCATTCGCCCCGACACACCGGACTATCTCACGGGCTCATTTTCCTACCCCAGCGCCCACACTTCGACGAGTATCGTGCTAATTGGCCTCGCAGCGGCGTTCACCGCCGAGGCACTGCCCGCGAAACGGCGAATGTGGGTATACTGGGGAGCAACGCTGGCGTGTCTTCCGATGGCCTTATCACGCCTTGTTCTGGGTGTGCATTGGACCAGTGACCTGATCGGCGGTGCTCTACTCGGATTGGTCGTATGCGCTATAACACGGCTCAGCTATCAACGCTTCGAGCATAGGCCTCTGACCCCCTGCCCGTGGGGATGGCTTACAGTAGCCTCTCTGGCGCTACTGACCACGCGCATCATATGGCTCCCCCATATCTAAGTGCCGCTTATCGACACCCGACTCAGCCGATCGCCAGCCACACGCCGACGCCCATCATCAGGCTCCCCGCCACCCGATTCAGCAAGCGCACATTGCCGTCGCGACGCAGGAAGCGGCTGGCGGTGCGGCCGCCACCGGCATAGATCAACAAGCAGGTCAGTTCCAGGGTGAGAATGATTCCCACCAGCAAGACCAGTTGCGGTGCCATCGGCCGGCCAGCGTCCAGGAAGGGCGGCAGCAGTGCGATGAAGAACGCCCAGCCCTTGGGGTTGGCGACCGCCGTGACGAAGCCCTGAACCACCAATTGCAGCGGCATCACGCTGGGCGTGGCATCGCTGGCGTCGGGAATCGCCATGCGCCCCTTGGAGCGCCACATCATCACGCCGAGATAGATCAGGTAAGCGCCTCCGAGCCACTTGAAGGCCGCGAATATCTCGGGATAACGCAGCATTAGCGTCGCCACGCCGACCACCGCCGAGACCGCCACCAGGCCGACACCCACCAATTCGCCGAGCATCATCCACATGGCACGGCGCACGCCTATCGTCATGCCCAGCGTCATGGAAAGCGTCATGCACATGCCCGGCGTCAACGAGACCATGAAAAATGTCGGCACGAACACCGACAGTACCGACAGGTTGATCATGTCGACTCCCCCCAGCGCGGCATCAGCGTGTGAGCGATGCCCAGTTGATTGAGAATCCGCGCCACGATGAAGTCGATCATGTCATCGAGTGTCTGCGGACGGTGATAGAACCCCGGTGCTGCGGGGAGTATCACCGCGCCCATGCGGGTCAGCGTCAGCATGTGCTCGAGATGGATGGCCGAAAACGGCGTCTCGCGAGGCACGAGAATGAGCTGGCGACGCTCCTTGAGTGCCACGTCTGCGGCACGCTCGATCAGGTTGTTGCTCGCGCCCGTGGCGACCGCTGACAGGGTGCCGGTCGAACAGGGGCAGATCACCATGGCGCTCGGCGCGCCGGACCCCGAGGCCACGGGGGCCATCCAGTCCTCACGGCCGAAGCAGCGAATCTGGCCCGGTGCGGCGCCGCTTCGCTCTGTCAACGCCACGCTCAGACGTTCGGGATTCGACGGCAAGCTCACATCGGTCTCGGTGGCGATCACCATCTGCGCCGCCTTGGAGATCAACACCAGGACCTGATGGCGAGCCGCCACCAGGCAATCGATGAGTCGCAATCCGTATTGCGCGCCGGAAGCCCCCGTCAACGCCACCGTCACGGGTTTCTCGAACGCCGCCTCATCCGCCATGCCGAACCTCCAGAGCCGCAAGCAATTTCTCGTGGATGCCCTCGAAAGCGCCGTTCGACATCACCACGACACGATCCCCCGGCATGGCATCGGCGATCACCGCAGCTACTAGTGTGTCGATGTCATCGCATACCGCCGCGGGCACGGGGCAGGCGTCGGCCAAGACGTCCAACGACCATGACAGCGTCGGCGGCTGGTACCACCAGACGCGATCCGCCGCCGCGACACTTGTCGGCAAACGTTCGCGCATGGCCCCTAGACGCATGGTATTGGAGCGTGGCTCGATCACCGCCAGCAAACGCCCCGGGTGCGTTCCTGCCCCCAGGCCTTCGAGCGTGGCGGCGATAGCCGTGGGATGGTGGGCGAAGTCATCAATCACCTGAATACCGCCGATCTCACCGCGCACTTCCTGACGCCGCCGGGGCGACTCGAAACGCGATAACGCCGCTGCGCCCTCTTCCAGCCCTACACCGCAGGCCGCTGCCGCTGCCAGAGCCGCCACCGCATTGGCAACGTTATGACGCCCGCTCAGCGACCAGTCGACACGCGCGGCACACTCGCCGTGGCGTACCTCGAAGCACCTTCCGTCGGCGCTCTCCAATCGCCACTGCCAGTGCGCTCTGTCGGTATCACCGAAGCGCACAACGGGGCTCCAGCAGCCTTGCGCCAGCACACGCTCGAGCGCCGGTTCCCCAGCCGCCACGACCAACTGTCCATTACCGGGCACGGTGCGCACCAGATGATGAAACTGACGCTCGATAGCCGCCAGGTCGGGAAAAATATCCGCGTGATCGAACTCGAGATTGCCCAGCACCGCGATATCCGGGCGGTAGTGGACGAACTTGGAGCGCTTGTCGAAGAATGCCGTATCGTATTCATCCGCCTCGACCACGAAAGGCGCTCCCGCCTCCCCCAGCCGTGAAGACACGCCCAGGTTGCGGGGCACGCCGCCGATCAAGAAGCCCGGCGCGTGTCCGGTCGCTTCCATGATCCACGTCAACAAACTGGCAGTCGTGGTCTTCCCATGGGTGCCCGCCACCGCCACCACTTGCCGCCCAGGCAAGACGTGCTCGGCCAGCCATTGCGGCCCCGACACATAGGGCAATTTGGCGTCCAGCACCGCCTCTACCTCGGGGTTACCGCGCGACAGGGCATTACCGATGATCACCACATCGGGGCGCGGCACCAAGTTGTCGGCAGCATAGCCTTCACAGAGCGCGATCCCCGCTTCCTCGAGCTGCGTGCTCATCGGTGGATATACATTGGCATCCGAGCCGCTGACATGATGACCAAGGGCATTGGCCAAGCGCGCCAGACTGCCCATGAACGTACCGCAAACCCCTAAAATATGGACGTGCATCTAAGCCTCCTGCCATGATGCCGCGAGACTAGCATGGCGCCGCGCGACCCACCAGCCGAACGCCTTGGCATAGGCATCACAGGCCGATGTCCGCTATCATTCGCCCATTCATGCGCCCAGACTCAGGAGCACGAGAAGCCCCATGGCCCAGCACAATGCCTTTTACGCCCAATCCGGTGGCGTCACCGCCGTCATCAACGCCAGCGCCTGCGGCGTCATCGAAACCTGCCGTCGTCACTCGGACCGTATCGGCAAGGTCTACGCCGGCCATAACGGCATCATCGGTGCCTTGACCGAGGATTTGATCGATGTCTCCCAGGAAAGCGACGACGCCATCGCTGCGCTGCGCCACACGCCGGGCGGCGCGTTCGGCTCCTGCCGCTACAAACTCAAGGACATCGAGACCCACCGCACGCAATACGAGCGTCTCATCGAAGTCTTCAAGGCGCATGACATCCGCTACTTCTTCTACAATGGCGGCGGCGACAGCGCCGACACCTGCCTCAAGGTCTCGCAGCTCTCCGAGAAGATGGGCTACCCATTAACCGCGATTCACGTGCCCAAGACCGTCGATAACGACCTGCCGATCACCGACAACTCGCCGGGCTTCGGCAGCGTCGCCAAATACATCGCCACCTCGACCCTCGAAACCTCACTGGACATCGCCTCGATGTGCGCCACTTCCACCAAGGTCTTCGTGCTCGAGGTCATGGGGCGCCATGCCGGCTGGATCGCTGCGGCCGGCGCGCTGGCAGGCAATGGTGAAGGCGAGCCGCCCCATCTGGTCATCTTCCCCGAGCTGCCCTTCCAGCGCGCGCAGGTCATGCAACGCGTCGATGAGGCCGTCAAGCAATACGGCTACTGCGTCATCGTCGTCTCCGAGGGTGCGCGCTACGAAGATGGTACCTTCCTCGCCGACGCCGGCAATACCGACGCCTTCGGCCATCGCCAGCTAGGCGGCGTGGCGCCGACGCTCGCGGGAATGGTCAAGCAGGATCTGGGCTACAAGTATCACTGGGCGGTCGCCGACTACCTGCAGCGCGCAGCTCGCCACTTGGCTTCCAAGACCGATGTCGAGCAAGCTTATGCCGTGGGCCAAAAGGCCGTCGAGCTAGCCTTGGACGGCAAGAACGCCATGATGCCGACCATCAAGCGCGTCAGCGAAACGCCTTACGAATGGCGAATCGAGGCGGCGCCGCTGGCGGAAGTCGCCAACAAGGAAAAGTTCATGCCTCGCGAGTACATTCGCGAGGACGGGTTTGGCATTACGGAGGCGGGCCGGCGTTATCTTTCACCGTTGATCCAGGGCGAAGATTTCCCACCGTTCGAGAACGGTCTGCCCAAGGTAGCCAAGCTCGAGAAGGTCAAGGTAGCGCGCAAGCTGCCCACCTTCGAACTCTGAAGAAACACGTTCTAACGGCTTCTCACGCTACGCACGACAGCGCCCGGCTTGGCATCAAGCCGGGCGCATTACATACCGCGACTAGCATCGGCGCCTCATGACGCTGACACTTCTCCCCAGCGTGGCTTTCCATCGCGCATCAAGACACGCTCACCGCCGGGCCTTTCGTCAAGCTTGGCTTCATGCACCTGGCCATTCGTCCGGTACTGAACCTTAAAGCCCACGGTTTCTTTTTGCGTATCGGTCACGGTCTCGCATCGCTGCTGCGTGGTCGTGTAGGTGTCACCATTTTGCAAGCGTTCCTGCACCTTGTTTCCGGCGTAGCCACCGCCAAGTGCACCGGCCACGGTCGCCAATGTCTTGCCGCTACCACCCCCGATTTGGTTGCCGACCACGCCTCCCACCAGCCCGCCGATAGCCGATCCCACCAACTGGTTCTCATCCTCAACGGGCCGGCGCTTGGTGACGGTCACATCGCGGCAGACCTCACGTGGCACTTGCCGTGTTTCGACGATAGGTTCGACATTGACGATATCGGCGTACTTGGGACCGTTGTCACTGCCTTGATAAGCTCCGATCGCGACGCCTCCCGCAACGCCCATTATCGCAATTGCACCGCCAATGATGATGGATTTATTCATTTCTCGCCTCCTTGTTTACGCGCGACAATCGAGACACCCCGCCGACCTCCTGTCAGTGGCTTGGTGCATCGAACCATGGCTATCGCGTCTACTCGGTGAGCGATGTGTGACTAAGACGTAATGAATGTTACCCGAAGTATAGGATGAGCGAGAGCTCAGCGGGCATTAACGAACAGCGTTTCCACATTGCCTGCGCATTTATGCCCACCCGTTGCCATTCGCCGACGACATACGCATTGTCAAGACTCAAGTCAGAGCTGACGGCACCTATACCGAGGAACCGCAAACGGGACAACCCGGATCGCGCCCGACCTTGAATCGACGCCATTCGCCGCTCAGTGCGTCGAAAGTCGCCAGCCCGCGATGCGCTCTCCCAACACCGGCGAGCAACTTGAGTGCTTCGAGCGCCTGAAACGTACCGATGACGCCCACCAATGGCGCAACCACCCCGTTTTCGGCGCAGCGTAGCGCATCGTCGTCGCCATCCTCGCCATACACGCAGGCGTAGCAGGGCGAATTGGCATCACGCGTATCGAAGACCGCCAACTGCCCCGAGAAGCGAATCGCCGCGCCCGAGACCAGTGGTGTCTGTGCCGCAACGCAAGCACGATTGATGGCATAGCGACTGGAAAAGCGGTCCGTGCAGTCAAGCACGACCTCCGCCGCCGTTACCGAACGCGCGAGTGCATCTCCCTCGAGACGCGAGGCGATGACCTCTACCTCGCAGCCGGTATTGAGGCGCCGCGCCGCCGCTGCCGCCGATTCCGCCTTGGCATGTCCCAGGTCGTTCTCGCCATGCGCGATCTGGCGCTGCAGATTGGAAAGCTCGACGACATCGTCATCGGCGATCGACAATCGTCCTACCCCCGCAGCGGCCAGGTACAGTGCCGCCGGCGAGCCCAGCCCACCGGCACCGATGATCAGCGCATGACCATCCAGCAGGCACTGCTGGCCGTCGACATCGAGCTGCTCAAGCATGATCTGGCGGCTATAGCGCAGCAGTGCGGTATCGTCCATTTCCTTCATTTGCGTCCATCGCCTCCCGAGTGGAGAGTGCCTCTCGACATGTGCCCATCAGGTGTCGAGCTGCTCGGTGTCAGGCACATGCAACGAGACATCCTCCTTGACCTCTTCCATTACCACGTAGCTCTTGGATTCCTTGACGCCGGGTAATGTCAGCACGACGTCGCCGAGCAGTTGACGATAGGCCGACATCTCCGGAATCCGGCACTTGAGGATGTAATCGAACTGTCCCGATACCAGATGACATTCCTGAATCTGCGGTAGCTTGGCCACGGCTCGGCGAAATTCATCGAACACCGCCGGCGACTGCGTCTCCAGGCTGATCTCGACGAATACCAGCAGGTTGGCCTTGAGCGCCTTGGGGTCGAGCAGCGCCTTGTAACCGCGAATGATCCCAGCCTTTTCCAGACGCTTGACGCGCTCCAGACAAGGCGTGGTGGACAAGCCGACCTGAGATGCCAGATCGACATAGGAAATGCGCGCGTTGTTCTGCAGGCAACGCAAGATATTGAGATCGATACGATCCAACGAACGGGTCTTGGCTTTCATTATATTGTTGTTCCGAGACGATGAATGACAGAGAATGCAACCAGGCCCTATGACGAGTGAGGCTTACCCAGGGGCCATCGATGCGAGACGTATTACTACCATAACCACCGCCCGCGCCTCCAGGCAGCCGAGGGATTGTTCATGGCGGTCGATGTTGGCCATCCTGCATGACTGGCGCACGCCCAAGCGTGAGACGTTCACGTGCGCCAAGATCGGTCTCGCTGACGACGGCCTCATACCCAGCCCGCGTCAGCAAATCACGAACGCGAGAGGCCTGCTCCCAGCCATGCTCCAGGACTAGCCAGCCTCCCGCCATGAGATGACCACGCGCCGCCGCCACCAGATGACGCAAATCGGCCAACCCGGCATCGTTCGCTACCAGCGCCGAACGTGGCTCGAAACGCACATCGCCCTGCCCGAGATGTGGATCGTCCTCGGCGATATAAGGCGGATTGGCAGCAATTACATCGAAAATCGCCCCCTCCAGCGCAGCAAACCAGTCGCTGACGAGGAAAGTGGTGTTGGCGATCCCCAGACGCCGGGCATTATCTTCGGCCACGGCCACGGCAGCCACTTCCCGGTCGACGCCGGTGACATGCCATGCCGGCCGCTCGGCGGCAAGCGCCAGGGCAATGGCCCCCGTTCCCGCCCCCAGATCGAGCGCTCTCCCGGGGCCAGGCGGCATCTTCGCCAACAGTGTCTCGACCAGGCACTCGGTATCGGGCCGCGGGATCAGGGTCGACTCATCGACACGCAGACGTAGTCCCCAGAACTCGCGTTCGCCGATGAGATACGCCACGGGATGGCCCAGCGACCGCGCGGCCACCAACGCCTCGAAACGCGCCCGGGGCACGCCTGCGAGTTCGCGATCCCCCCACGTATAGAGCCAAGCACGCGCCACCGAGGCAGCGTGCATCATCAGCACTTCGGCATCCAGGCGTGGCGAGGCACTGCCCGCCGCCTGCAACCGCCGCGCTGCGCGCGTCAGCAAGGTATCGTAGGTCATCAAACCGTCTGCAGCGCCGAGAGCTGCTCGGCCTGGTACTCATGAATCAGGGGATTGACCACTTCATCGAGCTCGCCCGCCATCACGTCACCCAGCTTATAGAGGGTCAAGTTGATGCGATGATCGGTGATGCGCCCCTGGGGAAAGTTGTAGGTGCGGATACGTTCGCTGCGATCGCCCGAGCCGACCAGCGAGCGGCGCGTGTCGGCCTGCTCCTGGCGCTGCGCATCCACGGCGGACTGCTTGAGGCGTGCCGCCAGAAACGCCATCGCCTTGGCGCGATTCTTGTGCTGGCTACGTTCTTCCTGACACTCCACCACCACACCGGTCGGCAGGTGCGTGATGCGAATCGCCGAGTCCGTGGTATTGACGTGTTGTCCACCAGCGCCACTGGAGCGGAATGTATCCACGCGCAGGTCGTTGCTGTTGATCTCCACATCACCAACATCGGACGCCTCGGGCATGACCGCCACGGTACACGCCGAGGTATGAATACGTCCCTGGGATTCCGTCGCCGGCACCCGCTGCACGCGATGCGCGCCGGACTCGAACTTGAGCCGCGCATAGACGTTATCGCCACGCACCCGGGCGATCATTTCCTTGTAGCCGCCTTGCTCCCCGTGACTGACGTTGATCACCTCGATTCGCCAGCCCTGGTGTTCGGCGTAACGCGAATACATGCGGAATAAATCGCCGGCGAACAACGCTGCCTCGTCACCGCCGGTCCCGGCGCGGATCTCGAGAAACACGTTGCTGCCGTCATCCGGATCCTTGGGCACCAGGAGTTGCTTGACGTCCGCATCCAGCTCTTCGAGTCGCGCCTGCGCCAGACGCAGCTCTTCTTCCGCCAACTCACGCATCTCGGGGTCGCTATCTTCGCGCATCTGCTCAGCCGCCTCGATATCGCCCTCGGTACGCCGGTAGACCCGCCAGGTCTCGATCAACGGCTCGAGTTCGGCATATTCACGCGAGTAATCACGAAAGCGCGACTGATCGGCGATCACGTCGGGCTCGGCCAACAAGGCGGCGAGTTCTTCGAAGCGTTCCTGGAAACCATCGAGACGTGTGCGCAGAGTCGCTTTCATGCAGGGTCCTGTGTCGACGCGGCCGGGTCGATCAACAAAGTATCGGCCGCCTGGAGAATATCGTGCCGCGCCTCACCCGACGCTTCGCGCAAGCGCAACGTGGGGCCGTGCAGCAATTTATTGGTCAGTTGACGTGACAGCCGCTGCAGGACTTTTTCAGGGTCCTCACCACGGGCAAGTTGCGCCAGCGCCTGGCGCTCGGCCTCTTCTCGCAACGCCTCGCCTTGCTCGCGATAGCGACGGATCAAATCGCCGGCGCCACGCACACGCCGTTCATGCTGCCAATGCTGGATACCATGCTCGATGAGGGATTCGGCTTGGGCAGCGGCAACGGCCCGCTGCTTACGGTTTTCCTCAATCACTTCCTGCAAGTCATCGACGCTATATAGAAAAACATCGTCCAGCTCACCGACCTGGGACTCGATATCGCGCGGCACGGCGATATCGACCATGAACATGGGGCGGTGACGACGTTTCTTCAGGGCGCTTTCGACCATGCCCTTGCCGAGGATCGGTAGCGGGCTCGCCGTGGACGAGATGATGATATCCGCATGCGGCAGCACCTGGGGGATTTCCCCTAGCGAGATCGCCTCGGCATCGAAGGCGTTGGCCAGAGTCTCGGCACGCTCGCGGGTACGGTTGGCGACGGTCAGCCCGCGAATGCCCGCTTCACGCAGGTGGCGCGCGACCAGTTCGATGGTTTCACCCGCTCCGATCAAAAGCGCGCGGGCGCGCCCGAAATCGTCGAAGATATGGCTGGCCAGACTGACGGCGGCATAGGCTACCGAGACCGGGTTCTCGCCGATACCGGTTTCGCTGCGCACCTGCTTGGTCACGGAAAAGGTGTGCTGGAAAAGCCGCTCCAGCTCCCCCCCCAGGCCGGCATTGTCCCGCGCCAGTTGGTAAGCCTCCTTGAGCTGCCCCAGGATTTGCGGCTCGCCCAGCACCATCGAGTCGAGCCCCGCCGCCACGCGCATCAAATGACGAGCGGCCTCGCCATCCAGGTAGTGGTAGGCACTTTGCATCAGGGTCTCGGGCGGCAGCCCGTGGAAGCGCCCCAGCCAGTCGAGCACCGAGCGCTCTCCCTGAGCGTCGGTCACACAGTAGAGTTCGGTACGATTACAGGTCGACAGCACCGCCGCTTCGTTGACGCCGGGCAGCGATTTGAGTTCGGCCAACGCGCCCGCCAGCTCGGCCGGCGTAAAGGCGACCTGCTCGCGAACCTCGATGGTCGCTGTCTTATGGTTGATCCCCAGGGCGAGAAGCGTCATGAAATCACGGTCATCACATCGGTCTATCGGCAGCGTCCGGCCTTTGCGTTCGGGCGCGGCGCACAATGTGGGGTCCACGAAGCCGGAATACCAGCCCCGCACAATGCGCTGCAGGATCGATATCCTAGCATAGGACTGAGACATTTGGGCATGGGGCGGCAAGTTGCCGCGTGGCGCAAGGTTTCCCGCGCCTGACGCTTTGCCCGGCCTGACCGAGCCGGTATGCTGATACTTTCAAACGCAAACTCGAGGATGGCATGCGCACACGCTTGACCCTGGCCTCCGTCCTGGCGTTGCTGCTGACGGGCTGCCAAAACGCTCCGACATCGCCCCACGCCATCCCGCTCGATGACCCCATGGAAAACGCGCCTCCGGTCACCAGCGGCTTCGATGCCGAAGGACTCTCGTCGTTGCTGCTTGCCGAGTTCGCGGGCCAGCGTGGCGATTACCGCCGTGCCGCCAAGGGATATCTCGATGTCAACCAGCGCTACGCCTCACCCGCCCTGGCCGAGCGCGCCACCCTGGCGGCACGCTACGCCGACGACAGCGCACTGCTCGAGCGCACCGCACTGCGCTGGCAACAGCTCGACGAAGACGCCACTACGCCGCGACATGTCCTCGCCAGCCTCGCCGTGCAGCGTGGTGACTGGGAAACCGCCCTGACGCAACGCCTGAACATTGCCGATCAGGAGCCCGAGGCGGAGCTTGCCGCCCTCGCCGAGCTCGCGATCGCACACGATGCCGACATCACGCCGCTATTGAAGCGCCTGCATGCGTTCGTCGAACGCCATCCCGGACACCTCGATGCCCAGTTGGCGACCGCCCAGCTCGAAGCGGCGAACGGCGACACCGCAGCTGCCGATGCTCGACTCGCGCGCCTCGCTGAAGCACCAGAGGCGCCCGCCGAGGTGTGGCTGACCCGCAGCACGATCGCCCTGCACAACAAGGCCTTGGAGGATGCCCGACGCTACGTCCGCCAGGGGCTCGAACGATTCCCTAACGATAGCCGCCTGCGCTTGACCCAGACGCAAGTGCGTCTCGCCGAGGGCGACATCGAGGCCGCCGACGAGAACGTCGAACGCTTGCTCTCACGCTATGACGACACGGCATCGCTGCGTTTGGCACTCGCCCAGATGTACCTCGAAGCTGCGTATCCCGAGGGCGCCCGGCGCATTCTGCTTCCCCTGCTCGACCACGACAACACACCGACGGCCGCCTATTTGATGCTGGGCAGCATCGCCGAGCAGGCCGGCGACATCGACAACGCCCTGCTTTATTATCGCCAGGTCCCTAGTGGCGACGGTTTCATCGAGGCACGCGCGCAGGCCGCCAAGATGCTGATTCGAGCGGATCGTGCTCAAGACGCCAGTGCGTTCTTGCGCATCGAGCGGCTCCGCCATCCCGATCAGCGCGTTGCGCTGCTGCGCCTCGAGGTCGATCTCCTCGACGCCCAAGGCAAGCACGAGCGCGCCAACAAGTTACTCGACAAGGCCATCGCCAAGACGCCCAACGCCACCCAACTACGTTTCCAGCACGCCATGCGTGCCTATCAGCAGGGCAACCTTGATACCATGGAAGCCGATCTGCGCGCGATCATCGAGCGCGAGCCCGATAATGCCGAAGCGCTCAATGCCCTCGGCTATACGCTGAGCAACGACTTGGGGCGTCACCGGGAGGCCTTGCCGCTGATCGAAAAGGCCCATCGCCTCGAGCCCGATAGTCCCGCCATCCTCGACAGCCTCGGCTGGGTCTATTTTCATCTCGGCCGCGCACAGGAAGCGCTACCTTATTTACGCGAGGCCTATCGCGGCCAGCCTGACCAGGAAATCGCCGCCCACCTCGCCGAAGTCCTCGCCGCTGCCGGGCACGACGCCCAGGCGCGCGCCCTGGTGAAAGACGCGCTACAGCGATTTTCGCCGCACCCGCTCATCGATGACTTGTTGCGTCGACACCCCGAGCTCGTACCGACCGATGGTGCGACAGACGGCAATGTCGATACTGACGCGACCCACGACACGGAAGCCAACTCATGACCCACCAACTCTCATTCCGCCTTCACCAGGGTTACGCCACGTCTCGCGCTTGGCTCGGTTTGCTGCTCATCGTCCTGCTGGCAGGGTGTGCCAGCCAGGCCCCCGGCCCCAACCAAGCCCGCGAGCATGGCGAGTGGGACGCTCAAGCCGAGCGCCTGCAGGAGTTGGAGGCGTGGGGCCTCGCCGGCAAGGTCGGGCTGCGTACCAATGAAGGTTCAGAAAGCGCCAATATCGACTGGCAGCAGCGTCCCGACACCTACCGCATCTTGATCAGCGGCCCCTTCGGCGCCGGGCGCACCCTGCTGAGAGGGGGCCCCGAGAAAGTGACTTTGAACAGCAGCGAAGGACACTTCGAGGCGCAGACCCCGGAAGCCTTGATGGAACAACAGCTCGGTTGGTCGCTACCCATTTCCGCACTCGATTACTGGGTACGTGGCTTACCCGCCCCTGAGGCCAGCAAACGACTCAAGCATGACGACCTGGGCTTCCCCCAGCGCCTGCAGCAATTCGGCTGGACGATCGAGTACCGTGACTGGACACGCGCCGACGATCTGTGGCTACCCCGTCGGCTGGTCATGACCTACGGCGACCTACGCGCCACGCTCGTGATCACTCAATGGGACCCCATGACCGACTCATGAAGGTACGACTCAGCCTGCCCGCGCCCGCCAAGCTCAACCGCATGCTGCATATCGTCGGCCGTCGCGCCGACGGTTATCACGAACTGCAGACGCTGTTCCAGATCCTCGACCGCGGCGATACGCTGCACTTCGCGCCACGCGAGGACGGGGCCATCCAACTGCAGCCCACGATGCCTGACGTCGACCACGAGTCCAACCTCATCGTGCGTGCCGCACGCCTGCTGCAGCTTGAAAGCGGCACATCACTGGGCGCGGACATCCAGCTGGAAAAACGCCTTCCCCTGGGCGGCGGCTTGGGTGGCGGAAGCTCGGATGCGGCTACCACCCTGCTCGCACTTGACCGTCTCTGGTCACTCTCGCTGGGACTTCCCCGCCTGGCCGAGCTGGGTCTTTCACTGGGCGCCGATGTGCCGGTCTTCGTATACGGTCGGAGTGCCTGGGCAGAAGGCATTGGCGAACGCCTGACGCCTGTGACGCTCGAAACCCCGTGGTTCGTGGTCCTTCACCCGGGAGAAGAAATATCAACGCCTGCCGTGTTCGGTCACCCCGAATTGACACGCAACACCCCGCCCATTAGTATGGCGCGCGCACTGCGAGGGGAAGCCGAACAGGGACGCATCTGGCGCAATGACTGCGAAGCGGCGGTAAAATGCTTGTCGCCAAAGGTCGCGCAAGCGCTCGACTGGTTATCGGCTTTCGGCCCAGCCATGCTGACGGGGACGGGTAGCTGTCTATTCTGTCCCTTGACGAGTGAGCAGCAAGCCGATAGGATTTTGCGCCGTGTTGATAGCCATTGGCATGCATTCAAGGCACGCGGCTGCAACACTTCCCCCCTCCACGACGCTCTCGGCATTCATAATGAAATGTCACTGATGAGCTAATACGGGGACGCCTGATATCGGCATCGTATTCTATGTGGGCAATACGACACACGAAACGACGCGCCGATGTGTTGCTGGGGTATAGCCAAGTGGTAAGGCACCGGTTTCTGGTACCGACATTCCCAGGTTCGAATCCTGGTACCCCAGCCAATTTCTCAGAGCGCCCGACGAATCCCCACTCCGAGATCCCTAAAGACTCCAAAGGTGGCTGCGCGTGTCTAAATTGATGGTGTTCGCGGGAAATGCCAATCCCGAACTCGCCCGCAAGGTGGCCGAAAGCCTCGACAACCGGCTGGGCCATGCAACCGTCGGTCAATTCAGCGATGGTGAAATCGCGGTCGAGATCAATGAAAACGTTCGCGGCAAGGACGTCTTCGTCTTGCAGTCCACCTGCGCACCGACCAACGACAACCTGATGGAGTTGATTCTCATGGTGGATGCACTGCGTCGTGCTTCCGCTACGCGAATCACCGCCGTCGTACCGTACTTCGGATATGCCCGCCAGGACCGCCGCGTGCGCTCTGCACGCGTACCGATCTCGGCCAAGCTGGTCGCCGACATGATGGTCAAGGCCGGCGTCGACCGCGTCATGACCATGGACCTGCATGCCGATCAGATTCAGGGCTTTTTCGACGTCCCCGTCGACAACGTCTACGGCTCGCCGATCCTGCTCGATGATATCGAACGCCAGAACTACGACGACCTCGTTGTTGTTTCCCCGGATGTCGGCGGCGTCGTGCGTGCCCGCGCCATCGCCAAGCAGCTCAATGCCGATCTAGCGATCATCGACAAGCGTCGGCCACAGGCTAACCAGGCCCAGGTCATGCATATCATCGGCGAGATTCAGGATCGTACCTGCGTGGTAGTCGATGACATGGTCGATACCGCCGGCACCCTATGCAAGGCAGCCGAAGCGCTCAAGGGCCATGGTGCCCGTCGCGTGGTCGCCTACGCCACGCACCCCATTCTGTCAGGGCCGGCCGTCGACAATATCGTCGGCTCGGTACTTGACGAACTCGTCGTGGCCGATACCATTCCGCTTTCCGAACCGGCATCACGCAGCGGCAGAATTCGCCAGCTGTCGGTGGCCGGCCTGATCGCGGAAGCCATTCGCCGCGTCAGCAACGAAGAATCCGTCAGTGCCATGTTCCACTGAGGCGCTACGCCACTAGGAACGCGCACGGATACGCGGGCCGCGAGGCCCTCACGGAATCGGCATCGCCTGGTCGCGGGCGATGCCGCTTTCCTTACATAACCTATGAGGTGACAAGCAATGTCCCAATTCACTCTATCCGCCGAGGTTCGTCACGACCTGGGGAAAGGTGCGAGCCGCCGCCTGCGTCGTGAGAACAAGCAAGTTGCCGCCATCATCTACGGTGGCGACAAGACGCCGCAACCCATCACCCTCGAAAAGTCGGCTTTCTACAAGGCCATCGAGGATGAAGCCTTCTTCTCTTCCGTGATCAACATCGATCTCGGAGGTAAGCCGGAGCAGGTCATTATCCGTGACATCCAGCGCCACCCGTACAAGGCGCTGGTCACACATGCCGACTTCATGCGTGTCGATGCCACGCACGAAATCACTATGAACGTGCCGCTGCACGTCAACGGTGAAGAAGCGTGCAAGGGCGTCAAGGAAGAAGGCGGCGTGCTGCACGTGCTAGCCAACGACGTCGAGATCAGTTGCCTGCCCGGCAAGCTTCCCGAGTACCTGGAAGTCGATGTGGCATCCTTGGGGCTGGGCGAGACCTTGCACCTGTCAGACCTGCCGCTGCCGGAAGGCGTAACTCTAGTCGCTCTGAGCCATGGCGAAGAGCACGACTTCGGCGTGGTCAGCGTCACACATGCCGATACCGGCACTGCAGACGACGAAGAGGACGAGGAAGGCGGCGACGACACTGCCGCAGAAGACGGCGAAAAGACCGAGTAATCGGTTTTCGAGGGGCCCGCATGAGTCACGTCAAAGCGTTTATCGGCCTGGGTAATCCAGGCTCCGAATATGATGCAACGCGACACAATGCGGGCGCCTGGGCCGTTGAAGCCCTGGCGCGCGACAGCCTGATCCCGCTACGCAAAGAGCGTAAGTTCCTTGGGCAGTATGCCAAGATCCATTACGCTGGCCATGATCTTCATTTGTTGGTGCCCAGCACCTACATGAATCGCAGCGGCAAGGCTGTCGCCGCGCTTTGCCAGTTCTTCAAGCTCTCCCCTGACGAACTTCTCGTCGCCCACGACGAACTGGATATCGAACCGGGCACGGCACGCTACAAGCATGGCGGTGGCCATGGCGGTCACAACGGTTTACGTGACATCGTCAGCGCCTTGGGCAACGACAAATCCTTCCATCGCTTGCGCATTGGCATCGGCCATCCGGGCTCAGCCAAGCAAGTGACCCACTATGTCCTCGGGCGCCCCAGCAAAGAGGAACGCACCGCCATCGATGCCGCCATCGATGAATGCCTCCGCACACTCCCCGACGTTGCCGCCGGCGACTGGGCAAGCGCCATGAATCGCCTGCATAGCTTTAAGAAGTAAGATAGAAGAAGTAAGAGGAAAGGCGGGACTCGACAAACGAGACCGTTTCTGTACATCCGTATCGCCGTTCTTCCCTCTTACTTCTGTTGCAGCATCTCTTAGAATAGCGAGCACATTTTCCGCCTCTCCGGCGCATCAATTCAGGTACATCCCATGGGTTTCAATTGCGGTATCGTCGGCCTTCCCAATGTCGGCAAATCCACACTGTTCAATGCCTTGACCAAGTCGGGAATCGACGCCGAAAACTTTCCTTTCTGCACCATCGAACCCAACGTCGGCATCGTGCCCATGCCGGACCCGCGTCTGGATAAGCTTGCGGCCATCGTCAAACCGCAGAAAGTCATTCCGACGACCATGGAATTCGTGGACATCGCCGGCCTTGTCGCGGGCGCCTCGAAAGGCGAAGGGCTGGGCAACCAGTTTCTGGCCAATATCCGCGAGACCCAGGCCATCGCCCACGTGGTGCGTTGCTTCGATAACGACAACGTCATACACGTCGCCAACCAGATCGACCCTCGCGCTGACATCGAGACGATCAATCTCGAACTCGCGCTTGCCGATCTGGATACCGTAGAGCGCGCCATCCAGCGCCTCGCACGCGTGGTCAAGGGCGGTGACAAGGAAGCCATGGCCACCAAAGCTATCCTCGACCGCATCCAGCCCCATCTGGCCGAGGGCCAGCCGCTACGTAGCTTTGGCCTCGATGACGATGAGCGGCGCCAACTCAAGAGCTTCGGCCTCTTGACCCTGAAACCCACCATGTACATCGCCAACGTCAACGAGGACGGCTTCGAGAACAATCCCTATCTCGACACCGTTCACGCGATCGCCGCCGAAGAAGGTGCCGTGGTAGTACCGGTGTGTAATCAGATCGAAGCCGAGATCGCCGAACTCGATGAAGAGGAACGCAGCGCTTTCCTCGAGGAGATGGGCATGGAAGAACCCGGCCTCGACCGCGTCATCCGTGCCGGTTATGCCCTGCTCGGCCTGCAGACGTATTTCACCGCCGGCGTCAAGGAAGTCCGCGCCTGGACCACACGCGTCGGAGCCACCGCTCCGGAAGCCGCCGGCGCGATTCATACTGATTTCCAGAAGGGCTTCATCCGCGCCGAGGTGGTCGGCTATGACGACTTCGTGACACTGGGCGGCGAGCAAGGCGCCAAGGATGCAGGGAAATGGCGCCTGGAAGGCAAGGACTACATCGTCGTCGACGGTGATGTCGTGCATTTCCGTTTCAATGTCTAGTCGCATCCCAGGCACTGGACGGCCTGTTGGCCACGAACAATTGACACATCAGGGAGTTACACGTAGTATACGTCCGCACTGAACGGCTACGTAGCTCAGTTGGTTAGAGCACATCACTCATAATGATGGGGTCCCCTGTTCGAGTCAGGGCGTAGCCACCAGGATATAAAAAGCCCGCCGACACATTCGTGTCGGCGGGCTTTTTCGTGTTTGCGTTATCGAGACAAGCGCCTAGTTCAATTCTGCGCGATTGACATAGGCCGTCAACGCGCGAATCAAATAATCGGCGTCGCGGCTGCCGGCGGTTTCGCGAATCGAGTGCATGCCCCACTGCGGCACGCCGACATCCAACGTCGGCACCCCCAGCTCGGTGGCGGTGATCGGTCCGATGGTACTGCCACATCCCATGTCGGCGCGCGTGACGAACGTCTGGACCGGCACCCCGGCGACGCGGCAGATATCCCGGAACATGGCCGCCGTGGCGCTGTTGGTGGCATAACGTTGATTGGCATTGACCTTGATCACCGGACCGCCGTTGATCGTCGGGCCATGCTGGGCATCGTGCTTCTCGGGGAAGTTGGGGTGCAGAGCGTGGGCGTTGTCGCAGGACATCATGCGCGAGCCCTGAATCAGACGCACCCAACCGTCTTCACCTCCCTCACCCAATTGGGCATGTACGCGGCGCAGCACATCCCCCAGAAACGGGCCCTGAGCGCCGCTGGCACTGGCACTGCCCACTTCTTCGTGGTCATTGGCGACGAAGACCGCGCCTTGCCGACCATCACTGGACAACATCGCCTCTATCCCCATGAAACACGACAGCAGGTTGTCGAGGCGCGCACTGGCGATCAGCTCACCTTCGATCCCTACACGCGACGGCCGCTGCATATCGTAAAGCGCGAGCTCATGATCCATCAACTGAACGTTTTCCAGGCCATGCTGCTCATACAACCAACGCTTGAGCCATCTCTCCAGATCAACTTCACCACCCCCTTGCAGCATGACCGGCAACATCTGCGTCTGGGCGTTCATCGCACGCCCGTTATTGGCCTCCCGGTCGAGATGAATCGCCAGGCTGGGGATGATCGCCACGGGGCGATCAACGTGTAATAATACGCCCTGCAGTCGCCCATCCTCACGCCGTACATGGACACGTCCGGCCAGCCCCAGATCACGGTCGAACCAGGGCCCCAATAGCGCCCCCCCATAGACTTCGACGCTCAGTTGAAGCCAGTCGTTGCCAGAGACCGCCGGCTGAGGCTTGAGTCGCAGCCCGGGACTATCGGTATGCGCCCCGATCATGCGCAGTCCGCCCAAGGCCTCTTCCGGCACCTGCATCGCGATCAACGACGAATCATTGCGCGTGACGTAAAATCGCTCGCCAGGCGCCAACTGCCACGCCTCGGTTTCCTCGAGGCAGCGGTATCCCGCTTGCTCGAGTCGCCTGGCCATATTGTCGACAGCATGCCAAGGCGTAGGGGAACGTTCGAGAAAATGTAACAAACGATCAAGAGTGGGGGCGTGAGCCATGGCATTCCTCGGAGAAGTGTCTGTGACGGATGATACAGACTGCTACAATGCCAGTCCGGTCTGAGTAAACTCAACTCAAGGAACCGGCAATTTGGGAACAAGCGTGTACATGAAACCGGGAGTGCTTGATTAATGAGCCTGTTTGCAGCCGCTCGGCGCGCGGCGATCTTGTCACTGTGGCTGGTGGTGTGTGCCCCGGCATTGGCCAATGCCCCGACACCCACCGATGCACAGCGGCAAGCGGCGGCGGAAGTCGCTGAATCGCTGCGGTATGGACATTACGCCGATATCAATCTGGACGATGAGTGGTCGTCGAGAGCGTTTCAGCGCTATCTCGATGTACTCGACCCACAACGCGCCTACTTATTGGCCGACGACGTAAAGGACTTTCAAGATCTCAAGACCTCCTTCGATGAAGCGCTCGACGAAGGAAAACTGGAACGCGTATACGAACTCTATGCGCGTTACCAGTCGCGTCTCGAAGCGCGCCTGAACTGGCTTATCGACCGTCTCGATAATGGCATTGACTTCGATTATAAGAGCGACGAGCGTTTGGCACTGAATCGTGAAGACGCATCGTGGGCAAGGAGCCAGGATGCGCTTGACAAGCTCTGGGAAAAGCGCCTCAAGAATGCCGCGCTGATCCAGTCTCTCAGCGACCCGAAGAAAGATAATGCCAAAGACATCGCCAAGACCCTGCGCGATCGTTATGAAAACCAGCTGTCTCGCATCGAACAAACCAATGCCGAAGACGTACTTGTACTATTCCTGAACGCCGTCACCGGTACCATCGATCCGCATACCCAATACCTTTCGCCCAGCCAGAGCGAATCCTTCGATATCCAGATGAAGCTCTCGCTCGAAGGCATCGGCGCCCTCCTGCAGACCGAAGGCGAATACGTCAAGGTGTCCAGCCTGGTGCCCGGCGGCCCTGCCGACAAGGGCAATGCCTTGGAACCCGCCGATCGCATCGTCGCGGTAGGACAAGGCGAGGATGGCGAAATGATCAATGTCGTGGGCATGCGCCTGGATGAAGTCGTCGACCTGATTCGTGGCCCCAAGGGCTCGACCGTGCGTCTCGAAATCATTCCTGCCAAGGCCGTCGACGTGACGCGCACGCATACGGTTCGCATTACCCGCGATACCGTCAAACTCGAAGACCAAGCCGCCAGCAGCGAGGTCGTGACCGTGACCCGCAATGGCGAGAAACACAAGGTCGGCGTGATCGATGTGCCTACCTTCTATGTCGATTTCGATGCCTGGCAGGCCGGTGACAGCAACTATCGCAGCAGCACGCGGGACGTCGCCAAGGAAATCGACAAGCTCAAGCAGGAAAACGTCGAAGGCATCGTTCTGGATCTGCGCAATAATGGCGGCGGCGCCCTGCAGGAAGCCAACTCGCTGGTTGGGCTCTTCATCGACCGCGGCCCCACCGTGCAGGTGCGCGATGCCCGTGGCCGTATCAACCTCTATGGCGACTCCGACCGCGGCACACACTACGACGGCCCGCTGACCGTACTGGTCAACCGCCTTTCGGCATCCGCCTCGGAAATCTTCGCCGGCGCGATCCAGGACTACGGTCGCGGCTTAGTGGTCGGCAACCAGACCTTCGGCAAGGGCACCGTCCAGACGCTCAACGAGCTCAGCCATGGCCAAATCAAGCTGACCCGGGCCAAGTTCTATCGCATTAGTGGCGAAAGCACACAATTGCGTGGCGTCACACCCGGTATCAAGTTCCCCAGCCTGATCGACAAGGACGATATCGGGGAAAGCGCGCTCGACAACGCCCTGCCATGGGACAAGGTACGCCCGGTCCAGTATCGCCAATACGGGCATCCTCAGCGCTACCTCGACACGCTACGCAAGCGGCATGAACAACGCGCCAAGCAGAATCCCAACTTCGTCTATCTCAAGCGCGAGGCCAAGCTGGTCAAGCAGCTCAAGGAACAGCGAACAAGCATCAGCTTGAATCGCGAGCAGCGCAAGCGCGAAATGGACGCTCAGGAGGCCGAGCAACTCTCGCTGGAAAATCAACGCCGCAAGGCGCTGGGACTCGACCAGATCGAGGAATGGGCCGATGCCCGCGAGGATGATGGTGCCGGCCAGAATAAGGAAGAAGACGAGCCGATCGATCGTGCGCAAATCATTGAAGCAGCGAACATCCTGCTCGACTACGCGCAGCTGAAAAAGGAACAGTAAATGTCACGCCGCCGGCACACGTCGGCGGCAATACTTGGTAGCAGAGGGTTGGCCTTTTTCCTATCTTCCATTTAAATTAACTCTATCTAATAATGGAAGCTCTTGGATTCATCATGCCAGCCTTCTGCCATTGTTTGCGCGGCGTCTTATCCCTGCCACGCTGCAGCATGCCCCACCGCTCGGGACGCTGGTTCCTGCGGGGCCTCATTGTCTATGCCCTCATCATGGGCACGCCGGTATCGGCTTCGCCGTGCCCATCACGACCACCTCAAGACTTGCAAGCGACTTACCAGGCGCTGAACGATCAACTCGCGCGCTGGGACCGGGCCTACTATCACCTGGGACAACGTCTGGTCGACGATGGCAGCTACGACTCCGCCAAGCGCCAACTCGCCCGCTGGGCGCGCTGCTTCCCCTCCTTGATCACCTCGCGTGTCGCCTTGCATGAACCCGACGGCTCGCAACGTCACCCAATCCCACAGACGGGGATGACCAAACTACCCGGTCGCCCCGCCGTAGCACGCTGGATCAAACGGCAGGCAGGCCATCCACTGTGGATACAGCCCAAGGTCGACGGAGTCGCCGTCACGCTGGTATACCGGCAATCGCGACTGGTCGCCGCCATCAGTCGCGGCGATGGCGTCACCGGACAGGACTGGTTTACCAAAGCCAGCCACATCGCGGCTATTCCACGTCGTCTCCCCCCGGATGCACCCTCCCAGGTAACGCTGCAAGGCGAGCTCTACGCGCGACTCGAAGATCACCAGCAGTCGCAAGACGGCACCGATGGCGCACGCGCTCGGATTGCAGGACTTATGTCACGCAATGCCTTGACGATCCACCAAGGCGAGACGATCGGCTTTTTCGTCTGGGCCTGGCCCGACGGCCCCGCCACCATGCCCGTGCGTCTTGCCACGCTTACCGACTGGGGATTCGACCACGTCGCCGGCGCCACGCACGCCGTCGACACGCCGGATGACGTCGCCCGGTGGCGCGAATACTGGTACCACCACACCCTGCCCTTCGCCACCGATGGTATCGTCGTCAAGCGTGGCGACCGTCCCGACGGATACGAATGGGAAGCCGCGCCGCCCGAATGGGCGATGGCGTGGAAGTATCCTGCCCATCAGGCGATCGCACACGTCGCCGCTCTCAACTTCACGGTCGGCCGCACCGGACGCATCACCGCCGTCGCTGAATTGACGCCGGTCATGCTAGGCGACAAGCGCATCACCCACGTCAGCCTCGGTTCGCTGGCGCATTGGCGCCAGACCGACGTGCGTCCCGGCGATCAAGTCAGGTTGCGTCTAGCGGGACTGACAATCCCCCAACTCCAGGACGTGGTGATACGTAAGCGACCGCGTCTACCCGTCGAGGCACCCGACGCAGACCGTTATGATCGCCTGTCGTGTCTACGTTTGGCACCGGGCTGTCGCGATCAATTCCTGGCGCGGCTCGAGTGGCTGGGGAGCGATGAGGGTCTCGACTTCGAAGGCATCGGCCCCGCCACCTGGCGCCAATTGGTCGATGCCGGACTCGTCGAAGGACTACTCGACTGGCGCAAGCTGGATATCCAATGTCTCGAGGCATTACCCGGGGTGGGAATCCTGACCGCACAGAGTTGGCAACGTCACTTTGCTGAGGCCACTGCCCGCTCTCCACGCCGCTGGCTGCGCGCACTGGGGCTGCCCGCTATCCCGCATGACGCCCTTGAAGCCATACTGGCACGACACGACATGCGTGAGCTCATGCAATGGGCACCATCCGCTTGGCAAGATTATTCAGGTATCGGAGCAACACGCGCGAAACAGCTGGAGGACTTTTTCCACCATCCGGAAATACGGCGCTTATTGAAATCACTGCATAAAGAAAGGACACCGCGCGATGAAGGGCAAACCGAGACGGTCGACAATGCGCGTTAACGAGGCATGAAACGTCGCTTGGCTCCCCGAACAGGACTCGAACCTGTGACCCAATGATTAACAGTCATTTGCTCTACCAACTGAGCTATCGGGGAATATCAGCGATGTCACTCGGCGGGAAGTTGGCTCCCCGAGCAGGACTCGAACCTGCGACCCAATGATTAACAGTCATTTGCTCTACCAACTGAGCTATCGGGGA
>NZ_JAWHTP010000005.1:0-260890 GCF_033052815.1 Chromohalobacter sp. HP20-39 | reverse complement strand
ATGGTGGGTCGTGTAGGATTCGAACCTACGACCAATTGGTTAAAAGCCAACTGCTCTACCACTGAGCTAACGACCCGCCGCCGGGTCTTCGAGACGTATCAACGCACCATGCCACTCAAGGGCACGTAGCAATGGTGGGTCGTGTAGGATTCGAACCTACGACCAATTGGTTAAAAGCCAACTGCTCTACCACTGAGCTAACGACCCGTCCCGACAGGGCGCACATAGTACTGATAACGCTCGACATTGACAAGATTTTTTTGCCGGGAAGCCGCTCATCGCGAGCGTCGCGAGTTCTTCGGCTTGCGCATGGCATTGACCGGGCGACGCTTATTCTTGTCGCGGCTCCAACGATTTTGCTCGTCGGGCGTCAACTCGGGCACCTTACGCGCTGGCAGGTCCGCCAATTGCGCCAGATCGTCGACTTCTTCCTGAGAAAGTTCGACCCATTCCCCCGCCTTGGCGCGCTTGTCGAGGAAAATATTGCCGTAGCGCACCCGCTTGAGGCGGCTCACCGTGAGCTCTTGCGACTCCCAGAGACGCCGCACCTCGCGATTACGGCCTTCGAGAATCACCACGTGGAACCACGTATTGATGCCTTCGCCGCCGAATTCTTGCACATCGGTAAAGCGTGCCGGACCATCTTCGAGCATTACACCCTCGGTCATGGCGGTCACGTTCTCCTGGCGGACGGCGCCCATCACACGCACCGCGTATTCGCGCTCGACCTGCGTGGAGGGATGCATCAAGCGGTTGGCGAGCTCGCCATCGGTGGTGAACAGCAACAACCCGCTGGTATTGATATCCAGGCGGCCGATGGCGATCCAACGCTCGCCCTTGAGGCGTGGCAAGCGATCGAAGACGGTGCGCCGCCCCTCAGGGTCACGACGCGTGCACAACTCGCCCTCGGGCTTGTTATACATGATGACGCGCCGCGGCACCTCCTCGGCGTCGCGCAGATTGACGGGGCGCTCGTCGAAGGTAACCCGATCGCGCGTCTCGACACGATCACCCAGCGTGGCCACCTGGCCATTGACCTTGACGCGGCCGTCGCTGATGGCGGTTTCCATCTCACGACGCGAGCCAAAGCCCGCACGGGCCAGTACCTTCTGCAATTTTTCGGTAGGCGTGTTCATGGATCGAACGTTGTCTCGTCTGTTGAATGTTCCGCGCCCGCCGCGTCGGAAGCCTTTGCGTCACCCTCGGCAGGCGACGCTCCGGCCTCCTCTTCCCGTCGGCGGGCGCGTTCGGCCAGGCGAGCTTCGAGTTCGGCGAAGCTCAATCCCGACCGCTCGGACGCCGTCCCGGCGTGCTGATCGTCGGCCATCCCGGCCGTCGTCGTGTCTGTCGTCTCTAGCGTGTCTGGCGCGGCCTCGGATGGCGACGTTGCCTGCGACGTATCCTCGACCGGTGACGTATTCTCAACGTTGTCGGCGTGACTGTCACGCGCCGATGGATGATCCGCGTCATTGTGCCCCAGCGACTGCTTATCGTTCCCCAGAGCCTCCTCGAAACGCGTCTCGAATTCCTTGAGTTCGTGCATCGGCGGCAGAGCATCGAGCGTCTTGAGACCGAAGTCGTCGAGAAAGGCACGCGTGGTGGCATAGACTGAGGGACGCCCCGGCACGTCACGCTGCCCGACGACACGGATCCATCCCCGCTCGGTCAGGGTACGCATGATTGAGCTGCTCACCGAGACGCCGCGCACCTCCTCGATATCGCCACGGGTGACTGGTTGACGATAGGCGATCAGCGCCAAGGTCTCCAGCAGCGCACGCGAATAGCGCTGTGGCTTTTCATCCCAAAGCCGCGATATCCAGGGCGAAAAGCGTGCACGAATGCGCACTTGAAACCCCGAGGCGGTCTCGATGAGCTCCAGAGCGCTATGCTCGAGGCGCTCGCCCAGGCGCGCCAGGGCATCGCGCAACTCACCGCGCGAGGGGCGCTCACGCTCGTCGAACAGACTCTCCAGGCGCTCGGCTGTCAGCGGCTCGCCGGCGGCCAACAACGCCGCTTCGCAGACCTCGTCGAGAGACGTGGGTGCCTCGTTCATTGGGGGTCCTCTTCGGCATCGGCAAAGGCGCTTTCCCCGCCGTCGTCCTCGTCCGCCCCGGCGGTGTCGCCGGCCGCCTCGACGACCAGCCGGGCACGCACATGAATCGGCGACAGCGGCGCGTTCTGCGCGATCTCGATCATCGCCTCCTTGGCCAGTTCGAGAATCGCCATGAAGGTCACCACCACGCCCGCGCGCCCCTCCTCGAGCGTGAACAACGCCTCGAACGGGGTATAACGTTGGCCATCCAACTGCTCCATGATACGTAACATGCGCTCGCGGGTGGACAGCACCTCGCGGCTGATCTGGTGAGATTGCTGAAACTCAGCCCGCTTGAGCAATCCCGACAAGGCGTGCAGAAGCTCATCCAGCTCGACCTGGGGATGAACCACTCGGGTCTCGAGCGTGGGTAACGCGGCCTGCGCCGCGACCCAATCACGCCCTTCGCGCGGCAATTCATCGAGCCCCTCGGCGGCCAGCTTCAGCTGTTCGTATTCCTGCAGGCGGCGGATCAACTCGGCGCGCGGGTCTTCGGCATCCTCGTCCTCGCCCTTGGGTGGACGCGGCAACAGCGTGCGCGACTTGATCTCCGCGAGCATCGCCGCCATCAGCAAATACTCGCCGGCCAGGTCGATCTCCAGCGCCCGCATCAATTCGACGTATTCGATGTACTGATGCGTGATCGCTGCCACGTCGATGCCCAGGATGTCGAGATTCTGACGCCGAATCAGATACAGCAACAAATCCAGCGGCCCTTCGAAGGTTTCGAGAAAGACGCGCAGCGCCTCGGGCGGAATGTAGAGATCTTCCGGCAGCTCGGTGATGGGCTGGTCGTGCAGGCGCGCCAATACCGCCGCTTGGGACGCGGCTGTCACGGTATCGGCACTGACGGGCTCGGCGGTATCACTCACGCGTGACGCTCTCCTCGACTGCGCCTCACGGCGCGACCTTCGACAAACGCGCAGTGTAGCAAGGCCATCGGGAGGCGAACACGCCCGCGTCACGCGCGATTGTCGCGCGGGATCAATACGCCTCGGCCGCATCGGCCTTGCGATAGCGCCCTGTATAGTCGAAGAGCTTGTCGCGGATCTGCCAGTAACGACCGACCTTGCGCCCCACGACGAAATCCGGGGCCTTGAGCCGATGCTCATCGGCGATGACCTCCTCCGCCGAGCGTGGTTGCCAGTCGATGCCCGGTGCGCGCAGGTGGTAGCGCAAAAACGCCAGCGTGAAGGCGCGACGCTGCGCGGGTGTTTCCAGCGCGAACCATTCGTCGAGCGTGGCGCCGTCCTCATCGTGATAGGTCACCTTCAAGCGCGGCAGCCCCCGCCCGTTGAGCACCGCTTGCAGCTGCATGCCCGACACGCGAAGCACCTTGGCTTCCTTGAGTCGTAGGGCCGCCTTGAGCTTGTCATCGGGATCGACCATGCGCTCGCTGCATTGATGGCAAGCCCGCGCAGCGATGTCGTTTTCCGCACCGCACTGATCGCACACCTTGAAGCGAAAACGAAAGTCACACTGCTTCCTCGTTGCCGGTTTTGACGTTGTGCTTTTAGCGCGGTTTCGGGCGCTATCAACAAGCCCTTGGCAGCGCCGGCCGTGATGCTCGATGACCAGGTCGCCATCACGCTTGCCCCAGAACAGATTGGCGTGCCCGCACGCCGGGCATTCGACCTGCACCGGTTCAGAATCTGAGTCCGGACGCGGTTCGCCGACTTCCGGTGCGTACAGGTCCCAGGGATTGCCCGCGTAATCGAGAATCAGGCAGTCTTCCTTGCCCGGCGCCAAGCGCAACCCACGCCCGACGATCTGTTGATACAAGCTGACGGACTCCGTGGGCCGCATTATGGCGATCAGGTCCACGTGCGGCGCGTCGAATCCCGTGGTCAGCACCGCCACGTTGACGAGATACTTGATCTCGCGCGCCTTGAAGGCCGCAATCAAGCGCTCGCGCTCCTTCGTGGGCGTTGCACCGATGATCAATGCCGACTGCTCGGCCGGCAGGTAGCCGATGATCTCCTGCGCGTGCGCCACGGTGGCCGCGAAGATCATCACCCCACACCGCTCTCGCGCCTGTTCGACAACCTCGGCGATGATACCCGGCGTCGCCCGGTGCCCCTGGACAACGCGATTCAACTCGGCTTCCTCGAAACCGCCATCGCGCCCTGGCACCAGGCGCGAGAAATCGTAACGGGTCTGCCGACCATCCTCGGCGTAGAGCGCCGCATCCACGCGCTTGGGCGCGACCAGATAACCCTGCTTGACCATCAATCGTAGCGGTTGCTCGAACACACAATCCTGAAAGAAGCTCTCGGCGTCGCCACGCACCATGCCATGATGATGGCGGTGATAGATGAATCCTTGCCCCAGGCGATACGGCGTCGCGGTCAGCCCCAGCACCTTGAGACGCGGATTGTGCTTGCGCAGATGCGCGATCACGCGATGATAGCTCGACGGCGCCTTGCGCTGGCGGGCGTCATCGCTGGCAGGCGGGGGAATGCGGTGACATTCGTCGATGACCAGCAGCGTGAACGCACCCCACTCATCGTGTGCCTCGAAACGTGCCAAGCTATTGACCACGGACTGCACCGAGCCGAAGACCACTTGTCGCTCGCTCTCCTTACGCCCTAAGCCCGCGCTGAACAAATCCGCCTCCAGGCCGTAAGCCAGGTACTTGGCATGGTTCTGCTCGACCAACTCGCGCACGTGGGCCAGCACCAATACCCGCCCCCGAGCTAGACGCGCCAATTTGGCGATCACCAACGACTTGCCGCTACCGGTCGGCAACACCACCACGGCCGGATCGTCGCTCGCGCGAAAATGCTCGACGACCCGCGAAACGGCCTGTTGCTGGTAGGGTCGAAGCGAGGGCGCGCTCATGGCAGACTTCCAATCGGATCAAAAAGCGCATCCTACCATCGTCGGCAAGGTCGGCCAGATGGCAATACAGGCCTTGATCTCGCCTTTCCGCGCCCCGACCTCATGAGTGAGGCGCGGATGACAACGATCAACCCGTATCGCATTAACGTTTCCAGCAAGGAGGCCCTATGCAAGCACCGAGTAGTCCCGATTGTCCTGAATGCGGTAGTCGCGCCAAGCGTTTCCCTCCCGGTCGCGAGGGGCAATATCACGTTTTTTGCGCAGCATGCGACCATGATTTCGGGCGTTACGACCGCCTTGTCGCCGACTACCGTCATCTCCTCGACGACCTGGAAGCCCATCTCGGCACCTCGGATAACGCGCACCGCGACGTCTGAGGTTGTTATCGTCATTTTTCACTGACATCCGTTATCGGAGATCCTTCATGTCCTCGACTCAATCCCATTTCGTGGTGCTCGCCGAATTCCGGATCAAGGAAGGCCAAGTGCCTGCCTTTCTCGCCCTGGCGCACAACGACGCCAACGAATCCCTGGCCAATGAGGAAGGTTGCCTGGCGTTCGACGTGCTGACGCCGGAAGGCAGCGACAATGTCGTCGTGCTGCACGAAGTCTATCGCGACCGTGACGCCTTCGAGCATCACATGCAGATGCCCCACTACGCGCCCTTCAAGGAAGGCAGCGCACCGCTGCTCGCCGACGAGCCGAGCGTACGCTTCTTCTACACGGCTATCCGCCCCGAATAAGTACGCGTTTCAGTCGAGCAGGCACGGCGATCTTGTGATGACGTATGATGCATATCCTCTGCTGCAATTGGCCCAGAAAACTTAAAGATGGGCGTTGAAGACCTTCATCAGCTCGACCTTGTCCTCGAAGCCGACTCCCGGCATGGCCGGGATCGCCACGTAACCGTCCTCGACCGGGGTGGAATCGGCAAAACCGCCGAAGGGTGCAAAGACGCGCGGGTAGGATTCGTTGCCGCCCAACTTGAGGCCGGCGGCAATATTGAGCGCGAATTGATGTCCGCCGTGGGGTATGCATTGGCGGGTCGACCAGCCGCGAATATGCAACTCGTCCAGCATGCGCAGATATTCCACCAGTCCATACGACAGCACCGGATCCATCTGCAGAATGTCGCGATCAGGACGCATGCCTCCATGGCGCAGCAGGTTACGCACGTCCTGATGGGAGAATAGATTTTCCCCCGTCGCAGTCGGGCCGGCATAGTGCTCGCATAGCTGGCGCTGCAGAGCGTAGTCGAGCGGGTCGCCCGCCTCCTCATACCAACGCAGACCGTATGGCGCCAAGCCACCGGCGAAATCCAGCGTGTCCTGCAGGTCGAAGCGGCCATTGGCATCCACCGCCAGACGCGACGCGTCCCCCACCACCTCGAGCGCGGCCTCGACCCGTCGCAAGTCCTCTTCCAGGGGCACACCGCCAATCTTCATCTTGGTGGCCACATACCCCATTTCCAGGTAATCGCGCATCTCCTCCTGCAGCCCCTGGATTTCCTTGCCGGGATGATAATAGCCACCGGCGGCATAGACCGAGACGCGACGATCCGCCTCACCATCACCGAAACGCTCGGCCAGCAGCTGCGCCAGTGGCTTGTTCTCGACCTTGGCCACGATATCCCAGATCGCCATGTCGATGATGCCCACCGCCACCGAACGCTCGCCGTGACCGCCCGGTTTCTCGTTGGCCATCAGCGTCGCCCAGACCTTGAATGGGTCGAGATTATGGCCGCTATCGTCCAGTAGCGACGCAGGATCCGCTTCTCGCAGACGCGGCAAGAAACGTTCCCGAAGCAGGCCACTCTGGGCATAGCGCCCGTTCGAGTTGAAGCCATATCCCACGACCTGCCGACCATCGACCTTGGCGTCGGTGTAGATCGCCAGGATGGACACATCCATCTTGGCAAATGAAATGTAGGCATTGGCGATATCGGACGCGATCGAGACTCGCGCTTCCTTGATGTCGGTGATTTTCATGCAACTCTCCTTATTAAATAACGTGTTAAGACCAGATACCGGCCGGCAGCCTGACGCTCAGCACCTCAGTGAAAGCCACATAGAACACGCCGATCAATAGCGCCATGATGGGCACCCACATGACTAGACGGCGTGCCGATACTGGTATCTCTATCCGGGCCAAAAACCAGGTAAAGCCAAAGAAAGCGATGGCCGTGGCCAGCAGAAATCCCAGCACACCAATCGCATACCACCAGGCGAACAGTATCGCGATAGCGATAACCAAGCGTAGCGGACTGCCTTCGATCTCGACCTGGCGCGCAGCCGGCTTGACGAAGGCCTTGACCATCAGAGCCAGCGACAGCAACACCGTCACGATGATCATGGCACGTGGGAAAATAATACTGAGCCGCCCCAGTTCTTCGCGGGGTAGCCACAATAGCGCCGCGAAGGCCAAGCCCAGGATGCCCGCGGCCAGATCGGTATTGAGGCGCACGATCATGACTTGTCCTCCTCGTCAGGCTTGGCCTTGGCCATGCGACCGCTACGCTCCAGCCAGGCAGGTAGTAGTGATGTCGCAGCGCTGAGCAGCACCAGAACCGCCAGTACCTTGGATAGTGGGTTATCGACCAACCCCAGCCAGGGAATGGGATCGGCTATGGACATCAACATGGACTGCACGTAGCCCTTTTCGGCGATGATGCCGAGGATCAGGCCCAACACGATAGGTGCCGCCTGGATACCGATCAGGCGCAAGAAGTACCCGATCGTGCCCAGCAACAGCATCATGCCGACATCAAGAAAGCTGTTACGCAAGGCATAGGTGCCCAGAATCGTGACCATCGCGATGCTTGGCAGCAGGAAGTAAAACGGCGTCTTGACCACCACACGGTGAATCAACCGACCACCCAGCAAGCCGACCGGCAACAGGAACACGGCGGCAAAGCCCATCGACAGGATGAAGCCGTTGGTCAGCACACCGGTTTCGGTGAACAGATCGAGCCCCGGGCGCAGGCCATGCATGAGCAGCACCCC
The DNA here is from genome assembly GCF_033052815.1 of Chromohalobacter sp. HP20-39. Classification (NCBI taxonomy): domain Bacteria; kingdom Pseudomonadati; phylum Pseudomonadota; class Gammaproteobacteria; order Oceanospirillales; family Halomonadaceae; genus Chromohalobacter; species Chromohalobacter sp. HP20-39. The sequence goes on along the minus strand of NZ_JAWHTP010000005.1, from coordinate 252,956 downwards.
GAGAATGATGGCATCCGGCGGTGCCCCCGGGATCCCCAACGTCAGCAGTGGCACCATGCTGCCGGCCACCATGACGTTGTTGCTCGATTCCGAGGCGATCACACCATCGACATTGCCCTTGCCGAACGATGACGGGTCCTTGGAGAAACGCTTGGCTTCGTTATAGGCCACCAAGCTGGTGACGTTGCCTCCCGCGCCCGGGATGATGGCAACGATCTGACCGATGATGCAGGAGCGGATCAGATTGATGGGCTTGCCGAAGATATGTTTGCTCATCTTGCGAATGGCGGAACCCACGCCGCCTTCGAGCTTGCCGCTTTCCGGCAGGGCACCGCGCCCCTGGGCCGCCATCGAGAGAATTTCGGGTATCACGAACAAGCCGATCAGGGCAACGATCAGCGCGATGCCACCCTGTAGCGCCGGCATACCGAAAATGAAGCGAGTTTCGCCACCGATCGGCGAGACGCCGATGGTGCTCAGCAGAATGCCGATGCAACCGCCGAGCAGCCCCTTGAGCAATGAACCACTCGAGAGGCTAGCGACAAGGGTCAGGCCCAGCAGGGCGACCCAGAACATTTCCGCCGGGCCGAATACTACGGCAAGCCTCGCCAATGGCGGCGCCAGCAACAACAGGAACGCCACGCCGACGATGCCGCCGACCACCGAGGAAATGGTCGCGGCGGCCAGGGCTTCGTAGGCACGCCCCTGACGAGCCATGGGATAACCATCGAAGGTCGTGGCAATGGAGGAGGGCGTTCCGGGTGTATTGATCAGGATGGCGGTAAAGGCCCCACCGTAGATGGCGCCCATATAGACCGCCCCCAGCGCCATCAACCCCTGTAGGGGGGACATCGTGAAAGTGAACGGCAGTAGAACCGCCAGCGCCATGGTCGCCGTCAGTCCGGGCAAGGCGCCGATAAACAACCCTGCCGTTACCCCGACCAGGATCGTGACCAACCCTTCGAGTGTCAGGATCGAGAATAGGGCTTCCAGTAACATGTCCATAAGCCAACTACTCCACTAAATGCAGAATGGGTCGCGTCAGATGAACGGCCAGAACCCGGCCCTGCGCCCAGAAGGATCGCAGGGCCGGAGACGCATCACGTCGCGTTATTGGTTGGCTTTGGCTTCTTCGAGGATCGGCTGATAGGCCGACTTGAGTTGCTGCATGACCTTGTCCACCTCGCCATCGGTGATATCGGTCATGACGAAGCCGAGCGGCTCCTGTTTTTCAGCAATGCGCTCGTTAGTCTTCGCAAACGCATCTTCCAGCTTGTTGACGATTGCGTCCGGTGTTCCCTTGGGTACGGCCACGCCACGATAGGCACCCCCGACGATGTCATAGCCCAGCTCCTTGAACGTCGGGACATCCGGTAGCGCGGGGACGCGCTCTTCCGAGGCCACGGCCAGGACACGGGCGTTATCCTGCATCTGCACGCCGAGCATCGAATAGTTGAAGATGCCCGACACATGGTTGCCCTGTACCGCCGCCGGCAACGGACCCGTACCGGTGAAAGGGATGTAGGTCACGTCGATACCGGCTTCACGCTCCAGACGCAAGGCACCCAAGTGGTTGGCGCTAAAGGTCCCGCTACCGCCCAGCGTTACCGCCTGCGGGTTCTTCTTAGCGTATTGGACCAGGTCGTCGAGGGTCTTGAATTGGCTGTCTTTGGGGACGATCAGGGCATTGGGTGTGGTGTGGAAGAACGTCACGATTTTCCAGCCATCGGTTTCGTAACCGGCATTCTCACGCATGATGGGCTGGGCGATGATGTGCGGAATATTGACGCCGATCATCTCGTAGCCCGTCGGCTCGGCACTGTTCTGGAACTCGCTCCAGCCGACGGCACCACCACCCCCTGGGCGGTGATTGACGTTTACGTCAACCCCCAATATCTCTTCCAGATGAGGCTCCTGGAAACGCGCGGTGACGTCGGACTCCCCCCCCGGATCGAAGGGAATCGTATACGTGATGGGTTGTTCGGGATACTCAGCGAAGGCGATGCCGGGCATGCCCAGGGCAGCCATCAGGGTTAGCGAGCCTACCCAGCGTGTCGTGGCGAATTTCATTGGCGTACTCCTTGGTCTTCTTGTCGTCTGGCGATTTCCTCCGCTCGCTTGTTCTTGTCACTGTCATGGCGGAGCGAATGAAACGTCATACGCATTTCGTGTCGAGAAAATGCGTACCGCACCTTTGAAGATAGCCAACTTGTAAAATCTGTCCACTTTTAAGGAGATAGACCTTAGTCGAGCCAAGCAGGAAAATACGCTTCTGCATAGAGATTTCTATCAAATAGCATTTAAAACAATAGCTTATTTATTCAATATTCTATTTATAAGGAGAGCATGCATACAGATCGAGTTGTTTTACATGAACATGCCGACCTTGCTAACCCTCGAACACCCGACGACGCGAATTGCCTATATGCTCGCGCATTCGCTGGCAGGCCATTTCGGGATCGCCTTCGCGAATGGCCTGAAAAATCCGCACATGTTCTTCCTGAACTTCCGGCAAATGTTGCCCGGGACGACGCAACCCAAGGTTGCGTGCCAGATTCTGACCAAAATTGATCTGCGTCTTCAGGGAAAGAAGCGTGTCGCTGAAAAACCGATTATTGGTCGCATTGGCGACCGCCATATGAAAGCCGAAGTCCGCAGAGACACCGAGCTCCCCCGTCTGAATGCAAGCTTCCAGGCGCTGTAGCGCCTTCTCGATCTCCTTGAGCGCCGACGACGAGGCATATTGAGTGGCGGCACGTGCCGACTCGCCCTCCAAGGCCGCTCTAAACTCGAAACAGCGCTGCATATCCGCCAAGCTTTCCAACGGTGCAAAGTCCAACATGGCACGGTCAGGGCGACGCATCACGTAACTCCCTGCACCCCGCTGCGACCGTACTAGACCATCTTCCCTCAAGCGTGACAGCGCCTGGCGTACAATCGGACGGGAAACCTGGTTCATCTCAGCCAGCTTGGCCTCGGAAGGCAGCCGGCTTCCCTCGCCATATTCGCCTTTGAGAATACGCTCGACGATATCCCCATAGACCTTGTCACTGAGCCGCAGGGGACGCGCCGATTCCTCGAAGGCACCGCCCATGGAAGACATCGCCAAGTGTCGGTGGACGTTGGACTGACTGGTCATTGATAGGGCCCCATAGGCAAAAGCACACCCCTTAAACCTAACGCATTTCGTCTCGACTGTTGATTATCGGGGCCCGATACACAAAGCCCGATGCCAGGAAACCGGCATCGGGCTATCGCATCACGAGGGAGTGTTAAACCACTTTATCCAACCGGTTCCAGGAACCCTCTCGCGGGAAAAAGACGCAATCAGTCCACCCAGACGCGCGCGTTGCGGAAAAGGCGCAACCAGGCGCCGTCTTCCTGCCATTCAGCAGGGCGCCAGGAGTTGGTCACCGCACGTGCTACGCGCTCGGGGTGCGGCATCATGATCGTCACACGGCCATCCGGCGTGGTCAGCCCCGTGATGCCTGCGGCAGAGCCATTGGGGTTGGCGGGATAGCGCGTGGTTACCTGGCCGTAGTTATCCACGTAACGCATGGCGATCTGATCGCTGGTCTGCATGCTACGTAAATGGCCGCTGTCGCGGAACTCGGCGCGCCCTTCACCGTGCGCCACGGCGATCGGCAGCCGCGAGCCTTCCATCCCAGCGAGCAGGATCGAAGGACTCTTCTCGACCTGCACCATGCTCACGCGGGCCTCGAATTGTTCGGACTCGTTACGCACGAAACGCGGCCAGTTCTCGGCACCGGGAATCAGCGATTTGAGCTGCGAGAGCATCTGGCAACCATTGCACACCCCCAGCGAGAAGCTGTCATCACGCTGGAAGAAGCCCTCAAAGGCATCACGAGCACGGCTATTGAAGAGCACCGACTTGGCCCAGCCCCCGCCAGCGCCGAGCACATCACCGTAAGAGAAGCCGCCACAAGCGACCAATCCCTTCATGGTTTCCAACTCGACGCGACCCTCGAGGATATCGCTCATGTGCACGTCGATGGCCGCGAACCCCGCGCGGTCGAAGGCCGCCGCCATCTCGACATGGCCGTTGACACCCTGCTCGCGCAGCACCGCCACGCGCGGCTTCTCGCCCCGCCCCACATAGGGCGCAGCAATGTCGTCGTCAACCTCGAAGCTGGGCTGCGCCGAGAGGCCCGGATCGCGCAGGTCGAGCAAGGCATCGAATTCGGACTTAGCACACTGTGGATTGTCGCGCAGCGCCTGCATGCGGTAACTGGTTTCGGTCCAGGTACGCTGGGCGATGGCCCGCGTGGTTTCCAGTAGCGGCTCCTCGAACAGCGTGACACGTACCTGATCGTCGTAGCGCGGCCGGGCAACCACACCGCAGGTTTCGAGTCCGGCGGCGGCGAGCTGAGCGAGCACGAACTCGGTATCGCGGCGGTTGACCTGAATCACGGCGCCCAGTTCCTCGGCGAACAAGGCGTCGAAGGCTTCGTAGGCGTCGTCGATCAACCAGTCGAGCTTGATCTCCAGCCCGCCGCGTGCGGCGAAAGCCATCTCCAGCAACGTTACCAGCAGGCCACCGTCGCTACGGTCATGATAAGCGAGCAACTTGCCGTCGGCGTTGAGGCCCTGAATGACGGCGAAAAAGGCCTTGAGATCTTCAGCATCGTCGAGATCAGGACACACATCACCGACCTGGCCGTACACTTGCGCCAGCGCAGACCCGCCGAGGCGGTTCTGCCCCTGTCCCAGATCGATGAGGATCAAGTCGCTTTCATCCTGATCCAGGCGCAACTGCGGCGTCAGGGTGCGCATGGCATCGGTGACCGGCGCGAAGCCGGTGATGTCGAGCGTCAGCGGCGCCGTTACGCTCTTGTCTTCGTATTCACCGTCGGCGGTCTCTTCCTGCCACGCGGTGCGCATGGACATCGAGTCCTTGCCCACCGGGATGGCGATGCCAAGCTGAGGGCAGAGCTCCATACCCACGGCATGGACGGCGTCATACAAGGCCTGATTCTCACCGACATGCGCGGCGGCACTCATCCAGTTGGCGGAGAGCTTGATGTCGGAAAGCTTGGCAATCGGTGCCGCCGCCAGATTGGTAATCGCCTCAGCCACCGCCAGGCGCGCGCTGGCCGCCGGGTCGACTAGCGCCACCGGCGGCCGCTCGCCAAGCGCCATGGCCTCGCCAGCATGTGTATCGAAGCTTGCCGTGGTCACTGCGCAGTCGGCCACGGGTACCTGCCAGGGCCCGACCATTTGATCGCGCGCCACCTGACCGGTGATCGAGCGGTCGCCAATCGTGATCAAGAAGCTCTTGGAGGCTACTGCCGGCAGGCGCAACACACGATCCAACGCCTCGCGCAGATCGAGGTTGTCGAGCCCCAGCCCCGGCAGCGTTGACGCACGGCGCTCGAAGGCACGCGACATCTTGGGCGGCTTGCCGAACAACACGCTCATCGGCAGGTCGACGGGGCGCGTGTCGAAGTGGCCATCGTGAACCATCAGTTGATGGGCCTCGGTCGCCTCGCCGACCACGGCAAAGGGGCAGCGCTCGCGCTGGCACAACGCATCGAAGGCGTCCATGTCGTCCGGCGCTACCGCCAGCACGTAGCGTTCCTGGGCCTCATTGCACCAAATGGCCAGCGGGCTCATGCCCGGCTCTGCATTGGGAATATCGCGCAATTCGAAGCGACCGCCGCGGCCGCCGTCCTTGACCAGCTCAGGCAGCGCATTGGACAACCCACCGGCGCCCACGTCATGGATGAAACAGAGGGGATTGTCGTCACCCAATGCCCAGCAGCGGTCGATGACTTCCTGGGCGCGACGCTCCATTTCCGGATTATCGCGCTGCACGGAGGCAAAATCGAGATCCTCGCTGGAGGCGCCCGAGGCCATGCTCGAGGCTGCCCCACCGCCCAAACCGATCAACATCGTCGGGCCGCCCATCACGATCAGCTTGGCACCGCGGGGAATCTCGCCCTTGGCGACATGCTCCTCGCGAATATTACCGTAGCCGCCGGCCAGCATCACCGGCTTGTGGTAACCACGTCGTTCGATGCCGCCAGCGCCCACCGCATCCTGCTCGAAGGTGCGGAAAAACCCGGCCAGGTTGGGACGGCCGAATTCGTTGTTGAAGGACGCACCACCGATGGGCGCCTCCAGCATGATCTCCAACGCCGACTGAATACGCGCGGGTTTGCCGTAATCGAAGGCTTCCCAGGGCTGCACGAACTCCGGGATACGTAGATTGGAAACCGCAAACCCGGTCAGCCCAGCCTTGGGCTTGCCGCCGACGCCGGTGGCGCCTTCGTCACGAATCTCGCCCCCGGCCCCGGTCGCCGCGCCGGGGTGCGGCGCAATGGCCGTCGGGTGATTGTGGGTCTCCACCTTCATCAGGATGTGGATCGGCTCTTGTGTCGCTGCATAGCGCGCTTCCTGCTCGCGCCCCGGCAACCAGGGGGCGGCAAAGAAGCGCCCGGCCTCGGCGCCACGAATCACGGCGGCGTTGTCGCTGTAGGCCGAGAGGATATCGTCGCTGGAACACGCGTGGGTGTTCTTGATCATTTTGAACAACGAATGCGACTGGGGCTCGCCATCGATGGTCCAGTCGGCGTTGAAGATCTTGTGCCGGCAGTGCTCGGAGTTAGCCTGCGCGAACATCATCAGCTCGACATCGGTCGGGTTGCGACCGAGCTCACGAAAAGCCTTGTGTAGGTAATCGATCTCATCGGCGGCCAGGGCCAGTCCCAGCGCATCATTGGCGTCGACCAACGCATCACGCCCGCCCTCGAGCACATCGACACGCCCCAGCGGTGCCGGCTCGTGATATTCGAACAGCTTGGCGGCATCGCTCGAATTGGCCATTACCGTTTCGGTCATGGGGTCGTGAAGCAGCGTGACGAGCGCCGCAAACGTCGCCTCGTCGAGCTTGCCCTTGAGCGTCACGCTATACGCGATGCCGCGTTCGATACGCCGCACCTGGTGCAAACCGCAATTATGGGCGATGTCGGTGGCCTTGGAAGACCACGGGGACAGCGTCCCCAGGCGCGGCACGACCAAGAACAGCTGCCCCTCGGGCTCGGCGTCGGCGCCATCACGCACAGGGCCGTAGCTCAGCAGTTGCGCCAAGACCTCGCGCGCCGAGTCGTCGAGTTCGTCCTGGTGATCGACGAAATGAACGTAATCGGCATGCAGCGCCTCGACCTCGGGCACGGCATCACGCAACGCGGCTAACAGCTTGGCATGACGGAAAGCGGAAAGGGCGGGCGCTCCTCGCAGTTCGAGCATGTCGAATGGGCCTCTGGGACAGCAAATAGACGATGCCGCGGGCGGCGGCCAATGAGCTGTCATGATACTGGAAAAGGTCCCGCCGGGCGAAGACGGCTTCACGATCTTGCACGCCGCGAGGAATCTCCGCCAGGTGACACAAGGCGCAACGCCCGCTAAGGTGACCCCTCTCATCGCTGACGCGAACTGGCATGCTTGATGTTCTTTTGCACTACATGCGGCCAGCTGCAACAACACTCGTTGCTCTGCTGGCGCTTTTAATTCCCGACGGTCGCACATCCCACGTCCGTGACACGGCGTTGTCGGCGATTTCCTCGCGTGACTACATCCAAGTAGCCACCCGCAACACGCCGACGACCTATTACGAAGGTCGCCACGGCCCCACAGGGTTCGAATACGAACTGGTGCAGCAATTCGCTGAGACACTGGGCGTCAGCCTGTCGACCGATAGCCATGGCAATATCAGCGATGTACTCGATGCCGTGCGCAGCGGCCGTGCCGACTTCGGTGCCGCCAATCTGGCACTCGACCCCATCGAACCCGGTATTCGTTACAGTCGTCCGATCATGTCGATGCAGCCTTTGGTGATCTATCGCCCGGGCATAGCGGCCCCTGAAGCGCCGAAAGACTTGCTGGGGCTGGATATCGCCGCGATCAAGGACTCGGGTACTAGCCGCGCCCTGCGAGACCTGCAGGAGAAGCTCCCCAAGCTAAGTTGGCAGGAAACCGACGAACTGGAGGTCACCGACCTCATCGAGATGGTCGAGAAAGGCGAACTCGATGCTGCCGTCGTCTACGCTCATCAATTCAAGATCAACCGTCTGTTCTTTCCCGACGTCGAGCGTGGCTTCGCATTGGGCAAGCCACAAAGTCTGGTATGGGCGTTTCCCGAAAGCGACGGTGTCGCCCTCCAGCAAGCGGCTAACCGACTGATCGCGCGCATGCAGGAAACTGGAACGTTGAGCAAGCTGATCGATCAGTACTTCGGCCATGACAACTATCTCGAATACGTAGGGGCGAGCATTTTCATTCGCCATACCCAAAAGCGCTTACCAAAATACGAAGACGCCTTCAAGAAAGCAGCTCGTAGAACCGGCTTCGACTGGAAGTTGCTCGCCGCATTGGGCTATCAGGAATCGCACTGGAAGCCGCGCGCCACATCGCCGACCGGCGTGCGCGGACTCATGATGCTCACCAATGCCACCGCCGCCGAAGTCGGTGTGACCAACCGCCTCGACCCTGAGCAGAGCATCAAAGGCGGCGCTACCTATCTCAAACATGTGAAGGGTCGGCTACAGGAAGAAATCACCGAGCCGGATCGAACCTGGATGGCCCTGGCTGCCTATAACGTAGGTTTGGGCCATCTCTACGATGCCCAGAAGATCACCGAGATGCGGGGTGGCGATCCCTACAGTTGGGCGGACGTACGCAAGGCACTGCCGCTACTGCAGAAGCGCAAGTGGTACAGCAAGGTGCGTCACGGCTATGCGCGCGGCGGCGAACCGGTGATCTACGTGCGCAATATTCGCCGTTACTACGAAATTCTCAAGTACGTGGATCGCAGTCAGCGTCAATTCCACCAGCTCGGTAAACGCGACGACACCTTCCCGCAAACGCCTTTCAATACCGTCCCGCCGGTGCTGTAGGCGATCGCCTCGACATGACCCGAGCGCGTCATTCACGTCGCGCCGCAAAAAACGCCTTGAGCAATTGCGTGGCGCGCGAGGCCAGCACCCCCCCTTCCACCTCGACACGGTGATTGAACCACGGCTGGGCAAACAGGTTGGCCCGAGATTCGACCATGCCGCTCTTGGGTTCGGCGGCACCATACACGACCCGACCTACACGCGCATGAATGATCGCCCCGGCGCACATCATGCAAGGCTCTAGCGTGACGAAGAGTATGCAGCTATCCAGCCGGTAATTGCCCAGATGCGCTGCAGCGTCACGCAAGGCACGCACCTCGGCATGTCCACTCGGATCGTGACACGACACCGGGGCGTTAAAACCCGCGCCCACGATTTCACCACTGGGCTCGACCACCACCGCGCCCACCGGCACCTCGCCCGCCTCCAACCCCATACGCGCTTGATCCAGCGCACGGTGCATGTAGAAGGTATCGCTGCGCATCACAGGGGCACTCCGGTATGCTGATAGAATTGGAACAGTCGTATGAAAACGAGCCATTATAAGGATGCCGACATGACGCACCCCCTCGCCACCCTCGTCGACCTGTTGGGCCTAGAAACCTTGGAGGAAAACCTGTTTCGCGGTCGTAGTCAGGATCTCGGGCTTCCTCAGTTGTTTGGCGGCCAAGTACTCGGCCAAGCGCTTTCCGCCGCCACCCGGACGGTCGATGCGACACGCCGCGCCCATTCATTGCATGGGTATTTCCTGCGCCCCGGCGACGCCAAACGTCCAGTAGTGTATCAGGTCGACCGCGTACGAGACGGCGGGAGTTTCACCACTCGACGCGTCAGCGCCATCCAGAACGGCAAGACCATTTTCTTCTGCAGCGCCTCGTTCCAGGGCCAAGAGCCGGGCTTCAGCCATCAGCGCGAGATGCCCGACCTCGAGTCTCCCCAGGCGCTGATCGAAGACGGCGCCGAGGTACAGCGCTTCGACGGCCATCCCATCGAGTTCCTGCATCTCCCGGATACCACCACCGACATGCCGCGCAAACAACTGTGGTTCCGCCTGGCCGGCGAATTGCCCGAGGATGGCTCACTGCATCGCTACCTGCTCGCCTACAGTTCTGACTTCAATCTGCTGACCACCAGCCTCGTCTCGCACGATACCTTTTTCGGCGATCCTCGGCTGCAGATCGCGAGCCTCGATCATGCCCTGTGGTTCCACGACGATGTGACCATCAACGACTGGCTGCTGTATGACATGGAAAGTCCGTGGGCCGGCGGGGCACGCGGATTCGCGCGCGGCAGCGTCTACGACCGGACCGGACGGCTGGTCGCATCGGTGGCGCAGGAAGGGCTGACGCGTCTGCGGGACTGAGCGCCGTGCTGGGGGAGACATGCGAGCGCAGGTGTAAATCGATACGAATGGGGGCGGAAGCATCAACAAAAAGGCGCGGGCATAGCCCGCGCCTGACACGATCACTGGGTAAGCCGTCGCGGCTTAACTCAGCCGTTCTTCATCGATGCCATATCGATGACGAAACGATAACGCACGTCGCCTTTCTGCATGCGATCCCAGGCCTCATTGATGTTCTGGATATCGATCATCTCGACATCGCAGGTGATGCCTTTCTCGGCGCAGAAATCCAGCAATTCTTGCGTCTCGGGAATCCCGCCGATCAGTGAACCGGCCAGCACACGACGCCGGAAGATCAGGTTGGCACCCGCCACGCCGGGCTCCAACGGTTGCATCTGGCCGACCAGAATGTGCGTACCGTCGTACTTCAAGGCCTGCAGGTACGGATTCAGGTCGTGCTCATTGGGCACGGTATCGAGCATGAAATCGAAGGTCTCGCTGACCGCCGCCATCTGCTCCTCATCGGTGGAGACCACCACGTGATCGGCACCGTTGGATTTGGCCTCGGCGATCTTGCTCTCGGAGCGCGTAAACAGCGTAACTTCGGCACCCAGCGCCTGGGCCAGCTTGACACCCATGTGACCAAGCCCCCCCATACCGATGACGCCGACCTTATGGCCCGGCTTGACGCCGTAATGCTTGAGCGGTGAATAGGTAGTGATACCGGCGCACAGCAGTGGCGCGGCGGATTTAAGGTCGATGCCTTCCGGCATGCGCAGCACGAAACGCTCGCTGACCGTGACCCGGTCGGAATAGCCGCCCTGAGTAAGGCTGCCGTCGTGGCGATCGGGGCTGCCGTAGGTCATGGTGAAACCTTCGGCACAATACTGCTCCAAGCCATCGCCGCACGCCTGGCAATGACGGCAAGAATCGACCATGCAACCCACGCCGACCACGTCGCCTTCCTTGAAATTGGCGACATCACTACCGACGGATGTGACCCGGCCGACGATTTCGTGACCCGGCACGATCGGATACTGCGCCATTCCCCAGTCGTCGCGTGCAAAGTGCAGATCGCTGTGACAAACGCCGCAGTAAAGAATCTCGATGGCGACATCATCCGGGCGCGGTTCGCGACGCTCGAAGGCAAATGGCTCGAGCGCCGACTCCGCAGAGTGCATTGCATAGCCCGTCGCTTGTGGCATAGCGAATATCCTATAACTGGTGAGTGCAACCGCGTACCGGCTCGGCGAATCGCCCAGCCTGGGTCGCGAACACCAACATTGTGGGCGCGACACGGCGTCTCTACCATGCCCGATTCTGTGCAATCTTTGCCAGATACTGCTCACTACCAACACAACACCCATGTCAGACGGCAATTTTCATGCACAATGTTATCCTATGGCGGCGTTCGCCACCGTCGAGGAGACGCCAATGTCCCTGCTATCCCCCCAATCGCCGAGTATTCCTCAGACCGCCGCCGCGCACTCACTGGACGCGCGCCTGGCCACCCGCCTTGCCCCTTTGGCCACGCAAGAAGGCTTTGCCGCTACTAGCTTGCCCGGTGTGCAACTGATCACCTCACACTGCGGGCACGCGCGCACTCCATTGATGTACGAGCCGAGCCTGGTCATCATCGTACAAGGCAACAAGACCGGCTATCTCGGTGACCGCATCATCCATTACGGGGCCGGCCACTACTTGATCCAAGCCATGCCGTTGCCCTTTGAATGCGAAACCCACGCCAGTGATACGACCCCATTGCTGGGCTTATCAGTGAGCCTCGACATGGCCATGCTCGGCGATTTGGTTGGCCGCCTACCCACAACGCACGCATCGCGTATGCCTGCGCCCATGGCCGCGGTGAGCATGGACGCCGACATGAGCGATAGTGTCATGCGACTGATTGACTGCTTGCACGACCCCGAACAGGCCGCAGCGTTGGGCGATGGCCGCATTCGCGAGGTGCTATTCGCTGCATTACGTGGTCCTCAGGGCGCCTCGCTACGTCAGTTGGTAGCCCATCACGGCCAATATGCCCGCATCGCCGAGGCACTAACTTTTTTGCACCAGCAATATACCCAACCCCTGAACGTGGAAAGTCTCGCACAACGCGTCAACATGAGCGCCTCGCATTTTCACCACCACTTCAAGCGCACCACGCAACTCGCACCGATGCAGTATCTCAAGCGCTTGCGGCTACTAAAGGCACGTCTGCTTCTTACTCAGCAGGGCTACCAAGTGGCGCAGGCCGGCAGCCAGGTGGGCTATCAGAGCGCCTCGCAGTTCAGCCGCGATTACAAACGCTATTTCGGACAAAGCCCCTTGGGAGACCGGCAACGCGCCGCCGAAACACCCGCCGCTTCGTGAGCTGCAGCCAATCACACAATGGTTATGAGCCATTAGGCATGGGCTCTAATGCTCATGTCTTCATTGCTGCTTGGTAATCCATTCATGATCGGGATCATTCTGGAACTTCCACTCCCGCTTGGGGCCAGCCATGACGTTGAGGTAGTAGAGCTCGTAGCCGTGCGCCGCCCCCACCGGGTGATAACCGCGCGGCACCATCACCACGCAGCCATCCTCCACTGCCATGCTTTCGTCCAGCGATCGATCGTCAGTGTAGACCCGCTGGAAGGCGAAGCCCTGCGAGGGATTCAGGCGATGGTAGTAGGTTTCCTCGAGAATCGACTCATGCGGTAGATTGTCGACGTCATGCTTATGGGGCGGGTAGCTCGACCAGTTACCGGAAGGGGTGTAAACCTCGACGACAAGCAAGCTGTCCGCTGGCTCGGTCTCTGGCAGAATATCCTGGATGTGACGGGTGTTGCTGCCCGTGCCTCGTGTCGCCCGTTGGACGTCATCTGGCCCGATCAACCGCGCCTCGTGATTGCCATTTCCTGGCGCACTGCATACCGCTACCTCAAGGTCGGTCAGCGCCTCGACGCTGAAGCTCACGCCATCGGGTAGATAGACAGAATAGGGTGGGATCTTCTCGAAGATGTCCATGCGCTCGCCGATATTTTCCCAGCGATGGCTACCGCTGGTGACGTTAGCCTTGCCAGAGAGCAGGACCAGACAGTGTTCCCGCCCCCCGGTATCGGCCTCGAAACTTTGCCCTTTCTCGAGCTTGTGAACGCGAAAACCGACATGTTCCCAGCCTGCCGATTCTGGCGTTACTTCAAGAATCTTACCTTGGGCGTCGGGCTGCTGGGGGTGTACCAGAAGCGAAGTCATTAGCGCTACCCTCCTATCATTCGATCAGAGCGTTACTTGGTCATTGAACGTTGCTGTTCATCCTTCGGCCTGCGGCTCATCCTGGGCAGGCTCATTCGCCTTGTCCTGACGCACCCCCAGGGCAATCGCGAGAGTTTGCGCCAAGCATAGCGATGCCGTCAGGCCACGAAAGCTTTTTACTTCCGCTTCATGCACTACCAGGCTGATATCGGCCAGTCGTGCCAAAGGGCTCAGGCTGGAGTCGGTGATTACCACCATGGGAATCCCTCGCTCCTTGGCCTCGGCTGCGGCATCCCGCGTTTCCTGGGCGTATGGCGAGTAACTCACCACAAGCATGGCATCCCGGCTCCCGATAGCCTTCGTCTGCTCGCCATGCATGCCACCCAGGCCATCGATCAGGAAAGCCCGTTTGTCGATGTGATGCAGGGCATAAGCGAAATAGCTGGCCACCACGAAGCTGCGCCGTGCACCCAGTACATGGACGATCTCCGCGCGCTCGAGCACATCCAGGGCCCGTTCGAGTTCGTGCGGATCGATACGGCTGGGCAATGCCTCGAGCACCTCGCGGTTGGCCTCGGAGAATTCCCAGAGAAGCTGGGTGCTGTCGGGGGTTTCGCCAGTCGCCGTGCGCACCGCACGGATCCTCTCGGCGTAGTTGGGCAATTCGTCGACCAACCGGGTCCGGAATAGCTGCTGCATGTCCGAGAAGCCCTTGAAGCCGAAGCTGTTGGCAAAGCGGATCAATGTCGAAGGTGTTACACCGGCGCGTTCGGCCAGCTTGGCAACCGTGGCAAAGGCCACTTCCTGGGGATGATCGAGCAAAAAGCGCGCCGTCTGCTGCAAACGCCGGCTCAAGGTCGCGTACTCGGCAGTGATGCGCGCTTCGAGTTCGGCAAAGTCTTGTGGTAACTGATTCATTGAAGCCTGTTCTCCGAGTTCGATGCGCCGGGCATGGCCTGCTGGATGACAGCCTAGGCGAAATGGAACAAAAATTCCATGCATACCAAAGTATAGAATACACCAGCCCCCAGATGCATGAACGCCGTTCCTGCGCAGCACTCACCATAATAGGGTCGAGCGTTCGCGCCCGTGGACCTTACCCCACTTAATTTCAGTCCTCTCCTACATCTTTGGTCGCAGAGCCATGCCGAGTTATTCCCGAAGGCCGTTTCCCAAGGCAGTAAAAATTTATATATATAACTGTTTTAAAACGGTTTTTATTAACCAGTCAGAACAAGAATGCCCGCTCAAGATTGAATTTTCCAAATATTGATTTGATGGAATGTTTATTCTAGCCTCATTCCAATCGAACGGTTCCGCGCCGGCATGGCCGGGGCCTGCGCCTTAGCTCGCCAATCAAGAGAGAAGCACCATGTCTCAACAAGCTCCACGTTTTGCCTTGAACCACATGATCTGTCCACGCCTGAGCGTGAGAGAGCTGATCGACGGCGCTACCCAATTGGGCCTGAGCGCGATCGAGTTGCGCAACGACGTCGGCGACAACAGCATCAAGACACTCGACCAGGCCCGGGAGGCCGGTCGCCTGGCACGAGAGCAGGGCATCGAGATTCTGAGCATCAATGCCCTTTATCCATTCAATATCTGGAACGACGAACGCACCGCGCAGGCCGAGAACATGGCCCAACTGGTCGATGCGTGTGGTGGTCGCGGTCTGGTCCTGTGTCCCTTGGTCGACGCCAACCACAACGCTTCCGAGCCTGAAAAACAGGCCGGCCTCAAGGAAGCACTGACAGCGTTGGATCGTATTCTTGGTCGCTACGACCTGCAGGGCTTCGTCGAGCCGCTGGGGTTCCCGATATCCTCCCTGCGTAGCAAGCAGGCCGCCGTCGACACGATCCGCGAACTCGAGCTTTCACATCGCTTCAGCCTGGTTCATGACACCTTTCACCATGCCGGCGCCGGAGAGCAGGCGCTCTTCCCTGAACATACCGGTCTGGTGCACGTCTCCGGTGTCGAGGACCAATCGGTCGACTTCGAGACCATGCTCGATGAACACCGCCTGCTGGTCGGCCCTCACGACCGCCTTGGCAGCATCGCCCAAGTACAGCAACTGCTGTCGGCCGGCTATGACCGCTACATTTCCTTCGAACCCTTTGCACCCGCGGTCTATAACCTGGACGACCCGTTCACGGCTATTCAGGAAAGCATGGACGAGATTCGCCGCAAGCTGACCGCCTAGGCCGCGGAATCAATCAATAAATGCCGATTTTGAGGAGCTCCGCATGAAAATCGCCCTGGATCCGTTCATGCACCGCCATGTCCCGCTCAACGACCTGCCGCGTTTGGCGGCCGAACTGGGCTACGAACACATCGAACTATCGCCACGTGCCGATTTCCTCGACTGGTTCGTGCATCCCCGGGTCTACCCCGAGCGCCTGAACGCCTTCAAGAAGTCGCTCAAGGACCACGACGTGCAGCTCTCTTCGCTGCTGCCCATGTATCGCTGGGCCAGCCCGCACGAGGACGAGCGTCAGGCTGCGGTGAAATACTGGAAAAAGGCCATCGAGATCGCCGTGGAGTTGGGTGTCGACACCATGAACTCCGAAATGGGGCGCGGCCCACACCCGGAACGAGGTAGCTGCTCCAGCTGCTGCCAGGGCGGGGCGACCACCGAGTCCAGCGAGGCATCCTGGTGGCGATCCATGGAAGAGCTGGTGCCGATCTTCGAGCGTGAAGGCATCCAGCTCAACGTCGAGCCCCACCCCGATGACTTCGTCGAAACGTTGCACCCAGCCGTGGATATGATCCGTACGGTCAACTCGAACAACGTCAAGTTCCTCTATTGCGCGCCGCACACCTTCCACTTCGGCGACGACATGGAACAGATGATCCGCGACTGCGCACCGGTGCTGGCCCATGTGCATATCGCCGACACCTTCAACCACAAGGCCTCCTCAGGGCTGCGCTACATCATCAACCCCCCCGGCTCCACCGCCCGCGTCCACCAGCATCTCAACATCGGTGAAGGCGAGGTCAACTGGGAGCTGTTCTTCAAGACACTCGCCGACGTCGGCTTCGACGGCATCATGACCGCCTGCGTCTTCGCCTGGGAAGAGAAGGCCGAGGAATCCTCTCGCTTCATGCGCAACGAGATCCAGCGCTACGTCGACAAATACTGGAAATAATTCGGAGACAACATCATGACAGTCAGAATCGGAGTCATCGGCACCGGGATGATCGGCGAGGAACACTCCCGCCGCATCTCCCAGCAACTCACCGGCGGCGAGATCACCGCCGTCAGCGACGTCAATCAGGAACAGGCCCAAGCCGTGGTCGACCGCCTCGGCCTGGACGCCAAGGTCTACGACAGCGGCCTGGAGTTGATCCAGGCTGACCACGTCGACGCCGTCATGGTGACATCCTGGGGACCGACCCACGAAGAGTATGTCCTCGCCGCGATCCGGGCAGGCAAATACGTTTTCTGCGAAAAGCCGCTGGCCACGACCGCACAAGGCTGTCGCAACATCATCGATGCCGAGATCGAGGCCGGCAAACGTCGGGTTCAGGTCGGCTTCATGCGTCGCTACGACAGTGGCTACCAGCTCATGAAGGAAGCCATCGACGCCAACCGCCTCGGCGAGCCGCTGATGATTCATGCGGCCCACCGCAACCCCACGGTGCCCGAACGCTATGTCACGCCGATGGCGATTCACGACACCCTGATCCACGAACTGGACACCTTCCGTTGGCTGCTCAACGACGACTATGCCACCACTCAAGTTATCTTTCCGCGCAAGACCCGGCACGCTCACGGCAAGGTCGAGGATCCTCAGATCGTACTGCTCAAGACGACCCAGGGCGTACGCATCGATGTCGAGGTCTTCGTCAACTGCCAGTACGGCTATGACATTCAGTGCGACGTGGTCGGCGAGGAAGGCATCGCGCACCTGCCGGAGCCGCAGAGCCTGACCCTCCGCCAAGCCGGGCAACGCAGCAACGAGATCCTGCAGGACTGGAAGAAACGCTTCGGCGAGGCCTTCGATGTCGAGTTGCAAGCCTTCATCGACGGGGCCGCCAGCGGCACGGTCGGCGGTCCATCGTCTTGGGATGGCTATGCCGCGGCCATTGCCAGCGACGCCTGCGTCAAGGCGCAGGAAAGCGGGCAAATCGAAAAGATCGAGATGCCCGAGCGACCCGCCTTCTACGCCTGACCCGTCCCGGGAGCGATAGCAGCCCGTCTTGTCGACCGCAAGGCGGGCCGGAGCGAGGCCGACATGCCCAAGCATGCATCTCTCGGCTCCCCCGACACCTCCTGCCACGCAGATTGTGACAGGCCGTTTAGCGGCTCGAGGATGACGCTCGAAGCGCCAAAGGAATTTTTATTCTATTCATTGAAGTATTGAAATTTAAATTCTATATTTCCCTTTAATGAAACGCCTGACGTGACTACACCCTCACTGGCCGGCAGTACCTGACACAACGCGTACGTGCAAGCAGGCATACGGTGGCGGCCTAACGTAGGAAAACGCTATGAACAATACCGAGTCATTGGACCTGATCTGCCTGGGCAGAGTTGCCGTCGACCTGTATTCCGAACAGATCGGCAGTCGCCTGGAAGATGTCTCCAGCTTCGCCAAGTACTTGGGCGGCAGCTCCGGCAACATGGCCTACGGCACGGCCCGCCTAGGACTCAAGTCGGCCATGCTGTCACGCGTTGGTAACGAGCAGATGGGCAACTTCGTGCGCGAGGAGCTCGAACGCGCCGGGGTGGATACCAGTGCCCTGCAGACCGACCCCGAGCGGCATACCGGACTGGTACTCCTGGCACTGAAGGATCGCGCTAGTTTTCCCCTGTTGTTCTACCGCCGCGACTGCGCCGACATGGCCATCGACGCCGAGGAGATCAACCCCGACTTCATTGCCCGGGCTCAAGCGCTGGCCATCACCGGCACCCACCTATCTACGCAGACCACTCAAAACGCCTGTCGCAAGGCACTCGACGCGGCGGCGCGACATGGCGTGAAGCGGGTCCTGGACATCGACTATCGCCCGGTACTTTGGGGACTCACCAAGCCCGGCGATGGCGAGACGCGTTTCATTGCCGATGATCAGGTCACCCAGCATCTTCAGCGCTGGCTTGGCGATTTCGACCTGATCGTGGGCACCGAGGAGGAGTTCCACATCGCCGGCGGCAGCGTCGATACCCTCGAGTCGCTGCGCAACGTCCGCAAGATCAGTGACGCCACCCTGGTCTGCAAGCTCGGCGCGCTGGGCTGCGTGGTCTTCGAAGGCGAGATTCCCGAACGTATCGAGGACGGCATCCTGGTCGAGGGCGTCAAGGTCGAAGTTCTCAATGTGCTCGGCGCCGGCGACGCCTTCATGAGCGGCTTACTGCGAGGCTGGCTCAAGGGCGAGAGCTGGGAAACCAGCGCCACCTACGCCAACGCCTGCGGCGCACTGGTCGTATCGCGCCATGGCTGCGCGCCGGCGATGCCCACCGAGGAAGAGCTATTCGACTACCTGAGTCGCCGCGCCGCGGTGAAACGCCCCGATCAGGACAAGCGCCTCAATCACCTGCACCGGGTGACTACCCGTGTACCCGCCGATTGGCCGCAGGTGTGCGGGCTGGCCTTCGATCACCGCCGTCAGCTCACCGACATGGCCCGCGAGGTCAAGGCCGACCCGGCCCGCATTCCCACGCTCAAGCAACTGCTGGTGAAGGCCGCCGAGGGAGGCGCACGACGCACAGGTCTGAAGAGCCCGGCCATCCTGGTCGATGACGTGTTCGGCCAGGATGCCCTCAACGACGCCAGTGGCAATCATTGGTGGATCGGCCGACCGGTCGAGCTGCCCGGCTCGCGTCCGCTGCGTTTTCAGCATGGCGACGACCTGGGAAGCACGTTCCGCCACTGGCCGCGGGAGCACATCATCAAGTGCCTGGTGTTCTATCATCCGGATGATGAACTGGCACTGCGTCTCGAGCAGGAAGCCCGGTTGCGCCAGCTCTACCAGGCGGCCTGTACCAATAACCTGGAGCTGCTGATCGAGGTGATTCCGCCCGAACAGTCCGAGGTCGACGACCGGACTCTGGCCCGCTCGCTTACGCGTCTCTACAACCTGGGCATCCGCCCTGACTGGTGGAAGCTGCCGTCGATGTCTGATGCCGCCTGGGAAGCGGTCAGTCAGGCCATCGGCGATCAGGATCCGCACTGCCGCGGCGTGGTGCTGCTAGGCCTCGATGCCCCCATGGCGGACATGAAGCACGGCTTCGCCGTCGCCGCACGCCACGGCCAATGCAAGGGCTTTACTGTCGGCCGCACCCTGTTCGCCGCCCCCAGCCGCGAGTGGCTGGCCGGTGAAATCGACGATGCGCAGCTTATCGAGCGGGTCGCCGGCAACTACGCCGAACTGATCGAGGAATGGCAGCGGCTGCGTACCGCCCAGCCCAACGCAGAGGAAGTCCTGTCATGAATACCGTTCGTCTGACAATGGCCCAAGCCGTCGTTCGCTACCTGACGGCACAGAAAGTCGAGATCGATGGCGAGATCAAGCCGCTGTTTGCCGGGTGCTGGGCGATCTTCGGCCACGGCAACGTCGCCGGGCTGGGCGAGGCGCTCTATCACGCCCGCGACCAGTTGCCGACCTACCGTGCCCACAACGAGCAGGGCATGGCCCATGCCGCCATCGCCTACACCAAGACGCTCGACCGGCGCCAGATGATGGCCTGCACCGCCTCCGCTGGCCCTGGTTCGACCAACATGATCACCGCCGCCGCGGTGGCCCACGTCAATCGTCTGCCGGTGCTGTTCCTGCCGGGCGATACCTTCGCCACGCGCCTGCCCGACCCGGTGCTGCAGCAGATCGAGAACTTTCACGATCACACCCTGACCAGCAACGACTGCTTCAAGCCGGTCAGCCGTTTCTTCGACCGCATCACCCGCCCCGAGCAGCTGCTCACTTCGCTGCCCCAGGCGATCCGCGTGCTGACCGATCCGGTCGAGTGCGGTCCGGTCACCCTGGCCATGCCCCAGGACGTGCAGACCATGGCCTTCGACTACCCGGTCCACTTCTTCGCCGAGAAGATCCACCGCCCGCGCCGCCAGGCGGCCGATCGCGACGAACTGGCTCGCGCCATCGAATTGATCAAGCAGGCCAGCAAGCCTCTGGTCATCGCCGGTGGCGGCGTGCACTACGCCGACGCCCGCGAGGCGCTCGATGCGCTGGTGTCCACCTACCACCTGCCGGTGGGCGAAACCCAGGCCGGCAAGGGTGCCCTGCCCTGGGACCATGAGCAGAACATGGGCACCATCGGCGTCACCGGGGCGTCCTCTACCAACTCCCTAGCCGCCGAGGCCGATCTGATCGTTGCCGTGGGGACCCGGCTGGGCGACTTCGCCTCCGGCTCGCGGGCCATGATCAACCCCGAGGCCAAGCTATTGTGTCTCAACGTCGCCTCGTTCGATGCCGTCAAGCACAAGGCCCAGCCCTTGGTCGGCGATGCCCTTCTCACCCTGCCTGAACTGGTCGACGGCCTGGCCGGCTGGCAACCCGACGGGGGATGGGTCGAACAGGCCGCCAAGCTGCGCAACGACTGGAACAAGGCCGTCGACATCGCCACCACGGACCGTGGGACCGACTTGCCTACCGATGCCGAGGTGGTGGGCGGCGTTAATCGCGCCGCCGGTGAGCGCGATATCGTGGTGTGCGCCGCTGGCGGCCTGCCCGGCGAGCTGCAGAAGCTATGGCGTACCCGCTACGCGCGCGGCTATCACATGGAATACGGCTATTCGTGCATGGGCTACGAACTGGCCGGTGGCCTGGGCACCAAGATGGCCAAACCCGACTCGGAAGTGTTCGTGATGGTCGGCGACGGCTCCTACCTGATGCTCAACTCCGAGATTGCCACCTCGGTGATGCTCGGCCACAAGATCATCGCCGTGGTGCTCGATAATCGTGGCTACGGCTGTATCCATCGACTGCAGCAGTTCTGCGGCGGCCCCGGCTTCAACAACCTGCTCGACGACTGCCTGAGCGTCGAGGGCGGCGCGCCCAAGACCGATTTCGCCGCCCACGCCGCAGCGCTGGGAGCACGTTCCGAGAGGGTCGGCAACATCCGTGAACTGGAAGCGGCGCTGGAACGCGCCAAGGCATCGAGCATCAGCTACGTGATCACCCTGGACACCGACCCGCTGGTCGATACCGAGGACGGCGGCTCCTGGTGGGACGTGGCCGTCGCCGAGGTTTCCGAGCGCAGCGAGGTCGAGGAGGCCCGTCGTCGCTACGAGTCCTACAAGGCACGTCAATGGAAGAATCAGTAACGGCTCTCATCACGACATCATCAACAACAGTTACTTTCGGGAGTTCGCCATGAGCGTAAGACTGGGTATCAACCCCTTGACCTGGACCAACGACGACCTGCCCAGCCTGGGCGGTGACACGCCACTGGAAGTCTGCCTGTCCGAGGGCCGCGAGGCCGGCTTCAGCGGCTTCGAACTGGGTCACAAGTTCCCACGTAAACCCGATGCCCTCTCGAGGGTATTGAAAAACCACGACCTCTCGCTGGTCTCCGGCTGGTATTCCAGCCAACTGCTGGAACGCAGCCCCGAGGAAGAGATCGAGGCAGTCAAGGATCACCTCGAGCTACTCAAGCAGTGTGGCGCCAAGGTGATGGTGTTCTGCGAGGTCACCCACTGCGTGCACGGCGACCAGTCGCATCCGCTGTCCCAGCGCCCCCATCTCGGCGAAGACGAATGGCAGCGCCTCACAGAAGGGCTGAACATCGTCGGCGACTACCTCAAGAAGCAGGGTGTGCACATGGCCTACCACCATCACCTCGGCACAGTGGTGGAGAGCCAGTCTGATGTGGAACGCCTGATGGACAACACCCGCGACTCGGTGGGCCTGCTACTCGATCTGGGTCACCTGGTGAGCGCCGGCGGCGATCCGCTGGCAATTGCCCGGCGATATGCCTCGCGCATCAACCATGTGCATTGCAAGGATATCCGCTTCCCGGTGCTCGAGGACGTGCGCAATCGCGACAAGAGCTTTCTCGACGGAGTGCTCGATGGCCTGTTTACCGTTCCCGGCGACGGTAACGTCGAGTTTCTGCCCACTCTCCAGCACCTCAGCGAAGCGAGCTATGAGGGCTGGCTGGTCGTCGAGGCTGAACAGGACCCCCAGGTCGCTCATCCACTGACCTATGCGCGCATGGGCTATCAGAATCTACGTTCGCTGGCCGAGCAGGCGGGCTTCACTGTCGAGAAGTAACCACAAGTTAGAGGGCTCTCTCATGAATCATATCCATCACTACCTCAACGGTACGACCGTGCTTGGCCATAGCGAGCGCTTCGCTCCGGTCTATAATCCCGCGACCGGCGAGCAGAACGCACAAGTCGCGCTGGCCTCGGCTGACGAAACCCGCGTGGCCATTGCCAGCGCCGAGCAGGCATTTGCCACATGGTCGAAGATGTCTGCCCTCAAGCGCTCGCGCATTCTGTTCAAGTTCAAGGCATTGGTCGAGGAACACGCCGACGAGCTGGCACGACTGATTTCCCGTGAGCACGGCAAGGTGTTCTCGGATGCCAAGGGCGAGGTGACCCGCGGCCTCGAAGTCGTCGAGTTCGCCTGCGGCATCCCGCATCTGCAGAAGGGCGAACACTCCATGAACGTCGGTACCGGCGTGGACAGTTACTCGATGATGCAGCCGTTGGGCGTATGCGCCGGCATCTCGCCGTTCAACTTCCCGGCGATGGTGCCGATGTGGATGTTCCCCATCGCCCTGGCCTGCGGCAACACCTTCGTCATGAAACCCTCCGAGAAGGATCCGTCGACACCGCTTCGCCTGGCCGAGCTGCTGAGCGAGGCGGGCCTGCCCGACGGTGTCTTCAACGTGGTCAATGGCGACAAGGAAGCCGTCGACGTGCTGCTCACCGATGAGCGCGTCCAGGCGGTGAGCTTCGTCGGCTCCACGCCGATCGCCGAGTATATCTACGCCACCGGATCGGCCCACGGCAAGCGCGTTCAGGCACTGGGCGGCGCCAAGAATCACATGGTGATCATGCCCGACGCCGACCTCGACCAGGCCGTCAACGCCCTGATGGGCGCCGCCTACGGCAGCGCCGGCGAGCGCTGCATGGCGATCTCGGTGGCAGTTCCGGTCGGCGAGGAGACCGCCGAACGTCTGCGCGAGAAGCTCATCGAGCGGCTGGGTACGCTCAGCGTCGGCCCCGGCCTGGCCGACGGCCCCGAGCACGACATGGGCCCGCTGGTCACTAGGGAACATCTGGAGAAGGTCAAGAGCTACATCGACACCGGCGTCGCGGAAGGCGCGGAACTGGTCGTCGACGGCCGCGAGACTACCCTCGATAACGCCGGTAACGGTTTCTTCGTCGGCGGCACGCTGTTCGATCACGTCAAGCCGGGCATGCGTATCCATTCCGAGGAGATCTTCGGGCCGGTGCTGGCCATCGCTCGTGCCACAAGCTTCGACGAAGCCGTGTCCATGATCAACGCCCATGAGTTCGGTAACGGCACGGCAATCTTCACCCGCGACGGCGACGCGGCGCGCCAGTATTGCGAGCAGATCCAA
Source organism: Chromohalobacter sp. HP20-39 (assembly GCF_033052815.1). NCBI lineage: Bacteria > Pseudomonadati > Pseudomonadota > Gammaproteobacteria > Oceanospirillales > Halomonadaceae > Chromohalobacter > Chromohalobacter sp. HP20-39. The sequence goes on along the minus strand of NZ_JAWHTP010000005.1, from coordinate 228,913 downwards.
GTAGGCATGGTCGGTGTCAACGTGCCGATCCCAGTACCCATGGCATTCCATAGCTTCGGCGGCTGGAAGCGTTCGTTGTTCGGCCCGCTGCACATGCATGGCCCCGATGGGGTGCGCTTCAACACCCGCATGAAGACCATCACCCAGCGTTGGCCGAGCGGCATTCGGGAAGAAACCAACCACTTCACGATGCCCACCCACTAAAGAACACAGTCTAAATGCGCGGGCAGGTCGCGTTGTCGCCCTGCTCCGCCCGGCGATTTATGCAGCGCTTTTATCCAGGAGAATGCCTCATGCCACTCGTGACCATTTCCGTTCCCGACCACCGCCCGGCTCTATGGCGCAAGAAAGTTGCCGATATCGTCAATGCGGCAGTGATCGAGACGCTGGACTTTCCGCCGGACGATCGCTACCAGTTGATTCAGACACTACCGGCAGAGCAGATCGAACTGCAGGATCGCAACCGGGATGCCATCGTGTTGCAACTGACCATGCGTGCCGGTCGCACCAGTCATGCCAAACAGGCCTTTTATCGGCGGGTCGTCGATGATCTAGTCAAGCGTGCCGACATCGCCCCCGACAGCGTGATGATCGTCATCACCGAAAATGCTGATGCCGACTGGTCGTTCGGACACGGCGAAGCGCAGTTCCTCGTCGCCCAACAGCAAGCCAGCTAACACCTCATCCTTCCGCGCTTTTCCTTCCCAGTCCCGCCGAGACCGGTCTATCCACGTTCGGGCAGGACTGCCTGGATTGGAATAAAAATTCCATTAATACCAAAGTATAGAACAAATAGTTTGAATGTTCCTTTCCCGGCATATAGATTCAAGAGACGCCCTTTCACGACATCATCCCCATCGTGGTCCATGCCCAACGGCCCTGGGAGGAAAAAACAATGACTTCGACTTCAAACACAAGGAAAGTTACCGAGCCCGCTGAAAGCGGCGAGTATGAGCGCCAGCGTATTCCAGCCGACAAACAACTCAGCGGTACCTACTTCCTCGGCGCCTATGCCGGTGAGCATGTAGCCGGCACGGAGTTCGTTATCGGCGCCTCACTGGTCGCTCTGGGTGTCAGTACCAGCGACCTAATCTGGGGCCTGCTGCTTGGCAATCTGCTCGCCGTGCTGTCCTGGGCCTGGGTCTGTAGTCCGATCGCCACTCGCTCGCGCATGACCATCTATTGGTATCTGGAGCGACTGGCCGGCAAGCACTTCTCGACCGCCTATAACCTGCTCAACGGTCTGATCTTCGCGGTGGTCTCCGGCGCCATGGTCACCGTATCGGCCTCGGCCTTCCGCGTCATGACCGACATCCCCCCCCAAACTGCCTGGTATCCCCAGAGTGTCAGCTTCGTAATGCTGGCGCTGTTCGTCGGGGCCATCACCGTGTGGTTGACGATCAAGGGTTTCAAGCTGATCGCCAACTTCTCTACGGTCTGCTCACCGTGGATGGCTACCATGTTCCTGGCCAGCGGTATCGTCACTGTGCCCGTGCTGCTGCACACCGGCCAACTCGACGGAATCACCTCACTCAATGGCGTCCTCGACACCTTCGTATGGACCGGCACCACACCTGACGGCTCCGCAGGGATTTCAGTGTGGGTCATTGCCGCCTGGGCCTGGGGCGCCAACCTGCCCATGCACCTGGGCATGAGCGACATGAGCATCCTGCGCTTCGCGCGCAAGTCCAGCTATGGCTATTTCTCCGCCGCCGGCATGTACATCGGTCATTTCATGGCCTGGATCTGTGCTGGCCTGATGGGGGCCACCGCCGCCCTGCTGGCAAAATCCTCACTCATCGAGATGGACCCGGGCGGCGTGGCGTTCCGCATCCTTGGCGCCATGGGCCTGATCGCCGTCGTCGTGGCTGGTTGGACGACGTCCATTCCCAGCCTGTATCGCGCAGGCTTGGCCTTTCAGGCCGTGTTCGACCGCTTTTCGCGTGTACAAGTCACCGTCGCTACGGGAGCCGCTACGACCGTGATTGCCTGTTTCCCGTTCGTGTTTACCCAATGGCTGAACGTCCTGTCGTATTTCATCATGCTGATCGCCCCAGTCGGTGCCATCATAGCTGCTGAGCATTTCCTCCTGCCGCGTTTGGGTATTCGTCCCTTCTGGCGTGAGCAACACGGACTCGCCACCAACCTGCCTGCCTTTGCTTCGTGGGGACTCGGTGTAGTGGTGGGGATCATGCTGTTGTCACTTCACGCCATCCACCTGTTCGCCCTGTTCATTCCCGTGTGGCTGGTCAGTTTCCTAGGCTATCCGCTGTTGTGCCATCTCGCTGGGGCCGCCGAAGGCAATGATGCCCGGGAGCCTTACGAAGCCGCTTATGGCCCGGTACTCAAGCATGATTCCAAGGAGGCACCGCCTACAGGTTACCAGCCGGTCAATCGCCGCAACCCTTGGTATGCCATCGCCGTGGTCTGTCTGATTGCCATTCTGGGCATCGCCGGCTGGGGTGCGATCACCGATAGTCCCGTGGAACATCTGGATATCTTCCAGCACCTAATAATCATCCCGACGCTGCTCTACTTCATTGCCGCCACCGTGTGGATGAAAAGCCGTCGCAAGCCCCGCTCCCGGACCGGTCGCGCCACCTCATCTTTAGTTAGTCGCGCCGATTGAACTTCTTATCCCTCGACCTCTTTACGCCGCCTATCGTTCTCGATAGGCGGCGGTGTCTTGCACTACCTTATATACTATGCGGCTCCCACACCATTGATGATAAAACTAATATATTTATGGACCTCCGGGGTAACTGGTTGATTTTAGATTGCGAGCCAAAGTGATCTCCGGATAAAATGGTTGGTGCCTATAGCTATGCATCTAACTAGGCCTGGAGCCCTAAGTAGCTGATTGCCCGGGATCTTTCGCCATAGAAAAATGTAATGCTCAAATACTAAAAATACCGGCAACTATTGATGTAGCTCGACAACGGTCATCGTAAATATAAGTCTGGATTCGCCATCATTAGCATAAAGATGGGGTACGTCCGTCCTGGCCACTGTTGATGAGCCCGCGGGGACGACCAGCTCGGTTTCACCGACTTCTATCCTCAACTTGCCTTGCTCCACATGAAGCAACTCATAGGTTCCATTCGGATGGCTGAGCGCCTTAAATATTTCCCCTGGCCTCATCTCCCAACGCCACATCTCGATCATATTAGGGCCACTTGTCCCTGCAAGCAGTCGGGCGGTGCCTCCCTCGGGACCTGTCCACAGCGTCGGAATATCTTTGCCCTCGATAAGATGCACCGCCGGAGGGCTGGCGACATTCACGACATCCGCGACTGATACACCGAGCGCTGCCGCTACTTTGCATAGGATGGCGATGCTGGGATTGGCGATCCCCTTCTCCATCTCAACCAGCATCCCCTTGCTGACGCCAGCCCGGCGGGACAACTCGTCGAGGGAAAGCTTCTGATCTTTTCTATACGCTTTTAGCTTGGTGGCAACGGCCTGGCTGATAAATTGCGCATCCGCACCCGGGGCGGTCATTATATTGACTTTATTGGTCATAGGTCACTAGCATAAGATAAAATGGTCACTCAAGGAGTTTCCAATGAATTCCGTTAAGCCGTCAATCGATTCAGGGATAACCCGCATCGCACCCGGGTTTCGTGCGCTTAGCATCAGTGTGGAGGCATCGACGATCGTCGACACGGGCATCGCTTCTGAGACCCTCTCACGCGCCTGCCGGTCGATATCCGACGGAGATGTTGCCTGGGGTGAGGCGCACTCATCGGCATGGGCCGAGGTGTTCCGTGCTTTCGGCGCCAAACCGCAGCGAACCCCCTGTTCCTCTGACGCTCTACGCAAGCGGGTATTGCGCGACGGCAGCCTGCCGAGCATTGACCCCATCGTCGATCTGTACAATGCCATCAGCATCGAGTACGCCGTGCCGGTCGGTGGTGAAAATGTAGCAGTCTATGTCGGAGAACCCAGGCTAGTGATCGCCGAGGGAACAGAATCTTTCGACACCATGAAGGATGGCGCGGTGGCTCATGAGTCTCCCAACAGAGGCGAGGTCGTGTGGCGGGACGAGATCGGCGTGACTTGTCGACGCTGGAATTGGCGACAAGGCATCAGAACACGACTGAGTACCGATGCGCCCCGGATGTGGTTCATCCTGGAAAGTTTGCCTGCTATGCCACTGGATGCGCTCCACGAGGCCGGCGAGCGTCTCACTCAAGGGCTACACCATATGATGCCGGGAGCTGTTATCGACACTCGGCTGATTGGTGTAGACCCCGACAACACACTTTAGGAGCAGGTCATGCTTCCTACGTTCAGCTTTCTGTTGGCAGCCACTCTGCTGGCCATTATTCCCGGTCCCGGTGTCGCTTATGTGGTGGCACGCACCGTCGCTGGTGGCACTGCGGAAGGGATCACTACGACGGTAGGATTAACCTTGGGCGGCATGGTGCATGTTCTGGCCGCCGCCCTGGGCCTGTCCGTACTAATTGCTCAGTCGGCGATGGCTTTCACGGTCTTGAAGTATCTCGGGGCAGCTTATCTGGTTTATCTCGGCATCAAGACAATCTTATCCAGGCCAGAGGCGTCAGGGTCCCCTGCCATCAAGCGAGCCGGTCCCGCCAAGGCACTGAGGGATGGAATCATTGTCGAGACACTGAACGTGAAGACTGCCATGTTTTTTCTGGCTTTTATTCCCCAGTTTGTCTCGGTTCAGCAGGCCATGGCCCCTCAGTTTATTTTGCTTGGAAGTATCTGCGTCCTGTTGAACAGTACGGTGGATCTGATTGCCGTTTTCGCTGCGAGTCGAATCGTTAGTACGGGGGTGGCCAAAGCAGCCAAGGAGCGCCTGCTGTGCAGGCTATCAGGGACCACTATGATGACATTGGGCGTGCTGGTGGCGATCGCCAACCGCGAGGCGTAATCGAGAGCGCACGTGAGCGTTCCACCCTGATATTACTTTTCATTTTTTTCGCTGAGGAAAATCGAACTATGTTTTCTGGCTTGAGTGCATTTCCCCTGACCCCGATGAAGAGCGGCGTCATCGACGAATCAGCCTTCATCGGGTTGGTGGAGCGCTTGGTCGACGCTGGCGTCGACTCCATCGGCGCGCTGGGGTCGACAGGGAATTACGCCTACCTCACCCGGGAGGAACGGGCACGCATCGCGCAGCTCGCGGTGAATCATGCCGGCGATGTCCCAGTGATCATTGGCATCAGCGCCTTGAGCACCCGAGAGGTGCTGGCCCTGGCCGAGGATGCGCAGGCGGCGGGAGCGAGTGCTGTGCTACTGGCACCGATGTCGTATCAGAAATTATCCGAGGATGAAGTCTTCGGACTGTATGAAACCGTGACACGCAAACTGTCAGTACCGCTGTGTGTCTACGACAACCCTGGCACCACCCATTTCGTATTCAGTGACGAACTGCATGGGCGTATCGCTCAACTTCCCAACGTTGGCTCCATCAAGATTCCAGGCGTTCCGGCAGCGCCCGATGCCGCCAGGGTGCGTGTCGAGCGTCTGCGAGCCCTCATCCCACCTCACGTCACGATCGGGGTCAGTGGTGATCCCTTGGCGGCCACCGGTATGAATGCCGGATGTGAGGCCTGGTATTCGGTGATTGGCGGCCTGTTTCCACAAACAGCACTAGCCATCACCCGTGCCTCACAGGCCGGCGATACCCAGGAAGCTTTGCGCCTTTCCGAAAAATTGACCCCGCTATGGGCGTTGTTCAGCCAACATGGCGGCAGCCTCCGTGTGGTGGCCACGGCAGCGGAGCTTATGGGGCTGGCCGCGTCTCGCTGCCTACCGCTACCACTCAAAAATTTGGAGAGAGAAGATCGAGAGAAGCTTGCCAGGCTGCTGAATGAGCTATCGCTGACCTGATAACGTGTGTGGAGTTCTATGTACGAAAGCTATAGCACGGTAGCCAGTCAGTTTTTTAGCCTAGTTGAAGTGCTGATCTGCCCCGCTGAAAACGGACACTCGGTTAAGCACTGGTTTTGAGCTCGTAGCCCATGGGGCTCACATAGCCCCAAGCACTGTGACGTCGCCAGCGGTTGTAATCAACTTCGATGTATTCGAACACCTGTTGGCGAAGCTGCTCCCGGTTCATTATGGGTCGTAGTGAATCGCCTCGATTTTCATTGAATGGAAGAAGCTTTCCACGCAGGCATTATCCCAGCAATTGCCCTTACGGCTCATGCTTTGACGCAGCTGGTGGGTGCGCAGCCGATCCCGATAGGCATGGGAACAGTATTGGCTTCCCCGGTCGCTGTGGCAGATCACGCCAGCGGGGAAGTTGCGTCGCCACGGCGCCATCTCCAGCGCGTCACAGACCAGACCTGTCGTCATCCTGGTGTTCATGGACCAGCCGATAACAGAGCGCGAATACAGGTCAATGATGACGGCCAGATACAGCCAGCCTTCGGAGCTCATCAGGTACGTGATGTCGCCAGCCCACTTCTAGTTTGGGGCTGTCGCTTCAAAGTCCTGCTCCAACAAGTTGGGTGCCACAGGCAAGTGATGGTCGCTGCCTGTGGTGGCGACAAACTTGCGGGCGGCCTTGGGCACCAGCGCCTGGCGCCGCATTCTGGCACCCACCGTTTTGACATCATACCGATATCCGTCAGCGGCCAGCGTGGCTTGGATACGACGAGCCCCGTCGCGCCGCTTGCCCTGGCCAAACGCCTCTTTCACGCGGCGATCAAGCCTTTTCCGAGTCTGCTCCCGTTGGCTGGACTGCAAGCGTGTCTTCTGCCATGTGTAATACCCACTTCGTGATACCCCGAGCACAGATGCCATCCGGGTCACGGAAAACCGGCCACTGTGCTCACGTATGAAGTTGTAGCGCTTCACTTTTGGTTCTTGGCGAAGTAGGTCGCCGCCTTTTTTAAGATGGCCAGCTCCTCGTCAAGCTCGACCATTTGGCGCTTCAGGCGGGCGTTTTCTGCAACCAGCTCGGACTCGCGCTCAGAGACATTGGCTTTCTTCTTCGCTGCTGAACGCCAGCCATAGATCTGCGATTCATGGATACCCAGTTCGCGGGCGGCGTTGGCAACGCTGGTTCTTCCTGCGAGTTTCAGCGCTTCGGCCTTGAACTCATCGGAATAGCGGTTGCACGTTTGCTTGCTCATCGTGGATCACCTCATAAGCGGATTGTACTCGCTTAACGCGGTGTCCAGAATCAGTAGGGCGGATCAAACATAAGAACATACCAACCTTTGGAATCCTCATCGCCTCCTAACTTCAAGTGGCGACGCCGCCATGCCGATAACGTTATCCTGACGTAGGGCGTCGCGCCCTTCTCATGCTCTAGTACGCGCCGGGCATCGCCACACACCACCCGACGAGAATACGCCGATCGCATGACTCACCATTTCATAACGCCTGGCCCGGTACCTCAGGCCATTCAGGGAAACTGGGACCCTTGGCTGATCGTCCTTTCCTGTTGCGTGGCATGGCTGGCCGCCAGCATCGGCTTGTTGATCGGTGAGCGCATGCAAGAAGCCGATAGCCGCCTACGCCGCGGCGTCTGGTTGATCGCCGGCGCCGGCATGATGGGGCTGGGCGTGTGGAGCATGCATTTCACCGGCATGCTGGCCCTGCGCCTGCCGCTGCCCATGAAATACGATGTGGGGATGACATTCTTATCGCTACTCCCCGCCGTGCTCGGCAGCGGCTACGCCATGCGCATCATGGCCCGACCCATCGCAACGCCGCGCTACTCGGTACTGGGTGGGCTGGTGTTGGGTGCGGGTATCGGCACCATGCACTACTTGGGCATGGAGGCCATGCGCATGCCCGTCGACGTGCGCTACGACGCCACACTGTTCATCATCTCGCTCGGCGTCGCGCTGGTACTCGGTGTGGTGGCAATGCTGGCTCACCGCTACTGCGTTCGCCATCAACGCCTGACACACCTCGACCGCCGGCTATTTGGGGTCGCTGCCTGCATCGCACTGGCCATCAGCGGCATGCATTACGTCGCCATGTCCGCCACGTATTATCTCCCAGCACCCGCGCCCCATCACATGATAGAAACATCGGCCTCGTGGCTCGCCGTCAGTGTCAGCGGTGCCGTCACACTGCTATTGCTGGTCGCCGCACTGAGTGTCGCCATCGACCGGAGCTTGCAGCGCCATGCCCGTCAGTCGACGATGTCGCGTGAGCAGTTGATGGAAGTCATCGCCGCAATCAATGACGCCTTCCTGCTATTCGATGCCCAAGGCCGGATCGTGCTCAGCAACCGGGCCTTCACGGCCATGACCGGTTACACCTCCACCGATATTCAGGGCAAGCCGCTGTCAGTGCTCGAGCACTCCCAGGAAAACGCCCAAGTTCATCGCGATATCCGCCGCCACATCATCGACAGCGGACAATGGCAAGGTGAGATCAAGGCGCGGCGCAAGAACGGCCAGGCGTTTCCCGCGCGCCTCAGCGTCAACCGCGTCGAGTACAGCCAGGGCACTACCCGCCATTACGTCGCCACGCTCAACGACTTGAGTGCGCACCGCGAGGCGGAGGCCAAGATCCACCGCCTCGCGCATCATGACCCTCTGACCGACCTGCCCAACCGCCAGACCCTGTATACGCGCCTCGACGCCGTACAAGCCACGTGTCGTACGCGGGGACAAAGCGGTGCGCTGATCATGCTCGACGTCGACAACTTCAAAGCGCTCAACGACTCACGGGGTAACGCCGCCGGCGATATGCTGCTTCGCCATGTGGCGCGGCGCCTCAGGCGTTTCGCGCACCACGAACACGACCTAGCGCGCCTGGGCGGAAACGAATTCGCACTGGCGGTGACCGGCTTGCCATCCGATCGCGACGCCGCCATTGCCGAATTGCAACACCACATGACCACCGTGCAACAAGCCACCAGCGGCGTGTACGATCTCGACGGCTTTTCGCACACCACGACGCACAGCCTTGGCGGCGTTTGGTTCAACGCCGAAGACGTAACAGCGGATGAGCTAGTCAAGCGCGCCAGTTTGGCTCTCTCGCGGGCCAAGCAGGACGGTGGCAACGCGAGTCACGTTTTCCACCCAGAGCTGGAAGCCGCCTTAAAGGATCGCGTATGGCTGGAGACCGAGCTGCGCAAGGCCCTTCAAGACGATCAAATGCGCTTGCTCTATCAACCCCAGGTCGATGCCGAAGGCACTACCATCGGGGCCGAAGCATTGATCCGCTGGCAGCATCCTGAACGAGGAACGATCTCGCCGGGCGCTTTCATCCCCCTTGCCGAGGAAACCGGACTCATCGTGCCCATGGGCCAATGGGTACTGGCAAGGGCATGCGAGCAACTGGCCCGTTGGGCAACTGATCCGGCCCTGGCCCACTTGCAGATCTCCATCAACGTCAGCGTTCACCAATTTCAGCAGCACGATTTCGTTGCCCAGGTGCTTGCCACGCTCGCCGACCATCAGGCGCCGCCCGAACGACTGACCCTGGAGCTGACCGAAAGCCTACTCCTCGCCAATGTCGAGGGCGTCATCGAGAAGATGATGCAGCTCAAACGTCATGGCGTAAGCTTTTCCCTGGATGACTTCGGCACCGGTTATTCGTCGCTGGCCTACCTCAAGCGCCTGCCGTTCAATGCCTTGAAGATCGATATCTCCTTCGTCCGCGACGTCCTCGTCGAAGCCAACGACGCCGCCATCGTCAAGACCATCATCGCCCTGGCCGACAGCCTGCAACTCAAGACCGTGGCCGAAGGGGTGGAAACCCTCCCCCAGCGCGATTTCCTCGCGCGGCTAGGCTGTCATCATTATCAAGGCTATTACTACGGGCGCCCAGGCCCCATCGAGGCTTTCGAGGCGCTTGTCACGCCGCTTCCCGCACGACATTCAGATCAGCCCTATCACGCCACGCACGGCCCATCACCCCACGCACGGCGTAGTAACCGCCCACCGGGGTAACCCGCCTCGCAAGCTGGCCTTGGTGAGGCGGTATGACTAGAACGCGCGCCCTCACACCACCTTGAGCGTCGGCCACTCGTGCCCCGGCCGCGCCATCAAGGTGTCACGCAAGGCCTCGCCCGCCGCGCCGCTGGTCAACATCACATCAAAGGCTTCGAGATCAGCGAAGAACGCCGGGCGCACCCGGTCGAGCTTGCTTTCGTCGGCGATCAGGATGCGCTGCACAGCGGTCTCGAGCGCCACCTGTTTGGGCACCACCTCGTGGAAATGAAAGCAGCTCACGCCCTTGTCGGCATGCACGCCGGCGGCGGATATGAATGCCTTGTTGATGCCCAGCCGGCGGATCGCGGTCACCAGCTCCTCACCCCCGAAAGACTGCGACACGGGGTAGTAGAGCCCACCGAGCAGAACCAGACGCACGTGAGGAAGCGCCATTTGCTCGATGGCATTGGCGACGTTGAGCGCGTACGTCACTACCGTCAGTGGCATGTCGGGATCGAGCTGGGCGAACAGTGGAATCAGCGTCGTGCCACAATCCACGAAGATCGTGTCATCGGCCTCGACCATGCGCGCCGCCTCATCGCACATACGCTGCTTAGCCTGCGCAAAGCTGTCCTGCTGGGCGGCGAAATCGTACCCGGTGGACACTTGCGGATGCTCGGCCAGCAGCAAACGCCCACCGAGCGAGACGATGGTGTCCTGGCTGGCGGCGATATCGCGACGTATCGTCATCTCCGAGACTTGGCAACGCTGAGCGGCCTCGGCGATCGGCAGCATGCCCTCCGCACGCAAGGTGTCCTGTAGCCATTGAAGGCGTGCCGCACTGCGGCTATTCATGTCACATCTCCGTCGACACGCCGGTCGACGAGCATCGCTCGCCACTCCGGCACATTTTGTTAGCTTAGCCACAAAATTTCTGTTAAAAAAATAACAAAAGCATCCCAACAATAAAGACAAGGACACTACCATGCCAGCATCTTCTTGCGCGTCTTGCGGCACATTCACCGCCCGCGCGACCGACTCATCTAACCATCCAGCGGCGCCAGACGCTTGCACACCACTCGGGGACTCACGCCCATGACCGATCTCAAGTCCATCGCCCGTCAGGCGCTCGGCCTGATGGATCTGACCTCTCTCAACGACGATGACGACAGCGCCCGCATCCAGGCCTTATGCCGTCGTGCCGACACGCCCGCCGGTCGTCCTGCCGCGCTGTGCCTGTATCCGACCTTCATCGAGGACGCCCAGCGCGAACTCGATGCCCTCGGCCTCACCCATCGCGTGCGCATCGCCACGGTGACCAACTTTCCCGACGGCGCCCCCAACGCCGAGCGCGCCGCGCGCGAGACACGCCTCGCCGTGGCTGCGGGCGCCGACGAAGTCGACGTAGTCTTTCCCTATCGGTCTCTGCTCGATGGCGCGCCCGATGTCGGCCGCTTGCTCGTCGAGGCTTGCCGCGAAGCCTGCGGCGGCGCGACCTTGAAGGTCATCCTCGAGAGCGGCGAACTCAAGGACCCCGCCCTGATCCGTCAGGCCGCAGAGATCGCGATCATTGCGGGTGCCGACTTCATCAAGACCTCCACCGGCAAGGTCGCCGTCAACGCCACCCTCGAGGCCGCCGAGATCATGCTCGAGACGATTCGCGACAGCGGCCGCGACGTCGGCTTCAAGGCCGCCGGCGGCATTCGCACCACCGAGGACGCCAAGGCCTATCTCGAGCTGGCCGCGCGGATCATGGGCAAGGACTGGATCAGCCCCGCGCACTTCCGCTTCGGCGCCTCGGGGCTGCTCGATGCCCTGCTCGCTACCCTGGACATCGGCGAGACCGACGCCGCACCAAGCGGTTACTGAGGGCTATCCGGCAACTCCCATACGCAACGACAGACATCGACATTCACCGGCAGACAATAACAACGCGGAGCTCGCCATGCTGATTCAAGACATTATCCGCCGTAAGCGTGACGCCGAGGCCCTCGACGCCGAGGCCATCCACACCTTCATGCGCGGCGTCGCCGACGGCAGCGTAGGCGACGCCCAGATCGGCGCCTTCGCCATGGCGGTCGTGCTCAATGGCATGAACCGCGACGAGGCCATCGCGCTGACCGAGGCCACCCGCAACTCCGGCCAAGTCCTGCGTTGGAACGATCTCGACCTCGACGGCCCGGTGCTCGACAAGCATTCCACCGGCGGCGTGGGCGATCTCGTCTCGCTGGTGCTGGGGCCGTGGATCGCCGCCTGTGGCGGCCACGTGCCCATGATCTCGGGGCGTGGGCTCGGCCATACCGGCGGCACGCTGGACAAGCTCGAAGCGATTCCCGGCTATGACGTCACCCCCAGCGACGCTCGCTTCCGCCAACTGGTGAAAGACGTCGGCGTGGCGATCATCGGCCAGACCGGCACGCTTGCTCCCGCCGACAAGCGCTTGTACGGCGTGCGCGACGTCACCGCCACGGTGGAGTCGCTACCGCTGATCGTGGCCTCGATCCTGGGCAAGAAGCTCGCCTGTGGCCTCGACACCCTGGTGATGGACGTCAAGGTCGGCAACGGCGCCTTCATGCCCACCGCCGAGGCCTCCCGGGAACTCGCCGACGCCATCGTCGCCATCGGCAGCGGCGCCGGTACGCCCACCAGCGTGCTGCTGACCGACATGAACCAACCGCTCGCCGACTGTGCCGGCAATGCCCTGGAGGTCCACGAGGCGCTGCGGCTGCTGAGAGGAGAAGGTCGTGATAGCCGCCTCTATCAGGTCACTCATGCTCTGGCGGCGGAAATGCTGCTCCAGTCGGGATTGGCAAGCGACGCGGAAGACGCCGCAACGCGTCTGGAGTTTGCCCTCGACTCCGGCGAGGCGCTAGAGCGCTTCTCGCGCATGGTGCATGGGCTCGGCGGTCCGAGCGACCTGGCCGAACGCCCCGAGCACTATTTAGCGCCAGCGCCCTTCACGACCGATGTCGTCGCCCCTCGGGCCGGCACCGTCAACGCCATCGACACGCGCGCGTTGGGGCTTGGCGTGGTCGAATTGGGCGGCGGGCGTCGCAATGCCGGTGATGCCATCGACCATCGCGTCGGTCTCTCACATATCGCCGCGCTCGGTCAGCACGTCGAGGCCGGCCAACCGCTGCTGCGCCTCCACGCCGCCAGCCGAGCCGACGCCGTCACACGCCACTTGAGCGCGGCCTTCACCCTCGGCGAGGAAGGTAGCGCCGCGCCAGCGTCGCCGATCCACGCCACTCTGCGCCAGGAGGATCTGTCATGACCCGCGCCGTTCTGTTAGTGCTTGATTCCTTCGGCATCGGCAATGCCCCGGATGCTGATGCCTTCGGTGATGCCGGTTCGGATACGCTAGGGCATATCGCCCGTCATCGCGCCGCTGCCGGCCGACCGCTCGCGCTGCCCAATCTGGCAAGGCTGGGGCTCTATCATGCACATCATCTCGCCACCGGCGAGTGGGCGGCGGGCGTCACGCCGCCCGATACGCTCAACGGCGCCTACGCGGCGGCGGCCGAGATTTCCTCGGGCAAGGACACGCCCTCCGGGCACTGGGAAATTGCCGGCGTGCCGGCGCTGTTCGAGTGGGGCTACTTCCTCGACAAGACGCAGAGCTTCCCGCCCGACCTCTTGGACGCGCTGATCGAGCGGGCCGACCTGCCCGGCGTGCTGGGTAACTGCCACGCGTCCGGCATCCCAGTACTCGAGGAGCTGGGCGAAGAACATATCGCAAGCGGCAAGCCGATCGTCTACACCTCGGCGGATTCAGTGTTCCAGATCGCCGCCCATGAGACCCATTTCGGTCTCGACCGCCTGTACGCCCTGTGCGAAATCGCCCGCGAACTGCTGATGCCCTACAACATCGGCCGCGTCATCGCGCGCCCTTTCATCGGCGAGACGCCACAAACCTTCGAACGCACCGGCAACCGCCGCGACTACGCCATCGAGCCGCCCACGCCGACCGTTCTTCAAAAGCTGCACGACAGCGGTGGTACGGTATTGGGCGTGGGCAAGATCGGCGATATCTATGCTCACTGCGGCGTCTCGAAAGTGCTCAAGGCACATGGCCATGACGCGCTATTCGACGCAACGCTCAACGCCATCGATGAGGCCGGCGAGCGTTCACTGGCGAATAAGCAGACGCTGGTGATGACCAACTTCGTCGACTTCGACACGCTCTACGGCCACCGGCGCGATCCGGATGGCTACGCCGAAGCGCTGGAAGCCTTCGACCGGCGCCTGCCGGAAGTGCTCGCCAAGCTGCGTCCCGAGGATTTGCTCATCCTCACCGCCGATCACGGCAACGACCCGACCTGGACGGGCACCGACCATACCCGCGAGCGCGTCCCCGTGCTCGCCAGCGGCGCGCGCCTGACGCCAGGGCCGTTGGGTGACGATGAAGGCCGTCTGACGACCTTCGCCGATATCGGCCAGAGCCTGGCGACGCATTTCGGGTTGAGCCCAATGGAACACGGGCAATCTTTATTGCCAATCTCATCCAAGGGAGAAAGCTGATGGCTACCCCACACATCGATGCCCCCGCAGACGCCTTCGCCGATACCGTGCTCATGCCCGGCGACCCGCTGCGTGCCCAATTCATCGCCGAGACCTTTCTGGACGACGTGGAATGCGTCAACCAGGTGCGCAACATGCTCGGCTTCACCGGCACCTACCAAGGCCAGCGCATCTCGGTGATGGGCAGCGGCATGGGCATCCCCTCGATCTCGATCTACGCCAAGGAACTGATCACCGAGTACGGCGTCAAGCGCCTGGTACGCGTGGGCTCCTGCGGCGCGGTGCGTGACGATGTCGCCGTCAACGACATCGTCGTCGGCATGGGCGCGTGTACTGACTCCGGAGTCAACCGCACCCGCTTCAAAGACCACGATTTCGCCGCCATCGCCGACTTCGACCTGACCCGGCACGCCGTCGACGCTGCCCGCGCACGCAGCACCCCCGTCAAGGTCGGCAATCTGTTCTCGGCGGACCTGTTCTATTCGCCCGACGATGCCCTGTTCGAGCTCATGAAGCGCCACGGCGTGCTCGGCGTCGAGATGGAAGCCGCCGGCCTGTACGGCGTCGCCGCCGAGCTCCAAGCTCGGGCGCTGACCGTGTGCACGGTCTCCGACCATATCCTCAAAGGCCAGGCGCTCGATGCGCACACCCGTCAGACCGGCTTTCACGAGATGATGGCGATCACCCTCGATGCCCTGCTCCGCGACACGAGAGAAAGCACCCATGGCTGAGACATCCCCCGCGCCGCTTTCCGATGCGCTGCGCCAATCACTGCTACAGACACGCGAGCGCGCTTATGCGCCCTATTCCCGCCATCCGGTGGGGGCCTTGTTGATTGCCGAAAGCGGCCGGCATTACCTGGGCTGCAACGTGGAGAGTGCCAACTACAAGGGGCTCTGCGCCGAGGCCGGCGCCATCAGCGCGATGATCGCGCAGGGCGAGCGCGAGATCGCCACGCTCTATGTCATCGGCCCCGGCGAACACCTGTGTACACCCTGCGGCGACTGCCGCCAGCGCATCCGCGAATTCGCCACGCCGGACACCGTCATCATCGTCCTCGACGGCAACGGCGCGCCACTCAAGCGCTATACCATGGAGCAACTGCTACCCGACTCCTTCGGCCCGGAGAATCTTCCCCAGGCGTGATGGCGCCGAGTTACCTTCCTCCCGACGGCTATTCATCACCCCCGGATGATCCACGCAGTGGCTCGAGCAGAGCATTGAGCCCGTTGTGGTCGACCTCGTGCATCAAGGCGAGTAGCCGCCCGATCTCGCCGTTGGGGAAACCCTGCCGGGCGAACCAGGCAAGGTAGGGCCCCGGAAGGTCGGCGATCAGCCGGCCTTCGTATTTACCGAAGGGCATCTTGCGGGTGGTGAGCTGTTGCAGGTCTTCAGGGTTCATGGTTGGGTTTCTCGCATAGCATCTCTAAGAGGGCATGCTAACGGACGTGGCAGTGCACGTCGCCATGGCGTGCATGCCATGCGTCGAACGCATACCCCCATTACCAGGCAGCGTTTGAGTCTAGCGCCCCGTGTGTCGGTAAAGTGGCATGCCATGATATTGGCGCATGACGCCACACGATAACGACAAACGGAGACTGGGTGATGCAAACATCGCTACGGCCCTTGGTTTTCTGGCCAACCTTCCTGGTGCTGCTGGCGGCGGTAATCGCCAGCTACGTCAATCTCGATGCCTTCCTGGCGAGCACCAGCGCGCTCAACGATGCCATTCTGGATAACTTTTCGTGGCTATTTAGCCTGGGCAGCCTGTACCTGCTGGCTCTAGCAGTCATCGTTTATTTCTCGCCGCTGGGTAAATTACGTATCGGCGGCGAGCAGGCAACACCCATGCTATCGCGGGTGCGCTGGTTCTCGATCACCTTGTGCACCACGCTGGCCGTGGGCGTGTTGTTCTGGACTACCGCCGAGCCGCTGTATCACTTCATGGGGCCGCCCGAGTCACTGGGCCTGGAAGCCGGTTCCAGCGATGCCATGCTGTTCGCGATGTCGACCATGTTCCTGCACTGGTCGTTCACGCCCTATGCCATCTACGCCGTGCCGGCACTGATCTTCGCCCTGGCGTTCTACAATCTGCGCCTGCGTTTCTCGATCTCCAGCATGCTGGAGCCGGTATTCGGGCCCAAGGTCAAGCGCTTCGGCGGCTTGATCGACGCGGTCTCGCTCTACGCCCTGGTCGCGGGGATGGCCTCGTCGTTGGGCACCGGCGCGCTGACACTGGCCGGCGGCGCGGGGCAGTATCTCGGCGGCGAGACCAGCCCGCTGCGTTTGGGTGTGGTCATCGCCCTGATCGTGGTGACGTTCGTGATCTCGGCGGCCAGCGGCCTGCAGAAAGGCATCGCGCGCCTCTCCTCGCTGAATGCCGTATTGCTCGCGATTCTCGGCGTATTCATCTTCGTGGTGGGCCCGACGAGCTTCATGCTCTCGCTGGGCGTGGAGTCCTTCGGCGTCTATCTCGATGGCTTCTTCACCAAGAGCCTGTTCACCGGCGCCGCCGGCGAGGACCAGTGGCCACAGTGGTGGTCGATCTTCTATTGGGCGGTATGGTTCGCCTGGGCGCCCATGGCGGCGCTGTTCCTGGGCAAGATTTCACGCGGCTACACGGTACGCGAGTTCCTGCGGGTCAACCTGTTCTATCCGGCCCTTTTCGCCTCCGCTTGGGTCATCATCTTCTCCGGCGCGGCGCTCTATTATCAGGCACATACCGGCGTCGACCTGCATGCCATTCTCAGCGATCGCGGCGTCGAGAACGTGCTCTACGAGCTGTTCCGCCAGCTGCCCTTCTCGCAGGTGTGGATCCCGCTGCTGCTGTTCATCGCCTACATCTCCTACGTCACCGCAGCAGATTCGCAGACCGATGCCATCGGCAATCTTTGCACCCGTGGCCTGACCGCCGACTCAGATCTCAATACCGGCGTGTCGATGAAAGTCCTGTGGGGGATCATCGTCGGCATCGTGTCCTGGGTAATGGTCAGCTTCGTCGGGATCGATGGCATCAAGATGCTCTCCAATCTCGGCGGCCTGCCCGCGCTGATCATCGTGCTGCTCGCCACCGGCTCGCTATGGCGTTGGCTGAAATATCCCGAGCGTCTCGCGACACCGTCTCCCTCTTCTCACGCCGCCAAGGACGACGCATGAACATCAAGCACGACTTTCCGCACCGCGTGCGCGAAATCGAGAACCAATGGATCCTGCTGGCCGACGGGACGCGGCTAGCGGCCCGCATCTGGCTGCCGGAAGATGCCGAGTCAAGGCCGGTGCCGGCGATCCTCGAGTATCTGCCCTACCGCAAGCGCGACGGCACCGCGGTGCGCGACGAGCTCACCCATCCCTACTTCGGCGGTCATGGCTATGCCTGCATTCGAGTGGATATGCGCGGCAACGGTGAATCCGACGGCCTGATGGAGGACGAGTACGCCCCCCAGGAACAGGCCGACGCCCTGGAGGTGATCGACTGGATCGCCGCGCAACCCTGGTGCGATGGCAAGCTCGGCATGATGGGCATCTCCTGGGGAGGCTTCAATAGTCTGCAGTTGGCCGCGCTGCGCCCCGGGCCGCTCAAGGCGATCATCACGCTGTGCTCCACCGACGACCGCTACGCCGACGACATCCACTACAAGGGCGGCAACATGCTGCTGGAGAATCTCGGCTGGGCAGCGACCATGCTGAGCTTTTCCGCCGCCGTGCCCGATCCGGCGCTGGTCGGCGAGCGCTGGCGCGAGATGTGGAAGCACCGTCTCGACAACATGCCGCTGCTGATGGATCCCTGGCTCGAGCATCAGCATCGCGACGACTACTGGAAGCACGGCTCGATCTGCGAGAACTATGACGATATCGAAGCGGCCGTCTACATGATCAGTGGCTGGGCGGATTCCTACGTCAACACGATCCCGCGCATGATGGAGCACCTCTCCTGCCCCCGAAAGGCGCTGGTCGGCCCCTGGATGCACAAATATCCGCATTTCGCGATTCCCGATCCGGCGATCGGTTTCCTGCAGGAGGCACTGCGCTGGTGGGATTACTGGCTCAAGGACGTCGACACCGGAATCATGGACGAGCCGCCTTGCACCTTTTATCTGCAGGATGGCGTGCCGCCGGCGCCCAAGTATCTCGAGCGCCCCGGGAAGTGGGTACGAACCTCCGCCTGGCCGGCGCCCAGCAACGAGGTCGAGACACAGTCCCTAGTGCTGGGCGATCACGGCCTGGGGAGCAACGGCCGCTTGAGCAATGACCGACAAATCGCCTCGCCACTGACTGCTGGCTCGCTGCAGGGCGAGTACATCCCGCTGTGGTTCGGCGCCGATTTCCCGACCGATCAGCGCCGCGATGACGGCCTGTCGTTGACTTTCGACTCCCCCCCTTATATCGAAGGACTCGACATTCTCGGCCAGCCGACGCTCGCGGTATCGGTCACCAGCACCGAGGCGTGCGGCCAGCTACACGTGCGCCTGTGCGACGTGGCCCCCAGCGGCGAAAGCGCGCTGATTACCTACGGCACGCTCAACCTCAACCTGCGTGACGACCCGGGCACCATCACGCCACCGGTGCCGGGCGAACCGATGGACGTTCGCGTGCCGCTGGACCTGATCGGCTATCGCCTGCGCCCGGGACACCGCCTGCGCGTGGCGCTCTCCAGCGCCAGCTTCCCGCTGGTATGGTCACCTTCGAGGCGCGCCGACCTGACACTCAAGTCGGGCATGCCGATACTCGAGTTGCCACGTTCAAAAGCGGCTTATATCCCCATGCCGTTCGAACCGCCGGAGAGCGCCACACCCTGCCGGGTCGAAACCCTGCGAGCCGGAAAGCCCAAGCGCACCATCAGCGAGGACGTTGGCAGCGGCGAGGTGACCGTCACCGTCGAAGACGACATGGGCGATATTCGCTTCGAGGATCACGGCCTGCGCGTCGAGCAAAAGGCGAAAGAGGTCTATACCAGCCACCCCAGCGATGCCACCCGCACACGCGCCGATATCGAATGGGTCTACCGCGCCAGCCGTGGAGAAGGCCAGAACGTCAAAAACGATCAGTTCGCGGTCGAGGTGGTGAGCCGTTATCACCTGCATTGCGACGCACAGACCTTCTACCTCAACGCCGAGCAGATCGCTCATGAGGGCGAGACGTTGGTCAGCGAACAACGATGGGAACGGGAGATTCCACGCACGGCCCTGTGACCGGCGGCGTGCATGTTATGCTCCGGGACCGAGAGAACTCGGTCCCGGATGCTTTCATGCCCACTCGCGATGCACTTCCCCCCTTGGCTTGTCTACGTGCCTTCGAGGCCGCCGCGCGACATGCCAGCTTCACGCAAGCCGGCAACGAACTCAGCCTGACCCAGAGCGCCGTCAGCCGTCAGATCAAACGGCTCGAGGACGACCTGGGCCGGCCGCTGTTCGAACGCCACTACGAAGGCTTGCGCCTGACGCCCGCCGGCGAGCACTACTTTCGCGTGGTGCAGCGCCTGTTGCGTGACCTGCGCGATGAAACGGCCCGCCTGCGCCGTCGCGGCGATGACCGCCAGCTCACCTTGGCCTCTAGCCCGACCATCGCCTCGATCTGGCTGGCGCGACAGCTTCCCGACTTCCAGCGCGCCCACCCGCATATCGAAATCCGTATCCTGACCGTCGAGGATCCGCATCGTCTGGATCTAGCCGAGTTCGATCTGGGGATCTATTACCATGTCCCGCATGAAGTCGACCCGCCCGGCCTCAGCGCCGAGGCGATTTTCGCTCACGAAGAGGTCGCCGCCGTGTGCAGCCCGGCCTATCTAGCCCGTCACGGAGACATCCGCGATGCCGACGACCTGCTCGCTCGACACACGCTGATGGTCGTCGAGGACCATTATCACGACTGGCTGACCTGGGAAGGCTGGTACCAGGCGCAGGGCCTGCGCTGGCACGCCCCGGAACACAGCTTGCGCGCCAACAGTTTCCAGCTACTGATGAACGCGACGCTCGCCGGGCAAGGCGTCACCCTGGGCTGGAAACGTCTACTCGAGGCGGACCTGGCGCAGTGCAACCTGGTGCAAGCACTGCCACATACGCTGCCCAGCCGAGGGTGTCTGTCACTGCTCACCCCGCAGCATCGCCACCTGACCGAGCCCATGCGTGCATTCCGGGCCTGGGTACTGAACACAGTTTGAACAGTGCCTGCACTATACACCTAAAGTGGCAAGCCGAGCCCATATCCGGTAAGCTGCACGCCCGCTGCCCGCCTACTCTGGCCCACTTCGCAGCCACCGAGACGATTTCATGAGCTTTACCTCCTTGGGGCTTTCCGCTCCGATTCTGGATGCCGTGGCCGAGCAAGGCTACGAGACACCTTCACCGATCCAAGCCAAGGCGATCCCCGCCGTTCTCGAGGGACGCGACGTGATGGCCGCCGCCCAGACCGGCACCGGCAAGACCGCCGGATTCACGCTGCCGATCCTCCAGCGCCTCTCCACCGGCACGCGCGCGCCCGCCAAGCAGGTGCGCGCGTTGATTCTCACGCCGACCCGCGAGCTGGCTGCCCAGATCGGCGCCAATATCGAGGCCTACGGCAAGCATCTGCCACTACGCAGCGCCGTGGTCTTCGGCGGCGTGAAGGTCAACCCGCAGATCGCCAAGCTACGCGGCGGCGTCGATATCCTGGTGGCAACGCCGGGTCGACTGCTGGATCTGTATAGCCAGAAGGCCGTCAGCTTCGATGCGCTGGAAGTACTGGTGATGGACGAAGCCGATCGTATGCTCGACATGGGCTTCATCCACGATATCCGTCGAATCCTCAAGACACTGCCCGCCAAGCGTCAGAACCTGATGTTCTCGGCGACCTTCTCGCAGGAAATCCGCACGCTCGCCAAGGGCATGGTCAACGACCCCGTGGAAATCTCGGTCACGCCGCGCAATACCACCGCCGAGACGGTCACCCAGTGGATCCATCCGGTGGATAAGACCCGCAAGCCGGCGCTACTCACGCACCTGATCCACGAGAATCAGTGGCAGCAAGTGCTGGTCTTCATGCGCACCAAGCATGGCGCCAACCGCCTGAGCCGCCAGCTCGAAGACGCCGGCATAGAGGCAGCGGCCATTCACGGCAACAAGAGCCAGAATGCGCGCACCAAGGCTCTCGACGGCTTCAAGAGCGGCGAGATTCGTGTGCTGGTAGCGACCGATATTGCCGCGCGTGGTCTCGATATCGACCAGCTCCCACAAGTGGTCAATTTCGAGCTACCCAATGTCGCCGAGGACTACGTCCACCGTATCGGACGTACCGGACGGGCAGGTGCCAGCGGCCACGCGGTATCACTGGTCAGCCCCGAGGAAGGCAAGGAACTCGCGGGGATCGAGCGACTGACCCGCCAGACGCTGGAACGCCAGACCATCGCCGGCTTTGAACCCAGCGAAGCACTCGTCAGCGGCAAGGGCACCAGCCCGCGCAGTGGCGGGGGTAGCAGTAGTGGCCAGCGCAACGGTAGCGGTCGCGACAACGGCCCACGCCGTGGCGGCAATTCAGGCGGTAACGACTCACGCAACAGCAGCTCACGCAACGACAATGCCTCACGTGATCGCAACGATGGCGGCGAAAACCGCCCGCGCCGTCGTCGCGGGGGACGGGGCCGCGGTAACGGCACCCAAGGCGGGGCATAAGTCACGTCAATTGTGAGTCGTGGCGAGATCACCGTCCAACGGCTCACGTATTGTCATCGGATGCCGGTAACTCGCAACAACCGCGGGCAACGCTGTGAGACATTCGTATGTGATCATCGAGCAATGCCCGTGCAGCGCGAATGTCTCGGCTCAACGCCAGTTCGACCAGTTCGCCGTGCTGGCGATCGAGTACCTTACGCACTGCTGGGTTGGGCGGCGCCAGGCGTCGGTAGCGGTCGAACTGGTCGTGCAGTTGTTCGATGAAACGTAACAACCAGTGTGATCCACACGACGCTAGCAACGCCCGATGAAAGCGCAGGTGTGCCTGCTCCCACTCCTCCACTCGCTCAGGATGCTCGTCGGCACGGCGCAACCGATGGTGCGCCGCCAACACCTGTGACTCCCATTCTGAATAGCCCGCCTGAAACGCCTGCGTCAACGCCATGCATTCAAGCTGGGTGCGCAGCCCCGCGATGTCATCGAGCTCCTCGAGGTGCATCGCCGGCACCCGAAAGCCACGCTGGTTGACCTGCTCGAGCAGGCCGTAGGCCGCCAGCCGGTTGAGCGCCTCGCGCAACGGGCTGAGCCCGACCTGGTAGTGATCCTTCAAGGCGCTGATGGCGAGTTTCTCGCCCGCCGCGAAACGCCCGCGAATCAAGTCCTGCTTGAGCGTATCGAAGACCCGGCTCGAGGCCATGTCGCGACTGGCGGATGGCGATGCGGTCATGGCGTGGCTCTCTTCTCAAGTTCGAAGGTAATGGCTTATCAAGTTCAAAGGTAATGGCCGGTGATGCGCGTGTCCGGCTCGGCAAGCAAGGGGCTGCCTCAGTGCAGTCGGCGCTGTGCCAAATCCTATATTGACGTTAATAAAATCGCGCGCCATAGTCATCTCAACAAAATCGATTTTTTTACTCAAAACGATTTATAACATAACAATCGATTGGAGACGGCATGTTGACGCCCTTTTCCCAGGCAACGCCCTACGCGTCCCAGCGCAGCGCCACCTACGCCAAACACGGCATGGTCGCCGCGTCCCAGCCCCAGGCCAGCCAGATCGGCCGCGACATCCTCGCCCAGGGCGGCAACGCCGTGGACGCCGCCATCGCCACTGCGGCAGCGCTCACCGTGGTCGAGCCCACCGGCTGCGGGATCGGCGGTGACGCCTTCGCGCTGGTGTGGATCGCCGACGACAAGGCAGGCAAAGGCGCGCTTCACGGCCTCAACGCCAGCGGCACCGCCCCCGCCGCGCTGACTCCTCAGGCGGTCGCCGAGGCCGGCTTCGAAGCCATGCCGCTGTATGGCTGGACACCAGTGACCGTGCCCGGCATTCCGGCCGCCTGGGCCGAACTATCGCGGCGTTTCGGCAAGCTCGATTTCCAGACGCTACTGGCCCCGGCGATCCGCCTGGCCCGCGAGGGGTTCCCAGTTTCGCCGGTGATCGCCAGCCTGTGGCAGCGCGCCGAGACGACCTTCCGCGAACATCTGACGGATGCCGACACCGCCGGCTGGTTCGAGACCTTCACGCCGACCGGGCGTGCTCCGCGCGCCGGCGAGTGGCATCGCTGCGAGGACCAAGCGAAAACCCTCGAAGCCATCGCCGAGACACGCTCCGAGAGCTTCTACCGTGGCGAGCTGGCCGAGCGCATCGATGCCTTTTCACGCGAGACCGGTGGCTATCTGCACGCGGCGGATCTTGCCGGTTATCAGCCGGCATGGGTCGCGCCGATCGCCGCGAATTACCGCGGCCATAAAGTCTGGGAGATTCCGCCCAACGGCCAGGGGCTGGTGGCGCTGATGGCACTGCGCATGCTCGAGGGCTTTCAGGCCGACAGCCGCGACAATCCCGAGGTACTGCACCGCCAGCTCGAGGCCATGAAGCTGGCGTTCATCGACGGCCAAACCCATATCACTCAGCCCGAGCACATGTCCCACAGCGTCGAGGCGCTACTCGGCGATACCTACACCCGCGAGCGTCGCGCGCTCATCGGCGAATCGGCACTCGACCCGACACCGGGCACCCCGCAGGGCGGCGGCACCGTCTACCTGGCCACCGCCGATGACGACGGCAACATGGTGTCGTTCATCCAAAGCAACTATCACGGCTTCGGCTCCGGCGTGGTGGTGCCGGGCACCGGCATCGCGATGCAGAACCGCGGCCACAACTTCAGCCTCGACCCGAGCCACGACAACGTGCTCGCACCAGGCAAAAAGACCTTCCATACCATCATCCCCGGCTTTTTGACCCGCGACGACGGCACGCCGCTCGGGCCATTCGGCGTGATGGGCGGCTTCATGCAGCCCCAGGGGCACGTTCAGGTGGTGATGAACCTGGTCGACTTCGGCCTCAACCCCCAAGCCGCGCTGGACGCACCGCGCTGGCAATGGATGGGCGGCAAGCGCATCGGCATCGAACACGGCTACCCGGCACCGCTGGTACGCGCGATGGCCGAGCGCGGCCACGACATGCAAATCGATCACGATCCGCGCGGTTTCGGACGTGGCCAGATGATCATCCGCGACCCGGACAGCGGTATCTACTGTGGTGGCACCGAGCCGCGTACCGACTCTAGCATCGCGGTGCTGTAATCATGCTGCGTACTCAAACCCAATTGTTCCTGGCCTTCCTGCGCATCGGCCTGTTCGGTTTCGGTGGCGGCCCGTCGATGATCCCGCTGGTTCATCAAGAGGTGGTCAAACGCCACGCCTGGATGGACGACGAGGCGTTCGCCGATGTGCTGGCGATCGGCAACACCCTGCCCGGGCCGATCGCTACCAAGATGGCCGGCTACATCGGTTATCGAGTCGGGGGCAGTCTAGGCGCACTCAACGCCGTCATCGCGGTGATAGGACCAATCATCGTGGCAATGATCGCATTACTCAGCCTCTACGCACGTCACGGCGACCAGCGCTGGGTGCAGGGCATGGGCCAGGGCGTGGTACCCGTGGTCATGGTGATGATGGCCAAGCTGACCTGGGATTTCTTCACCAAGTCGCGGGCCAGCCTCGGTTGGCTCGTGACGCTGGTGATGGGCGCCGTCGCCGGTGGGCTGATCTACTGGCTCGACGTGCATCCAGGCTTAGTGATCGGGGCGATCCTGATCGCCGCGCTGCTACGTCCCGAGCCGCATCACACCACCCGCGAGACGGACACATGATCTATTGGCAGCTGTTCCTGGCATTTTTCATTCCCAACATCGTCGGTTACGGCGGCGGACCAGCGATCATCCCGCTGATCGAAAACGAAGTGGTCGGCCGCTACGGCTGGATGAGCTCACAAGCATTCGCCGAGACCCTGGCGCTGGCCAACGCCCTACCCAGTCCGATCGCCACCAAGATGGCCGGTTATATCGGCTACGACGTCGCCGGCGTCCCCGGGTCGCTGATCGCCACCTTCGCCACCGTCGCGCCATCATTGCTGCTGATGCTGGTCGCGCTAGGCACGCTGTATCGCTATCGCGAGTCGGTCAAGGTCAAGTCGATGAGCCAATGGGTCCGCCCGGTGGTGATGACATTGATGGCCTACCTGACCTGGCGCTTTCTCGATCAAGGACTGGATACCGCCGGCATCCTGCACACCGCCATCATCGGTGGCATCGCCGGCGTACTGCTTCTGGCGACCCGGGTTCACCCGGCGTTCGTCGTGTGTTTCGGGCTCGTCTACGGCGCCTTGCTACTCGGGTAGCAAGGACCGGAAATTGCCCGTTCGCGGTTCGGCGGTACACGCACGAACCGATATGGGCCCTCACGGGCCAAGCAACTACACAATGAATCAACACGATGACCTACAAGGACACAACAACCATGTCATTCTTTACTCCGCAACACCCAAGCGACATCCGTTCCACACGGTTCAAGCTGGCCATCGCTATTCTGCTTGTAGGTGCCGGCCTGACCGGTACGGTTTCCGCACTGGCCAACGACACGTCCAGCGACGACAGACAACAAGTGCGAATTGCCGTCGACGTACCTTACCCACCGTTCGAATATCGCACCGCTGATGGCGAGCTCGCAGGTTTCGAGATCGAGCTGGGTAACGAGCTCTGTCAGCGCGCCAAGCTGAATTGCGAGTGGGTCGTGCAAAGCTGGGATGGCATCATCCCTGGGTTACTATCGCGCAAGTACGACGCCATCTTGTCGTCGATGCGCATCACCCCCGCCCGCGAGCAGCAGGTGCGCTTCACCGAGCCCTACGCCATGTCGCCCAAGGTGTGGGTGGCGCGCGCCGGCCATGCCATTACGCTCGACGACCCACAATCGCTCGCCGGACTATCGGTAGGCGTCCAACGCGGCACCACTCAGGACAACTATGTCACCGAGCGCTACCGCGACACTCTGGATATCCGTCGCTATGCTACCGCCGCCGACGTTTCACTGGACCTCGAAGCCGAGCGCATCGACTTGGCCTTCATCAATTACCCGGTGGCGCTCGACACCCTGAATATCGGTGAAAGCGATGCCCGGTTCGTCCAGATCGGGCCGCGTATCAACAGCCCCGAGTCGATCTTCGGCAAGGGCAACGCCATCGCCGTTCGACCACGCGACAAGGCACTAGCCAACACCTTCAATCAAGCGTTGGATAGCGTCTACGCCGACGGCACTTTCGTCGAGCTGATGGAACAGTATTTCGACTACGACCTACGACCCGCATCGCGTAAATGAAAAAACGCCGCCGGAGAGCCTCCGACGGCGTTTTAGCGTTCCATTTACTGGCAATCAGATGCTGACGATCAGAATTCCAGGCAGATCTTGCCGAAGTGACGTCCTGCTTCCTGGTGACGAAACGCGTCGGCGATCTCGTCGAGGGCGAAACGCCGGTCGATGATCGGATGCAGGTCGCTGACATCGATGGCGCGGATCATCTCGATCTGATCGCGCCGGCTACCTACGATCAAGCCCTGAAGACGTGCCTGCTTGGCCATCAGCTTGGCGGTGGGGATCTCGCCGCCGCGTCCGGTGAGCACGCCGATCAATGAAATGTGTCCGCCGATGCGCACGGCGTCGATGGATTGCGGCAGCGTGCCGGGGCCACCTACTTCGATGACATGATCGACGCCCCGGCCATCGGTGAGCGCCTTGACGCGCTTGCCCCATTCCGGCTCGGTCTTGTAGTTGAGCGTGTGGTCGGCGCCCAGTTCCTTCAGCCGTGCGATCTTCTCGTCCGAGGACGAGGTCGCGATCACCGTGGCCCCCATCAGCTTGGCGAACTGCAAGGCGAAGATCGAGACGCCGCCGGTGCCCAGCACCAGCACCGTGTCGCCGGCCTTGAGCTTGCCGTCCACTACCAGCGCGCGCCAGGCGGTCAACCCGGCCGTGGTCAAGGTAGCGGCTTCGGCATGATCGTAATCGCGTGGCGCGTGGGTGAACCATGTCGTCGGACGCACGACCTGCTCGCGGGCGTAGCCATCGACGCCATCCCCGGGCGTGGTGGTGAAGTCGCCAATCCGCGCCGGCCCTTCGAGCCAGCCGGGGAAGAACGTCGAGACCACGCGGTCACCCACGGTGAATTCCTCGACGCCTTCACCCACGGCTTCGACGACACCGGCCCCATCCGACATGGGAATGCGACCGTCTTCGGTCGGCATGGCCCCGGCGACGACACCATAGTCATGATAATTGAGCGAGCTGGCATGCACTCGCACGCGCACCTCCCCCGGCCCCGGTTCGCCCGGCGCTTCGCGTTCGTGAACATCGAGCTTATCCAGCCCGCCCGGACTACGTAATGTGACGACGTTCATCGTGCTCTCCTGTGCTGTCATTCTATGCTTGCGGGAGGCATCCAACATGACGCGCCCCGCAAGAGCCCTTACTGAATGATGGTGGCAAATCGCCGCGAGGCAAGGGGCGGTTATTCCAGCACGATCAGACGATTGGGAAGTTCGTTGCGCTCGTGCGTGGCGGGCACGTGCTCTCGAAGATGCTCGCCGCATGCTTCGATACAGGAGAGAAAGCCCTGTAGCGTCTGGCCTTGCTTCACCTGCTGGGTGAAGGTCGAGACGATGCCCTGCCAGGTCTCGTCATCGAGTCGGCTGGAAATCCCGCGATCGACCAGGATTTCCACGTAGCGCTCGGCCTCGGAGACGAAGATCAGCATGCCGGTGCCGTCTTGAGTATGGTGCAGGTTCTGCTCGAGAAACTGCCGCCTTGCCAGATTGGCAGCTCGCCAGAAGCGAACGCGGCGCGGGATCAGCCGCGTCGTCACTGCCGGCAGCCGAAACACGATCGCCAGCACCGCAAAACACGCCCACTGCACGATCAAAAGCTCCGAGGCCCCCAGCCATTGAGGGAAGTAATTGATCGCCCCGGGGATCAACAGGGCCAGAATCCCCGCCCAGAGCAACGGGATGTAGGTGTAATCGTCGGCCTGCGGTGCAAGCACGGTCACCAATTCGGCGTCGGTCCCGTGCTCGATATGCGTGATCGCATCACGCACCTGTTGCTGCTCGCTATCGCTCAATAATGCCATGGTGCTGTCCCTTGCGTTGATCTACCAGCCACCGGAGGCGCCGCCCCCGCCGAAACCGCCACCACCGCCGCCGAAGCCACCGCCTCCGAGGCCGCCACCGCCACCTCCGAAACCGCCGCCCATGGCGCCGCCAAGCAGTACACCGCCAAGCAAACCGCCGCCACGACCGCGACGACGTCCGCCGCGTCCACCACCACCGATGCCGCGCACGATGCCCATGACGATCATCAGCATGACGAAGAATGCCACCGATGCGCCGCCGACATCGCGCGACTTGTCATTCCCGGACGACGAGCCGGCAGGAGGCGCATTGGCCATCGGGTCGCCGCCCAGGACTTGGATGATCGCTTCAGTGCCTTGGGTAATCCCCGTCGCGTAATCGCCCTCACGAAACGCCGGCGCGATCGTCTGCGTGATGATCGCCGAGGACTGCGCGTCGGTCAGGCGCCCCTCGAGGCCATAGCCGACTTCGATTCGGATGGCCTTCTCTTCCATGGAGACGATCAGCAGCGCACCGGTGTCTTCACCTTCCTGACCGATGCCCCAATGTCGTCCCAACTGGTAGCCATATTCCTCGATCGGCGCACCTTGTAAATCGGGCAGCGTGACCACGACGACCTGCTCGCCGGTACCTTCTTCGTGCGCCGCGAGCATGCCGCTCAACTCACTTTCGGTCGACGCATTCAACAGGTTGGCCTGGTCGACCACACGCCCGGTCAACTCGGGAAACTCGATATCCTGGGCCTGAACGCTGAGGGCAAAAGCCCACAGCAGCATCAGGCATGTCAGACGGATGCAATGCTTCATCAGAACTCCACCTCAGGCGCCTGATCGGCGTTCTCAGCGGTCGCGTCGAAATTTTCGCGAACCGACATGTCGCTATACAGCAAGGCATGCCAGAGTCGCCCGGGGAAAGTACGAATCTCGGTGTTGTATTGCTCGACCGCCTGGATAAAGTCGCGGCGTGCCACAGCGATGCGATTCTCGGTGCCTTCCAACTGCGACTGCAGTGCCAGGAAGTTCTGGTTCGACTTCAACTCCGGATAGCGTTCAGACACTGCCATCAGGCGACTCAGCGCCCCGGTCAATTGGCTCTGGGCCTGCTGGAATTGTTTCAGCTTCTCGGGATCGTCCAGCGAGTCGGCATCGATATTGATCGAGGTCGCCTTGGAGCGCGCCTCGATGACGGCGGTGAGTGTTTCCTGTTCCTGGTTGGCGAAGCCCTTGACGGTTTCCACCAGGTTAGGCACTAGGTCCGCGCGCCGCTGGTACTGGTTCTCGACCTGCGCCCAGGCCGACTTCACTTTCTCGTCCAGCGTGGGGATATCGTTGATACCACAGCCCGTCAGCGAGACGGCAAGGCACAACCACAGCATGACGTGCCAGACGGAGCGAGCGGTAAACGGCATTGGCATGGATTGCATCGACATACGCATTTCCGGTGTAAAGTGGGCAAATAGTAGCTTCCTAAGTTACAGGTGAGCGCGCATTAAGCATAGCGGCGTCTGAGACAGCTCAGCATTTCGCAGACACGGTTGGCGTCGCAAAATTAAACCTGCCTCATACGCCGATGTTGCGTAGAATTCTGTACGTTGCGAATAACTTGAAAGGGCATGACATGGGTAGGGCTTTCCAGAACCGCAAGGAATCCATGGCCAAGACGGCCGACGCCAAGACCAAGGTGTACAGCAAATACGGGCGCGAGATTTACGTCTGCGCCAAAGCCGGCGGGATCGACCCCGAGGGCAACCTCGCCCTGCGCGGCTTGATCGAACGCGCCAAGAAGGATCAAGTCCCGTCGCACGTCATCGACAAGGCGCTGGACAAGGCCAAGGGCGGTGGCGGCGAGGACTACTCCCTTGCGCGCTACGAGGGCTTCGGGCCGGGCAGTTGCATGGTCATCGTCGAATGCCTGACCGATAACCCCAACCGCACCTTCGGCGACGTACGCGCCTGCTTCAACAAAGCCAAGAGCAAACTTGGCACCCCGGGCAGCGTCAGCCACATGTTCGATCACTGTGCGATCCTCGCTTTCGAGGGCAGCGACGAGGAAGCGGTGCTGGAAGCCTTGATGGAGGCCGATGTCGATGTCACCGACATCGAAAGCGAAGCCGATCGCATTACCGTATTCGCGCCCCATACCGAATACGCCAAGACCAAGCAGGCCCTCTCCGAGGCTTTCGGCGAGCTCGATTTCGAGGCTGACGAGATCCAGTTCCTGCCACAGACCACGACCCCAGTCGCCGGTGATGACGTGGCCATGCTCGACAAGTTGCTCGCCACCCTCAACGACCTCGACGATGTGCAGAACATCTACCATAGCGCCGAGCCGCAGGACTGACCCGGCTTCGCCGACGAGGCACTCGTCGACGATGTACTTACCCGATCAGGTGAGCGCCGGCCACGACATGCCGGCGCGCGCCTATACTGATCGTCCCATTATCCACGGGAGCCCGGTATCGAATGAGTCATGACATCGCAGACGCCACTGCCACAGAAGCTCGCTCCACTGCACGCGCCCACACCTTGCAAACCACGCCTTCGGTGATCGCCGTTCAGGGGCTGACCAAGCGTTACGCCTCGGGCTTCGAGGCGCTCAAACGTATCGACCTGGATATCCAGCGTGGCGAAATCTTCGCCCTGCTGGGCCCCAATGGCGCCGGCAAGACCACCTTGATCAGCATCATCTGCGGGCTGGTCAACGCCAGCGACGGCCAGGTCCGTGTCAACGGCCACGATATCGTCACCGACTACCGTGCCGCGCGCGAGCAGATCGGTCTCGTCCCCCAGGAATTGACCAGCGACGCCTTTGCCACGGTCTGGAACACGGTCAGCTTCAGCCGTGGCCTGTTCGGCAAGCGCGCCGACTCCGCGCACATCGAGCGTGTGCTCAGGTCATTGTCGCTGTGGGACAAGCGTCGCAACAAGATGATCACGCTCTCGGGCGGCATGAAGCGCCGGGTACTGATCGCCAAAGCGCTGGCGCACGAGCCACAGATTCTGTTTCTCGATGAGCCCACCGCCGGGGTCGATGTCGAGCTGCGCCGCGACATGTGGGACGTAGTGCGGCAACTACGCGACCAAGGCGTCACCGTCATCCTGACCACGCACTACATCGAAGAGGCCGAGGAGATGGCCGACCGCATCGGTGTGATCAACGATGGTGAAATCGTGCTCGTCGAAGAAAAAGCCGCCCTGATGCGCAAATTGGGCCGTAAGCAGCTCCGGCTCGACCTGCAAACGCCACTAGCGACCATTCCCGAGACGCTGGCGAACTATCCGTTAAGCCTGACAGACGGCGGTCAGGTGCTGATCTATACCTACGCCGCGTCATCTGACGAGCACTCGACGCCGACGAGCATCAGCGCTCTGCTCAACGATATCGAAGCAGCGGGCGTTCACTTCAAGGACCTCCACACCGAGCAAAGTTCACTGGAGGAAATTTTCGTCAACCTGGTGAGGAAGCCATGAATTTCCGCGCGGTCGGCACCATTTACCATTTCGAATTGGCTCGCGCATGGCGCACGTTACTGCAGAGCCTGGTCTCGCCAGTGATCTCCACCTCGCTGTATTTCGTGGTCTTCGGCGCCGCCATCGGCTCACGCATTCAGGAAGTCGAAGGTGTCAGCTACGGCGCCTTCATCGTGCCCGGGCTGATCATGTTGATGCTACTCACTCAGAGCGTCTCCAATGCCTCGTTCGGGATCTTCTTCCCCAAGTTCACCGGCACCATCTACGAAGTGCTCTCGGCGCCAGTCTCTTATCTCGAAATCGTCCTCGGGTATGTGGGCGCAGCGGCCACCAAATCGCTCATTCTGGGTTTGATCATTCTCGTCACCGCCAGCTTCTTCGTGCCCCTGCGTATCGATCATCCGTTCTGGATGCTGCTGTTCCTGGTACTCACCGCCCTCACCTTCAGCCTGCTGGGCTTTATCATCGGTATCTGGGCGGAAGGCTTCGAGAAGCTGCAACTCGTGCCACTGTTGATCATCACGCCGCTGACCTTCCTGGGTGGCAGCTTCTACTCCATCGACATGCTCCCCCCTGTGTGGCAAACGGTGACGCTGTTCAACCCGGTGGTCTATCTAGTCAGTGGCTTTCGCTGGAGCTTCTATGGCATTAGCGATGTGAGCGTCGGTGCCAGCCTGCTCATGATCCTGGTATTTCTGGGCCTATGCCTGGCACTGGTCGGCTGGATCTTCAAGACCGGCTACAACATCAAGCCCTAGGCCTTAGAAGCTGGCCCGTAGTGCGCGCTATTATATCCATTTTCGTTTTCATCAAGATGCCGCCATGCCGATTCTGACCAGCACCCTCCACCGCATCGACAAGCCCGATACCGAGACACCCGCCACGCTGACCTGCGCCGAGCAGGCACAGTCATCGACGGCGTCTCTCGAGGCGCTGCTGACGAGCGTCAATGACAGCTATCATGCCAAGCCCAAGGCGTGGGGCCACTTCGGCGAGACCGGTAGCAGCGCCTTCGCCGCAGGACTCTCCGAGTATCTGGCCGGATCGGTCGACTTCGTCACCTGGAGTGCCCAGATGGCGGAGCGCATCAAGGCTTTGATCGACGCCCACCTCTCGGTCGGTGGCCACCTGCTGTTCGTGCATTATCAGCACGGCGAGTCACAGTACGTCAGCGTGGCACTCCTCCATCATCGCCAAGGCTTTGCCATCGACAAGGCCCTCGAAGTGACCGAGACGCCTCAGCTCAATCTTGGTCAATTGATGCTCGCCGTGCGCATCGATCTTGCCCAATGGCAAGGAGGCACCTCGCATCAGTACGTATCTTTCATCAAGGATCGAGGCGGCAAGAAGTTCGCCGAAGGCTTCCGCGAACTGCTCGGCGTCGAGGAAGGCGTGGATGCCGGCGGCGAAACCCGGACCTTGCTCAAGGCGTTCAGCGACTATGTCGCGCACCAGGACTTGGCCGACGACGAGAGCCGCGAGAAGACCGATGCCATGATCGACTACGCCAGCACCCAAGCCAAACATGGCGAGAAGGTAACCCTCGACGAGCTGTCAGAACTCGTCGATGAACAACACCCCAAGGCGTTTTACGACTACATTCGCCATCAGGATTACGGACTCTCCGAGGAGATTCCGCCGGACAAACGGGCACTCAATCAATTCCGCCGCTTTACGGGACGCGCCAGTGGCGTCTCGATCAGCTTCGACTCTCATCTACTTGGCAACAGCATCGAATTCGACGCCGAGCGTGATCGACTGATCATCAAACAAGTGCCCGGCTCTCTGAAGGAACAGCTCAAGCAGCGCCGGAACTAGGTATTACCTGAAAGCACTTGAAAATCAGCGCTCCAGATAGCGTGGCTTGATGATGCCTTCGAGCGCCTGGGCAGGAATGCGTAGCTCCGGTTGCCCATATGAATAGGGGGCGATGTCATAGGCGTTGTACCGCACCCGCCATTCGTCGGCGAGCGGCGCTACGTTGCGGTTCATGCTCAGCGGCCAGGATTCGGCGAAGTCGACACCCGCCTGTTGTGCTTCCAGCCAACGCAGATGCGCGCGCGACAGCGCCTCGCGATAGGCCGGCGTCTGCCCCTCGCGCAGCATGTCATCGAGTGTCACCACGCGTCGCTCGCGTTCGTCGATGACCATGAATTCCGTCAGCGGCATGCCGTGCGCCCCGCCGGCGAACACGTAGCTATCGAGTTTGACGGTGGTCAGGTCGGCATGCCGGTCATAGACCTGCGCCTTGAAAACCGCCTGGTAACCGGGCAATTCAGGAACGCGTTCTCGCGTCTCTCTGGCCTCGTCGAAAAACGTCTGTGCATACTCTTCCCAAGACGACGCCGGCGCATCGCTTTCGCCATTGGTAATCCCCGAGCCCATGCTCAGCAACTCGTCTCGTAGCCGCTCGCTCAGGCCCGGCGCACCGGGAAAGCGTAGCGATTCGACCTCAACGGTCGCACAACGCCCTGCCGGACAACCACGCTCGACGAAACTTTTCTCCACGCGCTCGGCATCCAGCTTTGCCGCCACCGGTGACCATGCTTGGCAACCACCGAGCACCGCAAGGGTGCCCAACATGACGCCACCGCCCGCCAGACGGCGCGCAATCGATACATTAGCCTTACAGAACAAGATTCATCCTCCCTGATGCGCCGGGGTCCGGCCCGACTATTATTCCTGACGCGGTTCCGCCGCGTTACGCATGCCCCACTATAGACGATATCCAGTGATGAAGGCGTGAGTGGCACTGGCCCTTCTTGCCATACTGGCCCCTTGCCATCCATTGGGCGGGACGACGCGACGCAAGCGTTGATGAGCTGACAACAGAATCGGGCATGAACTCGACAGAATCGCGCATTTTGTCTGTCGTCATAGGGTCCATACTGAAGGAGGGCACCCCGCCCCATGCCGCTTAGCCGCGCCACGGGTCACAACGGCGGTTATCTACGAGGGGCGATTTCATCACCGTCAGGAGTGTTTCATGCGTTATCAACCATTCGGCAATACCGGTTTGTTCGTCTCCGAACTGTGCCTCGGCACCATGACCTTCGGTGGCCAGGGCGAGCTCTGGAGCCAGATCGGCGATCTACAGCAAAGCGACGCCGAGCGCCTGATCGGCCGCGCGCTGGATGCCGGCATCAACTTCATCGACACCGCCGATGTGTATTCCCAGGGCCAGTCCGAAATCATCACCGGCCAGGCACTCAAGAATCTCGACGTCCCACGCGACGAGGTCGTCGTCGCCTCCAAGGTATTCGGCGAAACCGGCCATGGCGGCGTCAACGCCCGTGGCATGTCGCGTTATCACATCATGGAGGGCATCAAGGCCAGCCTGAAGCGCCTGCAACTCGATCATCTCGACGTCTACCAGATACACGGCTTCGATCCCGCCACGCCCATCGAAGAAGCCGTCCGTGCACTCGACACCCTCGTACAGCATGGTCATGTACGCTACGTCGGGGTCTCCAATTGGGCGGCCTGGCAAATCATGAAGGCACTGGGCATCGCCGAACGTCACGGCCTGGCGCGTTTCGAGTCACT
Organism: Chromohalobacter sp. HP20-39; assembly: GCF_033052815.1. Taxonomy (NCBI): domain Bacteria; kingdom Pseudomonadati; phylum Pseudomonadota; class Gammaproteobacteria; order Oceanospirillales; family Halomonadaceae; genus Chromohalobacter; species Chromohalobacter sp. HP20-39. The sequence goes on along the minus strand of NZ_JAWHTP010000005.1, from coordinate 193,391 downwards.
ACAAGCCTATTACACCCTTGCCGGGCGCGATCTCGAGCGCGAGTTGATCCCCATGCTGCAGAGCGAAAACCTCGGACTGATGGTCTGGAGCCCGCTCGCGGGTGGCTTCTTGAGCGGCAAGTACACGCGCGACAGTCAGGGCGAAGCGGGCAGCCGTCGCCTCAACTTCGATTTTCCGCCGGTCGACAAGGAGCGTGCCTTCGACTGCATTGATGTGATGGGCAAGATCGCCAAGGCACATGGCGCCTCCGTGGCCCAGATCGCGCTGGCCTGGTTGCTGCATCAGTCAGCGGTGACGAGTGTCATCGTCGGGGCCAAGCGTGTCGACCAGCTCGACGACAATATTGCCGCCACGCAGGTCACGTTGAGCCACGAGGAACTCGCCGAGCTCGATGCCGTCAGCGCACTCCCCGCCGAGTATCCCGGCTGGATGTTCGAACGCCAGGGCGACTATCGCCGCCAACAGTTGGCCGACGCCAAGCGCTGAACCGACGTCCGCTCACGCCCATGACGAGCCCCCCCGCCACCAACGATGAGCTTGCAAAAAGCACGGCCCGCTTCCCTGAAGAGAAGCGGACCGTGTAGTGATAAAGTAAGTAGGTAAAGGCTAAAGCGGGCCGTGCGTTACAGCCCCTTGTTTGCCTTCACGCCTTCTTCGATACGCCGACCGATCTCGGCATCGATGTTCTTCCAGTACTCGAACACGCGCGACAGCACCGGCTCCTCGACACCATCAGAGGCATGCCCAACCACATTGTTGACCAAGCGATCCCGCGCGGCATCATCCATGACCTTGTTGATCAATTCATTGGCCTGGCTGTAGTCATCGTCGTCCTTGCGCAAGGCATAGGGCGCGCGCACCATCTGGCCGTTGGATTCCCAAGTGGAGTCAGTGGGATAACGCTCGCCATCCGCCGCCGGGCCACCCTTGGAGTTGGGCGCGTAGACCGGATCGGAGACCTTGTTGATGCGCATCGCCCCATCCTTGCTGTAGCTATGCACAGGGGCTTTGGGCGCGTTGACCGGAATCTGCTTGTAGTTGACCCCGAGTCGCGCACGGTGCGCATCAGCGTAAGAGAACACACGCCCGATGAGCATCTTGTCCGGGCTGATACCGATGCCGGGCACGAGGTTGTTGGGCTCGAAGGCCGCCTGTTCGATCTCGGCATGGTTGTCGGTCGGGTTACGGTTCAACTGCAGCTTGCCTACCTTGATCAGCGGGTAGTCGTCGTGCGGCCAGACCTTGGTCAGATCGAACGGATTGATGCGGTACGTATCGGCATCCGCGAACGGCATGACCTGCATGTAGAGCGTCCAGCTCGGGTAGTCACCTTGCTGGATGGCGTTATAGAGATCTCGGGTATGGTAGTCACCGTCCTCACCGGCCAGTTGGTCGGCTTCTTCTTGGGTCAGGCATTCGATGCCTTGGTCGGTCTTGAAGTGGTACTTGACCCAGAACTTCTCGCCCTGAGCATTGGCCCACATATAGGTATGGCTAGAATAGCCGTTCATGTGACGCCAAGTCTTGGGAATCCCGCGGTCCCCCATCAGCCAGGTCACCTGGTGCGCAGACTCCGGCGACAGCGTCCAGAAATCCCACTGCATGTCGTGATCGCGCAGGTTGTTGTCGGCACGACGCTTCTGAGAGCGGATGAAGTGCTGGAACTTCATCGGGTCACGGATGAAAAACACCGGCGTGTTGTTCCCCACCATGTCGTAGTTGCCTTCGCTGGTGTAGAACTTGATCGAGAACCCGCGCGGATCGCGCCACGTGTCGGGACTCCCGCGTTCGCCGGCCACCGTGGAGAAGCGGATCAGCACATCGGTCTTGGTACCGGGCTGGAAGACGGCCGCCTTGGTGTACTTGCTGACATCCTCAGTCACTTCGAAATGACCGAATGCCCCACTACCCTTGGCGTGCGGTTGACGCTCGGGAATCCGCTCGCGGTTGAAATTCGCCATCTGCTCAATGAGATAGTGATCGTGCATTACGATCGGACCGTCAGGACCCACGGATAGCGAATGCTCGTCGCTGGCCACCGGAATCCCGGCGTCTGTCGTCGTCGGCTTGCGATTGTCTTGCGTCACGATGATATCTCCCCATCATTTTCGTATGTGGCACGGCATGTCGCCACGCCCTTTCCCTGGGATCGAACCGCAGGTCCGTGGAATAGAACCACTGGCGCGATGGTGCAATCTGGCCGGGGGACCTCCCGTTCCCCCTCTTCATGTATAGGAAATAACCCTAGTGACTGTCTACCTACACGCAGTTGCCCAAGCGGCCAGGACGGCCATGACCAGCCTCTCCCCAGCCATAGCCGATGGGGTAATTCAGCCCGCAAAGCCCGGCATGGCAAGGGATCGCTATGCGCAAGACTCAATCAACCCTAACCACTTGATAGTCTTTAACTATTTTTGTCATCAAGAAGTTTCATAGCACGTGACACGCGGCACGCTAAAATCACTGACAGTCTACATACCACCCTCAAAGCCCCTCGCCTCCAATGCCGAAGTAGGGCTCGATACCTTGGCGGTTTTGCTCACGACGTGTCCTCGTTATCGTTGGGCGCATTCGCTTTGCCGAATGTATCGATGACATGGCGCAGCACCTTGCGTTGCTCGCTAGGCAGGCTACGGTAAATTTTCAGTACTTCAGCTTCGTCGCCATAGACCGGTACGACATCCAGTTCATTGGGCGCGGCATAAAGCGCTCGCTCACTCTCATCTCCATAGCGCAACACATGCGGTTCGATACGCAGCCACTCGGCAAGCACCTGAAGCTTATCCTGTGCAGGAATGGAGTCACCACGAAGCCAACGCCGTACCGCTTGGAATGTAATCGGCTTTCCCCAGTAACGGAGATTGAACTCGCGTTCAAGTACCGAGGGGCGAGGCTCATAGCCTGCGGCAACAAGGGCCTTTTGAAGGCGTTCGGCGAACATGGTTTTTTCATTCATACGCTGAATTTGAATCAATGATTCAATTCGCGTTGAATCGTAGTTCACTTTAATATTGAATTATCCATTCAGTGCTCTGATTGGACGGTTCATGGTTCAGCCTCTATGCCTTGGTGCTTCCGGGTGGTGGAATCCATGATACAGGGGGAAGGTGAATCGGCTAAGTGCCTCGCACGACGTCTCACTGAATTCAAACAAACGGCTGCATATCATAGACATCGGGGGATGGCATTGTGATGCTAAAACGACATGAACAACGTCGACTTCATGCACTGCACGAAATTGGACTTCTAGATACCCCCCCGGAAGAACGCTTCGACCGCCTGACGCGTATTGCCAAGCAGCACTATCAGGTCAACATCACGCTCTTCACGCTCATCGATGCCAAGCGCCAATGGTTCAAATCCAAGCAAAATCTTGGCATGGACACGACTCCCCGGCGACATGCCTTCTGTGATCATACTATTCAACAAAATGGTATCTATGTCGTTGAAGACGCAGCTAACGATCCTCTTTTCTATAAAAATCCACTCGTTACCGGCGCGCCTTTCATTCGCTTCTATGCCGGCATCCCCGTACGCAACCCCATGGGATTCACGATCGGCACCTTATGCCTCATTGACTCCGCGCCACGTGACGCGTCTCGCATGGACTTCAGCGTCTTGCGCAGCCTAGCGGCGATATTGGAAGAAGAACTCGAGCGCGAGCACCTGAATGCTGGAAAACAGGAAAAAAAATGGCTATTACATGAAGCGAGCAAGACCGACGTTCTCACTGGCTTACCTAACCGGCATTTTCTCGATGGTTTTTTCCAAGATGAACTCACTGCGGCAAAGCAACGGCGCGGTTCGATTTCAGTGTGTTTTCTCGACCTGGACGACTTCAAGGCGATCAACGACTTCCAGGGCCATGCGGTCGGTGACGACGTACTCAGATGCGTTGCGGATCGACTCCACAGCGCCATACGTCATCACGACGTCACCGCCCGCCTGAGTGGTGACGAGTTCGTGCTCATTCTCCGTGACGTCGAAAACCCAAGAATTTACCGTCATATTCTCGATCAACTGCGCCGCCCCATGCATCTTCAAGGACATGTGATCGAGTTGTCCGCCAGCATGGGGATAACACGTTTTCCAAGCGATGACTCGGATAGCGATTTGCTGCTACGCCACGCCGATCAAGCCATGTACACCGCTAAGGAAACAGGCAAGAACTGTTATCACTTCTTCGACCTTGAGAGCCATCACACCCAGCAAGAGCGCTTTGCCATCGGAGAGCAAGTGCAGCACGCACTGGACAACGATCAGCTCGAACTTTTCTATCAACCCCAGTTACATTACAAGACCGGTATCGTATCAGGATTCGAGTGCTTGATACGCTGGCACCATCCCTCCGGCAAGCTCGTGTATCCGGGGCGTTTCCTGCCCTATATCGAGCATACCAAGCTCGATATCGAGCTCGGCAAACAGGTCATCAACCAGGCGGTGTCGACCCTCGAAACGTTCCAAGTACGGGATCTTCCCTACACTATCAGCATCAACCTGAGCCCATCCCACTTTCTCAACGACGAGTTTCTCGATCATCTCAACAACACGCTAAGCCGGTATGACATGGCGTTTCGCAAACATCTGACGCTCGAAATTCTCGAAAGTACGGCACTCGACGATGCGGGCCTCGCAGCATCGAATATCAAGGCATGCCAGGCACTGGGCGTGCAGCTCTCGCTCGATGACTTCGGCACCGGTTTCGCCTCGTTGAGCTACCTGCGCAAGTTCTCGACCAACGAGATCAAGATCGACCGTTCGTTCATCCTCGGCATGCTCAACGACCCCGAGGATGAAATGATCGTCGAGGCGATCATCGCGCTGGCCAAGAGTTTCAATCGCCGCGTCATCGCCGAGGGTGTCGAGCATCGCGCTACCGAGGAAAAGCTCATCGCCTTGGGCTGTGACATGGGGCAGGGCTTTTTGTACAGTCCCGCCCTACCCCTCGATGAAGCGCTGGACTGGGCGGCCTGCTACGCGCGCCCCTGACGTCGTTCAGCTATCGTCACTCTGCGTGGAAAAACGCCATACCGTGCGCGACTCATAGGTATCGCCAGGCTTGAGAATCGTCGACGGGAAATCCGCCTGGTTGGGAGAATCCGGGAAGTGCTGGGTTTCCAGCGCGAACCCGCCGCGCTTTTCGTAGGCCTCACCCCCTTTGCCGGTCAGCGTGCCATCGAGAAAATTCCCCGAGTAGAACTGAATCCCCGGCTCGGTGGTGGCAATCTCCAGCACGCGGCCACTATCCGGCGCTACAACGCGAGCAGCCTTGACCAGTTCGCCTGCTTCGGCGTCATCGCGCACCAGCACGAAATTGTGATCGTAGCCCTGACCGTACTCGAGCTGGGTATTGTCGTCATTGATGCGTGCCCCGATCACTGCGGCCTCGCGAAAATCGAACGGCGTGCCCGCTACGTCGCGAATCTCGCCCGTCGGAATCAAGGTCTCCCCCACCGGCGTGAAAGCATCGGCATTGAGCATCAACCGGTGATCGGTGATCGGGCCGCTGCCTTCACCTTCGAGATTGAAGTAGCTGTGCTGGGTCAAATTGACCGGCGTCGCCTTGTCGGTGGTGGCGTGATAATCGATGATCACTTCGTCTTCAGTGGTTAGTGTATACCGCACGCGGGTCTCGAGCGTTCCGGGATAGCCTTCTTCGCCATCTTCGCTGGTATAACGCAGTTCGACGCCGACACCGGTGTCGTTCTCGAAGGAGCTCGCCTGCCAGAGTCGCTTGTCGAAGCCTTGATCCCCCCCGTGGAGATGATTGGGGCCATCGTTGGTTGCCAGCTCGTAGGTCGTGCCGTCGAGCGTGAAGCGCCCCTCGGCGATACGATTGCCGTAACGCCCGATCAAGGCACCGAAATAAGGGTTGGACTTGCGATATGCCTCGGAACGGTAGGCTTCCAGGGAATCGAAACCGAGTACGATGTCGTCGACATTGCCCTGCGCGTCCGGGGTGCGCAGGGACGTGATGATGCCGCCATAGGTAATCACCTGCATATCGATGCCATGGCCGTTGCGCAGGCGGTACGCCTCGACCTCGCGGCCATCGGGGAGTTGGCCGAAGCTATGCTTTTCGATGGAAGGAGTCTGTGTGGTCATCTCGTCTGCCTGTGCCACACTCAACGCTAAGCACGTCACTCCCATGCCCAGCGCCAAGCGCGGAATCATCTGAAATCGTGTCATCCTCGGCCTCTCGATAGCGCATTCAGCGCCACCCCATGCGACGCCTCCCCCTTCACGCTAGCCGGGCCGAGTCTCCCTCACCAATAACCGAGTGACGACATTGGCATGTCCTAATGGATATCGACTCTGCACGAATGGGGTCGATACCCGCTCGCGCGGCATCGCCTATCAGCCCCACGCTAGACCAACGTCGTGCCAACGCCAGCACATCAGGCCGTTTTCATGAAACGCCCCTTGCGTCCGGCCATCATCATGCCCATCTAATGAATACATGCACACCCATCCGAGTATGCAGCATGACACATACCTGTCATCACAGCGGAGACATCATGGAATCACGCTATTTCACCATTCATTCTCATCCTCAGGGTCTGCCGTCTCGGGATTTTTTCGCGCTGGAATCCCAAGCATTGCCTGAGCTGGCAGCAGGCGACGTTCGCGTGCGAAACCTCTGGCTGTCGGTCGATCCCTACATGCGCGGGCGCATGGACGGCGTCACGACCTACGTCCCGCCCTTCACGCTGGGCGAGCCGCTCGAAGGCGCCGCCATCGGCGAGGTGCTCGAATCGCGCGACGACCGCTTCGCCCCCGGCGACCGCGTCGTTCACATGGGCGGCTGGCGTGATATCGCGCAGCTTCCCGGCGATAGCTTGCAGGCATTGCCCGATCTCGACGTGCCGCCGCAAGCCTTCCTCGGCGTGCTGGGCATGCCGGGTATGACCGCCTGGACCGGACTCAACCGCATCGCCCAGCTCAAGGAAGGCGAGCGCGTGCTGGTCAGCGCGGCGAGCGGCGCCGTCGGCTCCCTGGCCGTGCAATTGGCCAAGGCCAAGGGCTGCCATGTCGTGGGAATCGCTGGCGCACCGGAGAAACTCGAATGGCTGGAATCGCTTGGCGTGAGCGCGGTCAGCTATCGCGGCAAAGACGCGCAACAACTCAGTGCCGACCTCAAGGCCGCCAGCCCCGACGGGTTCGATGTCTACTACGAAAACGTCGGCGGCGACTGCCTCGAGGCCGCGCTCGACAACATTCGCGTCGGCGCGCGCATCGCGATATGTGGCTTGATCGACAGCTATAACGCGGAAGCGCCCACGCCCGGCCCCAGCAATATGTCCCAGGTGCTGATCCGTCGCGCACGGATGGAAGGCTTCATCATCCTCGACGCCGAAAACTGGGAACACTACCCCGAGTTCCTGCAAGAAATCGGGCCGCTCGTAGCGCGTGGCGAGATCGACTACCGGGAAACCGTCGAAGAAGGCCTCGAACGCACGCCCGACGCCTTCCTCAAGCTCTTCGAAGGTGGCAACACCGGCAAGATGCTGGTCCGGCTGTAAACTCCCGCGATTACCCCTCATTCAGCGCCTCGGCGATCCGCTCGCCGAGGCGCCGTCCGTTCTCCAGGCAATCCCCCACCGCGATGCCATCGCGCCAGTTGCCAATCAGCGAGAGCCCCGGATGACGCTCGAGTGCCGTCTCGAGGGCGGCGATACGCTCGAGATGCCCCAACTCGTACTGCGGAATCGCCTGCGGCCAGCGACTCACGCTCTGCCATACGGGTTCGCCGCTAATACCTAACAGATCACGCAGATCGGCGACGACCTGCGCCACCTGGGCGTCGTCATCGCTGGCAGCCGCCTCGGGCTGGCGACGGCCACCGAGAAACGCAGTGAGCAACACATGATCGGAAGGCGCGCGCCCGGGAAACAGCGTCGAGGAAAATAGCGCGCCCAGGGTCTGGCGATGCTCGACACCGGGAATCAGCATGCCGAAACCATCCAGCGGATGGGCGATATCGGCACGACGAAAGCCCACCGACACGGCGTTGACCGGCGGATAAGCGATTGCCTCCAACGGCGCAGCCACTTGCGGATCGAGGGGGGCCAGTAGCGCGGCAGCCGTGGGCGCCGGGACCGCCAGCACCAGCTCTCGCGCACGAAAACCCTGCCCCGGTGCCGTCTCCACACGCCAGTACTCACCCTCGCGATACACGCCGCTCACCTCGCACTCGCAGTGGATCGACGCATCGGGCTGCGCGACGATGTCCTCGGCCAAACGCTCGGCGAGGCGTTGCAGACCGGCGGGAAAGCTCACCAACTGGCCACGCCACTCGCGCGGCAAGGCAGGCGGCGCGCGCCGTGCCTGGCGCAGCCGCACCAGCCCTCCGCGAACCAGCGAGCCGTACTCGCGCTCCAACGCTACCAACCGAGGCATCGCCGCCTGCGCCGAGAGCCGCTCGGGATCGCCGGCGTAGACACCGGACACGAAGGGATCGACCAGATGATCGAGCGCGCGACGCCCCAAGCGCCGCGTGACGAAATCGGCCAGGCTTTCTTCGGCCTGCGGCGCACGCCGCCGAAACGGTTCGCACAGCAACGCGCCCACGCCACGCGGACCGATCAGCGAATTGATGGGCGCCTTGAGCCAATGGGACGGCAGTGCCACCGGCGCGCCCCGATAGACGATGTAACGCCGCCGTGCATCCGGGTTAGCGGGCTGCGCCTCATCGAGCAGGCCGAGCTCATCGAGCAGCGTATGCAGCGGCGGCTTCATCATCAGAGTATTGGGGCCGAGCTCGATCTGCCAGTCGCCATCGCGATGGGTGCGCAGATTACCACCGACCTGCATCGTGCGTTCCAGCAAGGTCACGCTCAGCCCACGCCGGGCCGCGGCGCGTGCAGCCGTCAAACCGCTGGCCCCACCGCCGACGACGACCACATCGCGCGTTTCTCGCGTGCCTTGCCGGTCGGAGGCCTCGGATTGTGCTTCACACTGCATGACATCTCCCGTGACAGGGTGCGCCGGCACGTGCCATCCGGTCAGGCGCGTAGGGTGCATTCAGGTACCCAGCATAGCGGGCAATGCCGACTACACGCGCGTTCATGAGCGCGACGCATCGACGCACGCATCGCGCTGCACGTCTTCTTCGCTGCGGGCGATGATCGAAGCACCGACCATGTCGCCGGTCACGTTGAGTGCCGTACAGCCCATACCCACCAAGGCGTCGATAGCAGTCAGCAAGGCCACCGTCTCGATGGGCAGGCCGACCTGCGAGAACACCGTGGCGATCATGATGATACCGGCGCCTGGCACGCCGGCGGTGCCGATGGACACCAACGTGCCGATCAGCACGATCTCCAGCATGCTGGTGAAGTCCAGCGGCGCGCCGATCACATTGGCCGCGAACACCGCCGAAATCGCGATGCGAATCGCCGCGCCATCCATGTTGATGGTCGCCCCCAGCGGCAAGCTGAAGCCGTACACACCGCGCGACAATCCCATGCGCCGCGCGGCATCCAACGTCAGCGGTAATGTCCCGGAACTACTTTGGGTCGCGAAAGCAGTCGCCATCGGCGTGCGCGCCTCGTGGAAAAACCGCCGCAGCTTGACGCCAAAGGCCCCCATCAAGGCGCAATAGAGCAGCAGATGAACGCCCAGAGCGATATACAGCACCAGCACCATGTCGCCCAGCGACAGCAATGTCTCCATCCCTTGCTCGGCCACCGTACCGGCAACGATGGCGAACACGCCGATCGGCACGTAATGCAGCACGCCCGACATCACCTTGAGCGTGACCTCGTTGAGCGCCTCGATCACACGGTACAGTTGCTCGGCCAGCGCCCCGTGCGACTCGGACGTGCGCAGCTTCAACAGGGCAATGCCGAAGACGATGGCGGTAAAGATGATACCCAGCAGGTTCAACTCGGCGAATGCTCCGATGATGTTATCCGGCACCACGCCTAGCAGCACTTGGGCAATACCGGGATTCTCCGGCACCGACACCTCGGCGCTGCTATCCAGCGTCATCCCGCTGCCCGGGGAAAACAGCGTGGCCACCGCCAGCCCCACGACAATCGCCAGCGCCGAAGTGCCGATATAGTAGACGAACACCTTGCGCCCGACGCGGCCCATGCTGCCCGCGCTTGCTTGATTGATGCCCACCATCAGCGTGAACAGCACGATGGGCACGATCAGAAACTTCAACAACCGCAGTAGCAAATCACCGAAGGGCGCCAACCAATCCGCGACATCCTGGCCACCGACCAGACCCACGACGACGCCGAGTACCAGCGCAATCGTGACCCTCAGGATCAATGAGCTCTTCGTATAGGCCTGCCACAATGCTTTCACCGCTCCCTCTCCTCTTGTTTGGCTGACACCGTGTTTCGCCTCATGTTAAGCAAAATGCCCGATACGGAGGCTGCGGCGGCGTTACATTACCATTATGCTGGTCGCATCGACTCAGCAACAGGACACAAAGGCGATGAGCGAACGCGCGATCGACTGCTGGTTAACGGACATGGACGGTGTACTGATCGGCGAGGACCGGGCCCTGCCCGGCGCGGTCGAGTTGATCGATCAATGGCGTGCCAATGGCACGCCCTTTCTCGTGCTCACCAACAACTCCATCTACACGCCGCGTGATCTCAGTGCCCGGCTGACGCGCCTGGGCATCGATGTTCCCGAAGACCGGCTATGGACATCTGCCCTGGCGACCGCCGCCTTCCTACGCGACCAGGCCCCCGGCGGCTCGGCCTTCGTGATCGGCGAAGCCGGCCTGACCACGGCGATTCACGAAGCCGGGTTCGTGATGACCGATATCGCGCCGGACTTCGTGGTACTCGGCGAGACACGCAGCTATTCGTTCGAAGCGATCACTCGTGCGATTCGTTTGATCAACGGCGGCGCACGTTTCATCGCCACCAACCCCGATGTCACCGGCCCCAGCCCCGAAGGGCCGTTGCCCGCCACCGGCGCGGTCGCAGCCTTGATCACCGCCGCCACCAAACGTGAACCGTATTACGTCGGCAAGCCCAACCCAATGATGTTCCGCTCGGCCATGAACAAACTCGGCACACATTCCGAGCGTACCGGCATGATCGGCGACCGCATGGATACCGACGTCATCGCCGGCATCGAGGCCGGCCTGCATACGGTGCTGGTGATGACCGGCATCGCCACACGTGAGGAAATCGAGCACTACCCCTTCCGGCCCCGCGAGATTCTCAACTCGGTCGCGGACCTGTTGCAGAAGTAGCGCTGACGTGTCGAGCGAGGCATTCTATGCCTCGCGCTTATCCTCTGTCCGGGTTTCGAAATCACTGGCATCGTGGCGCTCGTGGAGCTGGAGTTCCGGCTCCCCGAAGGTGCGATTGACCATGCGACCGCGCAGTACTGCCGGGCGTGCGTCGATTTCCTCGGCCCAGCGCACGACGTGGGTATATTCCTGCACCTGAAGGAACTCGGCAGCATCGTAGAGCCGCCCCAGCACCAGTTGCCCGTACCATGCCCAAGTGGCGATATCGGCGATGCTGTACTCGTCGCCGGCCAGATAGCGATGATCCGCCAGATGGCGGTTCAATACATCGAGCTGACGCTTGGTCTCCATGGCATAGCGGTCGATGGCGTACTCGAGCTTGACCGGCGCATAGCTATAGAAATGCCCGAAGCCGCCGCCCAGAAATGGCGCACTGCCCATCTGCCAGAACAGCCAGTTGAGCGCTTCGGTACGTGCCACATGCTCCTTGGGTAGCAACTCTCCGAACTTCTCGGCGAGATACAGCAGAATCGAGCCCGACTCGAACACGCGTATCGGCTGATCGCTGCTACGATCCATCAGCGCCGGAATCTTCGAATTGGGGTTGGCCTCGACGAAGCCGCTACCGAACTGATCGCCCTCTCCGATGTTGATCAACCATGCGTCGTACTCGGCACCCTGATGCCCCAACGCCAGCAGCTCTTCGAACATGATCCCCGCCTTGACGCCATTGGGCGTGGCCAGCGAGTAAAGCTGGAACGGATGCTCGCCCACCGGTAGCGCTTTCTCGTGGGTCGGTCCCGCGATCGGGCGATTGATGCTGGCGAACTTGCCGCCGCTTTCACTCTTCCAGGTCCAAACACGGGGTGGGGTGTACTCGGTTTCTTGGCTCATGCAGCCTCCTGGTATATGCATCGGATTACGCCTCACCAAGCGGCGGGACGTATCCAGTCGCCTGAAAAGGTAGTCTGATAATCATTGGGACGCGAGGCGGGTGGTTCAATGGACAATCCGATAGCACAGCCCAATCCTTTCTTAACAAATCATGACAAAGTGCTAAAGCTCAGGGTAAATTACGCTTTTTGCGGTCCATGTGCCCGCGTCCCGAGAACTGACATAAGGCATTGCCATGGCCGCGCCCCAGGACGAACTTTCCCCTTCCCTCGAGGCTGGCAATACCCTGCCGCCGACGTCATCTTCCCAGTCCATCTTCGAGCACGACCTTTCGGCCCTTAATACCAGGCCAGCACCCACACAGCGGCGCAGCGCCTTGAAGGAACAGCGCACGCAAGAATTGCTGGATCACTGCCGCGATGAAGCGCTAAGGCAACTGATTGGGCCCTTTGGGCTCACGCCTGCCATGTTCAATGATATCGAAGGTGGCAATGTCACTACCCAGCACAACGCCAATCAGGATATCTACGCCAAGACATCGGAAAAATACAATCGCAACGACTACGACTACCAGAATGCCAAGAAACACAAGAAGCGCGACGCCGTTAAAAACGGTGACATGAATTCCGACACCTTCACGGATGCCTATACAGGAGAGAAGGCACCTACCAAACGCACCACGTCTGGCGGCAAGCAGGCCATGAATGCGGAACTCGATCACACCGTCCCGCTCAAGCAGGCGCATAAAGAAGGGGGATGGATGCTCGGTGAAGAACGCCGCCAAGCACTCGCCTCGGATGATAAAAACCTGAATTACACCACGCTCGAGAACAACCGCCGAAAAAGTGACGCCCCCGCCGAGGAAGCGCTTTCCAGTCAACATGGTTACGATGAAACACGCACACGTCCCCTCATTGATGACGCACGCACCGCCATCGACGAACACTTGCCCGATACAAAAGAGCGAACCATCTACCACGCCAAGGAACTTGGCAAGACCGGCACCCGTGAGTTTGGAAAAATGGGACTGCGTCGCGCCATGGGCTTGCTGCTGCATGAGCTAATCAGCGGTATTTTCTCCGAAATCAAAACGGTACTTAACGACCGCGATCACCCAGACACACTACTGGACCGCTTAAGCGCTGCCATCAAACGTGTGGCCAAACGTGTGCAAAGCAAGTTCAAAGATGCGCTTGGAGAGTTCTTCAAAGGCGGTCTACAAGGCTTTATCAGTAACCTTCTTACCTTCCTCATCAACAACCTCATCACCACCTCCGCCAAGGTGGTCACGATTATCCGCGAAGGCATTCATCAATTATGGGATGCATTAAAGATGATGCTCTGGCCTCCCGAAGGGATGAGCCGTGAAGAAAGGCTACGCGCCATTACCAAAAGCGTTGCCGGGCTTTTCACACTCGGGGTCGGCATGGTGTGGGAAGAGTCCCTTAACGCCTTCTTGCTCAGCATTCCTCCATTGGCGCCCATCGCAGGTTTCATCTCCCCCGTCATCACCGGGTTGTTGACCGGATTGGCGACGGCACTGCTGATGTATGCCATCGACTCGCTAATCGACTGGATGCTCGACAAGGGTACCGCCTACTTGAATGGCCAAATCGAGGCGTTGGAAGGTTATCAGGCGCTCATCCAACGCACGGCCGAGCATATCGACGTCCAGTTTCAGCTCTCTGCCAGTTTCAAGACGTCATTAGACATCAACGAGGCCGTCAAACATCGGTTAAGCGATGCCGACAGCGCCATGACTAATGCCAACTTGGCCGCCGCAGACACGCGCTCGGCGCACGACGAAACGCTCACCAACCTCGACAGCGCCACGCGTACTCAACAAGAAGTCAACGCAAAACTCTCCCGCCTTCTCAACCGATCTCATAAGGAAACATGAGATGTCCAACGTCATTGCCCAGCTCGCCAAGACCCAGCCGCCTAAAGAACTGCTACAGCATATTGATATCAACGACATTTATGAGAAGTTCCATGAGACCTTCAAGCGTCTGGATGATTTCAAGGATATTCGCGACAAACATGAGCAACGCGGTTTCCTGGGGCGCCTCTTCAATGGCAAAGAACTAAAAGATGCGCAGCTCGATGCCCACGAGCTGCAGGCGGAATTTTCCAAAACATTGGCCCAGCTGATGATGATCAGCACCATGCAGTCGCAACAACTCGTGGCACAACAAAATCAACTGGGCCAACAGCAAAGCGATTTGAAAGAAAAGGCCGAGTCACTGGCCAATCACACTCGAAAACTGGAAGAGCATCAGGCCAGCATATCCCAGCAGGCAACCGAGCTGCGCCAATACGTCACCAACCTCCTCAATGTTCAAGGTCTAACCGCTGAGCATGGCCAGCAGCTCATCGACATCGCCGAGGAAGTCACATCGACCAAGGACCGGCTTCTGGAAGAATTCGCGACGCGCGTCCAGGAGATCGATGCTGCCTTGGTCGCTCAGCAAGAAAGCGCCCAGACGGAAATCGACCGAGTGCATGCCGAGCTACAAGAGCGTCTCGCGGTATCCGAACGCCATCAGCTTGAAAAGCAGCAGCATGCTGAAAGCCGACAGGAACAGCGGCAAGAAGCATTGACTTCACGTCTGGAGCACATCAAGACGACACTCGAGGAAGCAACACGCGCCGACATCGCCACGCTACGAGGCGAGGTCGAGACGCAACAGCGCGACTTCCTTTCACGCCAGTCCTCTCTGTCCGAGGCTATCTCGCAAGCTCGGCAAGAGTTGCAAGCACAGCTCGATACCGACATAGCCAAGACTCACGAGACACTCTCGCGACAAATAGACGAGCGTACGACACAAAGTGATAAAGAAATAACGCTGCTACGCACCGAGCTTGGCCAGTTGCACCAGCAGCAACGCACCGACGCCAAGGCACAGCGTCGACGCACCTATTGGCTGTGGGCCGGCATGACCTTGCTCGCTATTGCCGGTGGGGTTGGCATCGCTTACCCGTATCTGCCGCTCAACTATCTTGCATAGCTACCGCCACGGCCAACGCGGGCGCCAGCGGTAGACGCGGCAGCAAGGTGGCTTGGTAAGCGTGATAGAGATCGGGTTTGACGTCGCCCTGCGCCATGTCGATAGCGAGGCGATGATCCAGTTCTTGCTGCCAGCCGCCACGTGCCCGGTCGATGAAGGTGGTGTCGATGAAGTCCCACACATGGCGATACCAATGCTCATAGTGCGCCTCGCCGGTGCGCTGCAGGAAAGCCCCAGCCGCTGCCAACGCTTCGGCATGCGTCCAGTGGCGCCGCCGCCGGGAGCTTGGCTGGCCCTGCCAATCCACAGTGTAAACCAACCCAGGCGCACCGTCACAGGCCCAGCCGTCACGTAGGCTGGCCTCGAACAGCGCAGCGGCGTCCGCGAACAGCCACGCGGGCGCCTCCCGCCCACGCGCCTCGAGCGCCGCCTCCAGATGCAGCATCAGGCGCGACCATTCGAAGCCGTGTCCGGGCGTGGCGCCATAGGGGGTGAAATCATGGTCCGGCTCGTCGGCATGAAACGTCAGCCATTCGGACCAGTCGCCATGAAAGTGTTCGAGTATGCGATAGTCGCGCGGCGCCGCGTGCTGATGGATCAAGCGCTCGACGACAGCCAGCGCCCGATCCAGCCAATGTGGCTCATCGCGCACATCGGCCAACGCCAGGCACAGCTCCACGCCATGCATGTTGCTGTTGCCGCCACGATAGTCCGCCAGCTCACGCCATCCTTGCGCATAACTTTCGACAAAGGCCTGCTCGCTCTCCGACCAGAAGCGCGTCTCGATGACCTCGACCACTTCATCGAGCAGCCGTGCTGCACCGGGGATGCCCGCCTGGGTCGCCGTCGCGGCCCCCAGGGCGACGAAGTGATGCAGGTAGCACTGCTTGGTGCGATCCTCCGTCGAAGCGGGATCGGCCACCAGCCAGCCGCCATCCTGCTCGTCACGCAGCAAACCGCTCAAGGCACGTATGGCATGCTCGGCCAGCGCGGCCGCGCCGGGCACGCCCTGCATCGCCGCCAATCCATAGCTATGCGCCATGCGCCCGGTAATCATTGTATCGGCGCCGGCGCCTTCAAGAATCCGGCCATCGCCGTCCAGCGGCGCGAAACCGCCGCTGTCGAGCCGCGCCTGACGGTGAAAATCGAGCAGCCTCAAGCCCTCCCGCATCAGCCAATGATGGTGTGTATCGGTATCCAACCAGCGCCGTGATAGTGAGCGATTGTTATCTGTCATGTCATACACGCCTTGAGTTCTGGATAAGTAGGGCCAACGGAATTCACTCACGCGCCGCCAGCACGCGCTGGTATTCCTCCCGCCACGCCTGAGCATGCAAGGCGGTATCGGCGGGAAAACGCCCCAGCTCGACGGCCAGTTCGAAGAAGCCACGGGCCGGCATGTGCGGCGCGCGGCGACTGACGACCAGCGCGGCGATGAAGGGTCGACCTTGAGCGGCGTCTTCACGCATCAAGACCTCCAGCGCCTGGGCAACACGCTGGATGGTACGCGGTGGCTGCAAGCCGAGCGCGTCAGCGACCTCCTGGTAGGTCATTGGCAGCTTCTCTCGCGGCGCCGCTTCGAGCGTTTCGCGCACGGCGGCAAGCGGTAGCGGACTATCGGACATGGTCTCGCTCAAGCGCTCGGGTCGAACAGTTTGACTTCGCGAATATCGACGCGCTCCCACACACGACCGGTCATGTAGGGTTCCGTCTCAAGCCACGCCTCCAGCGCATGGCGGTCGGCGAACTGGAAGTGCACGCTGGAACCCATCATCTTGCCGTTGTCATCCAGAATCGCCCCGCCGCTAAGGAAACAGCCCTCACGGGCGAGCTGGCACACGCCGTTCAGATGCGCATCGCGATTGGCCAGACGGCGATCCAGCGCCTCGACATCGGTGTAATCGTAGGCCACTACGGCATATTGCGGCATGATGTTCTCTTGTCTCAAAAATATTGAATCGGGGGCGTTGCCACCATGGTCTGAATCATGCGTGAGGCCAGGCCGTGGTACAACGGTAAGTAAGGTATTAACGCCGCCACCCTGGCCCCTTTCACCTGACCCGAGATGCTCATGCACCGCAACTCGACCAATAGCGCTCACGTCGTCAACCAGCCGCCACGCATGGCATGAGCGATACCCGCCTTTTTCGCTCGCTACGTTTTTACAATTACCGAGTGTGGGCTATCGGCGCCCTGGTCTCCAATATCGGCACTTGGATGCAGCGCATCGCACAGGACTGGCTGGTACTGACCGTGCTCACCGATCACGATGCCAGTGCCGTGGGCATCACCATCGCCTTGCAGTTCGGCCCGCAATTGCTGCTGCTCCCGCTGACCGGCTATGCCGCCGACCATTTCGACCGCCGCCGGCTGATCCTTCTCACTCAGGCATTGCTTGGACTATTGGCAATAGGGCTGGGGCTGGTCACCCTCACCGGCGTAGTGACACTTTGGCAGGTCTATGTCTTCGCCTTGGGGCTCGGCTGCGTCACGGCCTTCGACGCCCCCGCTCGTCAGACCTTCGTCAACGACCTGGTCGGCGAAAAGCATCTCTCCAACGCAGTGGCCCTCAATTCGACCTCCTTCAACGCTGCACGGATGATCGGCCCCGCCGTTGCCGGATTGTTGATCGCCGCCGTCGGCAGCGGCTGGGTCTTCATGATCAATGCGGCCTCATTCGCCGCCGTGCTCGGGTCGCTATGTCTACTGCGGCTCGACGAACTGCTCCCCGTCGCTCGGCCAAGGCATAACGCCGGCGGACTGACGGAAGGCTTCCGTTATGTCTGGCGGCGCCCCGAGTTGAAAGCCATCTTGCTGATGCTCTTCATGATCGGCACCTTCGGCTTCAACTTCGCGGTCTATATTTCCACCATGTCGGTGAAGGCGTTTCACGGCGAAGCGAGCCTGTACGGCTTCCTGACCTCATCCTTGGCCGTCGGTTCGGTCGCGGGCGCGCTATTGGCCGCCAAGCGCGAGCGCCCGCATATGCGACTGCTGTGTTGCTCTACTCTGGGATTCGGTGTCTGCTGCGGTCTGGCGGCGCTCGCCCCCAACGCATACCTCTTCGCCGCCGCCCTGATGCTGACGGGCCTGGCGGCACTGACCTTCATGACCGCGTCCAACGCACTGATTCAGCTCTCGACGGAACCAACAATGCGCGGCCGAGTAATGGCATTACGCATGGCGATCACCATGGGCGGCACGCCGCTTGGCGCCCCCGTCGTCGGCTGGCTCGCCGATCACGCCGGACCACGCTGGGCGATGAGCGTCGGCGCCAGTGCCGGCGTCATCGCCGCCCTGATCGGGAGTATCATGCTGATTCAACAGCGCCGGCAGCGCTTGCATCGTCGACCGCAAGGGGCTGATCGCCAACATGAGCCGTGACATGGACTGATCTGATTATTGGCTGACTTGCCAGTCGAGCCCCATTTGCCAGAAGTCGATTTCAAGACGGGTCGCATCTCGAAAAACACCGGCGAGCTCGTCAAAGCGCTGCTCGGTCACGTCGGCCAGTCGTTCATCCAGCCATGCGATTTCGCTGCGCATGGCGCTCTGGAACGCGTCGCTTTCGTACATTGCGATCCAGGCATCGTAGGGATTGGCATCGCGAACCGTCGTGGGGTCGCTGTTGAGAGTATTGGCGATTTCGCCATAACCCACCAGACACGGAGCGAGTGCCACGTGCATGTCGAGTAAATCGCCCCGGTTGCCGGCATCGAGCACGTAGCGCGTGTAGGCCATGGTGGCCCGGTCTTCTGGCAACCGAGCCAAGTCATGATCGGTGATCCCCCATTGCCGGCAGTAGTCGACATGCAGCGTCAGCTCGGTATCAATGATGGCCTTGAGACTGTCAAAGGCTTGGCGCAGATCTGCCATATTGCGGCTTTTATAGATCGCCAATGCATACGCCCGCGCAAAATGCTGAATGAACAGATAGTCCTGCTGGAGATAATAGCGAAAAGCGTCCGACTCGAGCGTACCGGCGCCCAATCGGCGCACGAAATCGTGCTGGATGTACGCCTGCCAATCGGCCGCGCACGCGTTTTTTAGATCGTTGAAACTATAGCCCATGATCGTCTCCGGTCGTTGGCAAGTAGAGGATCCGGAGACCAGGAGAGGTAAGCGGGTGTGTTGTCATTGACTCGCTTGATTCCCTACGCCAGTACCCGCCTGCATACGCAGGCATTCCCCGGATCAGGTTCAACGGGTCGATGCACTAGCCAGGCCCATGGGCCTTGCACCTCTCAGCCGGTCGTCCGGCACCCCGTCAAGCACGCTAGACACACTAGCCAACCGGAGGTTGTTTTTTCAACAACCGCACGGGAGAGGGTCAGTCCTGAGGCACACGAGGCGAAATCACAGCAGGAGCGTTCTAATATCGCTCAGCGCCTGGGATGACGCCGGAATAATTAAACAGCACTTTGTGCTTATAGCGGTCTTGTGCCAATGGATTTCTGGCGACCCCGTTGCCGGCGATGATGCTCTGGAGGCACGCTGGATGCCGATAGAAGGTCTAAAGAGCCAGGAGTTGGCGTTAAGCCTTGATGTGGTCGAAGTGGCCCAGATGGCTGCCAAGCTAAACCATGCTTTCTCATGAGATAGAAAGATTTTCCTCTCGTGCTCGGGCGAGAGAAGGCGCCAACTTTGCGTAATACAGCGATAGTCCAACCCACCACGTCATTCGCGTCTATCTTACGAGGATCGCCTTTCCTTGCTCACGGAGCCTGTATGGACCTCAAAAGCGGCTATCCTTTCTGGGCAGTCAAGAACGGACTGCTACAGGCCTTTCCCAAGCTCGACCAGGACTTGACCTGCGAGGTCGCCATCATCGGGGGCGGTATCACCGGCGCCTTGATCGCCGATGAATTGGCTCAGCATGGACATGATGTCATCGTGCTGGAGCGCCGTGATGTGGGCTGGGGCAGTTCGGCGGCCAGCACCGCGCTGATTCAATACGAGATCGATACCCACATGACCGATCTTGCCGCACGCTACGGCGAGGCCGATGCCGTGCTGGCCTATCGCGCTTGCGCACAGGCCATCGAACGCCTCAAGGGCCTAGCCGACGCTCTCGGCGATGTCGATTTCGCCATGCAAAGCAGCCTGTATTACGCCAGCGACGAAAGCGATGTCGATAGTCTCTATCGCGAATGGAAGATGCGCCGTCGGTACGGCTTTGCCGCCGATTGGCTACCCCAGGAAGCCATCTCGGAACGCTTCAGCTTCAGCGCTCCCGGGGCGATCCTGACGCATCTCGCCGCGCGCCTCGACCCTTACCGTATGGCCTACAAACTGCTCGACCGCGTACTCGATGCGGGCGGACGGGTGTATGACCGCACCGAAGTCGACAACGTCACGCCGCACGCACGCGGCGTCACGCTCACCACTACCAGCGGCCACTCACTCGCCTGTCAGCATCTCATCGTCGCCGCAGGCTATGAAGCGCAAACCTGGCTCGATGACAACGTCGCCATCAACCGCAGCAGTTATGCCTTTATCACCGACCCCATCGCAGCAGACGTGCTGGGCGAACTCGCCTCGACACTGGTCTGGGAATCCGCGCGCCCTTACCTCTACATGCGCACCACCGGCGATGGCCGGCTAATGGTCGGTGGCGAGGACGACGATATCGATATCCCCGCCAAGCGTGATCAACGCGTAGGCCAAAAGGCTGAAACCTTGATCGAGCAAGTGGAAACGCTATTCCCTCATCTATCACTCAATCCCACGTTTTCCTGGGGCGGCACCTTTGCCGAAACCGATGATGGCCTGCCCTTCTTCGGCCCTCACCCGCAATACGGTGATCGCATCCACTTCGCCATGGCCTACGGTGGCAACGGCATCAGCTACAGCATGATAGGCGCCGACCTGCTACGCGCCCTGATCGAAGGCCGAGAGCACTCACTGGCCGAGCTATTCTCCTTCCGGCGCGTGGGAGATTGACAAGCGTAAAGCCACTAAAAATTACCGTTCGGTCACTAACCGGCCATCAAGCCTCTCGTGGCGTCATAAATTACCGCTCAGTAATTATAATGCTGAAAGTCACGATATATGACGCTACACTTACCGAACGGTAATTATAGATCAGGAACGTAAATGGCCGACTCCCCCCCATCCAAAACATTTGGCGACCGCATTCGTCACAGCGAAGACCTCGGCAAGCTGGTACGCCAGGCGCGTGCCGAACAATCATTGCTACAGACCGACTTGGCCGGGCTGGCCGGCACCGGAAATCGCTTCATCGTTGACCTGGAGCGGGGTAAACCGACGCTGCAGCTCCAGAAAGTTCTGGATGTACTCGATCTCATGGGTCTCGAAGTCATCGTGCAGCGCAAGGGGGTTGGATAGCAGCTCGGCGATCATTCGATGATCGAGGCGAAGTAATCGTTCACCCGCTTGAGTGATCGCTTGAGCAGCGGTACCGACTTGCCACGACGCATCAATGACTCTTCTCCAGCGTAGCTGTAGGTGATCGCTTGTGCGGCGAGCCAGCGCAACGGCTCGGCTTCCCAGCGTTTGATCAACTGCCGATGACTCGCGTTGGTAAAGGCCCACGGCATCCGCGCCAGGTGGGTATCGCGGCCCAGGATCATGTCCGCTAATGTACGCCCGAATAAATGCGAGGCGGCCACGCCTTCACCGGCATAGCCGCCGGCCGTGGCAAGACCGCTGTTATGGTCGAAAATCGCATGTGGTCGGAAATTGCGCGACAAGCCCAGCGAGCCGCCCCAGCCGTAGTCGATCCTGACCCCTTCCAGCGCGGGCAGAAGATCGACCAGCAGATCCCGCCGCATACGAATCGCCTCGTCGCCGATGGCCTGGCCGGCCTTGGGCCGGGCGCCGAGACGATAGTTGCCGCGGGCGCCGAAAACGATGCGCCCGTCGGCGGTGCGATGACCGTAATTGATCAACCGGCTGGCGTCGGAGAAGGCGAGGCGTTCGGACATCCCGACCGCTTGCCACGTGGCATCTGAAAGCGGCTCGGTGGCGATCACCAGACTCTGCACCGGAATCACATGGCGCTTGAAGTCATGAAAGCGATCGGCGTAACCCTCGGTGGCACACACGACCGTCGGTGCCTCGACGCTCCCCTCGTGAGTGCTCACTTCGTGTCGACCCAGGTAAGTGGCGCGGCTGTGCTCGTGGATCGTGACGCCGAGACGTTCGACGAGCTCAGCCAGGCCCGCCACCAGCTTGGCCGGGTTCAGCGTGGCGACTTGACGATGGTAGATACCACCGTAGCCGTCGCGAAAGCGGGCCTTCTCCGCCAATTGTTCGGCATCGAGCCAGTGGCAATCCTCCTCGCTATGGCCGAGTTCATGGAGGTGGTGGAGGTAATCGCGCTGGATGGCGATCTGATCCCGGTAGCGCGCTGCCGCATAGATCGCGCCGCCCTTGTTGAAATCGGCGGCGATCCCCTCGCGTGCGAGCACCCGGCCGATCTCGTCGACGTTATCGGCGACCACGCCACAACACTCGCGCCGCTCTTGCAGTGGCAAGCCCCCGATATGCCGCTCCAGGCCGGCCAGATTGCCTACCACCCAACCACCGTTGCGCCCGGAGGCGCCATGGCCGACGCGTTCCGCCTCGAGCACGACGATCTCCAGCGCGGGGGCAAGCCGCTTCAGGTAATAGGCAGTCCACAGCCCGGTGAAGCCGGCGCCGACGATGACGACGTCGGCCTGTACCTTCCCGGACAGGCGCGGGCGCGATGTCGGCTGCTCGGCGAGCGTAGAGGCCCAGAAATTGCAACACGCATCGTCGTGCATGGCGTACTTTCTAGAATCAGTCATCACATATACCCCAATACCAGGTAGCCTGCGGCGGCAATACAGCCCGCCAGGGCCGCATAAGGCAGCTGGGTAAAGGCATGCTGGAACGGTGTGCAGCCGCTAGCTTGAGCGGTCAGCACCGTGGCATCGGAGTAGAAGCACGCGTGGCTGCCGAAGGTGCTGGCGGAGAGCGTGGCGCCGATCACCAGGGTCATGTCGGCCCCCAGATTCTGGCCCAGCACGGCGACGATCGGCAGGATGATCACGAACACGCCCCAGTTGGACCCGGTGGCGAAGGAGACGAAGCCCATCACGGTAAAGATGACGAACGGCAGCATTTGCGCGCTGACCAGTGGCTCGACCGTGGTGATGACATAGTCGGCGAGCCCTAGCGACGTATTGACCTCATTGAACAGGAAAGCAGCGACCAGCACCGCCAGTGCATCCAGCATCGACTTGAAGCCTTCCAGAATGTTATCGAACGTCTCGCTGGGCGACAGCTTCTTGAACCCGATGAAGGCCACGATCATCCCGGCCAGGGTCACGAAGATGCCCATCAGGAAATCGAGATCGAACCACCAGGTAAAGAAGGCCAACGACGCCATGGGCAACAGAAAGGACCAGATGCTGCCTTTCGCATGGGTGTCCGCTTCGAGGTGGGCAATCTCGTCATCGATGTGTTCAGCGCCGGGAGGCACGCACTGCCCTTGCTTTTCGGCACGCTGCTCGGCCTTCTTCATCGGGCCGAAGGCAGGAATCCAGCGGAAGATGAAAAGCGGCACCAGGATCACCGCGACCCACGGGTAGAACATGAAGGGAATAGCCTGGATGTAGGTCCACACCCCCTGGCCATCCTCCGCCACG
Organism: Chromohalobacter sp. HP20-39; assembly: GCF_033052815.1. Classification (NCBI taxonomy): domain Bacteria; kingdom Pseudomonadati; phylum Pseudomonadota; class Gammaproteobacteria; order Oceanospirillales; family Halomonadaceae; genus Chromohalobacter; species Chromohalobacter sp. HP20-39. Next base: position 169,628 of record NZ_JAWHTP010000005.1, on the reverse strand, counting down.
CCGTTGCTCTCGAGCAAGGCGCCGAAGAAGACCGCCCAGGTCGAGATCGGGATCAGCACGCTGATGGGCGCCGCCGTCGAGTCGACCACGTAGGCCAGCATTTCCCGGGACGTCTTGAAGCGGTCGGTGACCTTGCGCATCGAGGTGCCGACGGCCAGGGAGTTCAGGTAGTCGTCGACGAACAGGATGATGCCCATGATCCAGCAGCCCAGCAGCGCGCGGGGCTTGTTGGTCGTGTATCGCATCAGCTTGTCGGCGAATGCCCGGGAGGAGCCGGACTTGAGCAGCAGCGCGATGATACTGCCCATCAGGCCGCAGACCATGATGACCCAGGCGACATCCTCGTTGGTCATGACCGTGAGCAGATCCTCGGTGAGGCTGCTCAAGGCATTGCCGGGGTCGATCATCAAGGTACCGATGAAGGCCCCCAGCACCAGGGGTTCGAGAGCGCGTCGTGTCCACAGCGCGAGTATCAAAACGATTGCCGTGGGCAGCAGGACAAGGGGATTGTCATATTCCATCGTGTCTCACCTCAGCGGAGTTGTTGTTGTGCCTTCGTGAATGACGGGAAGCCGAATTGTCGGGCGCAAAAGCGCCGCTATTTCAGTTTTTCGAGTAATTGGTAGTACCACATGCCGGCCGCGAGCAGTGCATTGCCAAGCCGGTCGTCGAGCGGGATGCGGATGTGTCGAACGCCAGCGAAGGCATCGAACTCCTCGAGCGTGCCGGAAACGGCATTGGCCATGATCTCGCCGACGATGTGCGATGTTGCTATGCCGTGGCCGGAATAGCCCTGGGCGTAGTAGACGTTGTTCGAGAGCTTGCCGAGTTGAGGAATGCGGTTGATGACGATGCCCGCCATGCCTTGCCACTGGAAATCGATGGCGATGTTCTTCAACTGAGGGAAGGTGCCTTCAAGGCGCGGGCGCAGCTCGCCGGCAATGTCCTCCGAATTGCGTCCCGAGTAGTTGGCGCCGCCGCCGAACAACAGACGCTTGTCGGCAGTCAGCCGGTAGTAGTCGAGCACGAAGCGCGTGTCGTAGACCGCCAGGTCCTCGGGGTTGATGGCCTGCGCCTGCTCGGGTGTCAGTGGCGCGGTGGTCACGATTCCCAGCGCCGCAGGGAAAAGCTTGCCCTTGAGCTGCTTGCGTTCGAGCCGATGATAGGCATTGCCGGCAAGGATCACGCTGTCCGCCCTGACGCGGCCATGCTCGCCGATCACGGCGGGCTGTTCGCCATGCTGGATGTCGACAACCGGCGAGTGCTCGAAGATCAGTGCGCCCAAGGTTGCCGCGGCACGGGCCACGCCGAGGCACAGGTTCAGCGGATGCAGGTGCATGTTGTAGTCGTTGCGGATCGCGCCGTGGTAAAGCGTGGTACCGATGACACCGCGCACCGCCTCGGCATCGAGCCACTGCACATGCTCGCCGATCGCATGATGCTGCGATTCCTCGTAGTCCTGGCGCAGCGCCTTCACATGGCTCGGTTTGTAGGCCGCCTGCAGATGGCCTTGCTTGAGATCGCAGGCAATACCGTATTTCGCTACCCGCTCGCGGATGATCCGGTGCCCCCGCCAGCGCAGATTCCAGACGAACTCCTTGGCGTCCTCGCCCAGCGTACGTCGCATCTGCTTGGCCATGGCATCCTGACCGGAGAGGCTACCGGTGACCTGGCCGCCGTTGCGCCCGCTGGCGCCCCAGCCGATCTTGTTGGCCTCGACGATGGCGACACGATAACCGCGTTCGGCCAGTTCGACCGCGGTGGCCACGCCAGTGAAGCCGCCGCCGACGATGGCCACATCGACCCGGTGCTCGCCTTCCAGGCGCGGGTAGTCGGACTCCTCGGCGACCGACGCGGTGTAATAGGAAGCGCAGCGTTCCTGGGGCATGTCTTCTCCTTAGAGCCGGGTGAGGTAAGTCTGGCGATCGATGTCGGTGACCATGGCCAGCAGGCGCTGGGCCTCGTGCCGTTTCACCTTGGCGTAGAGATCGCGGTACTCGGTGCCGAGGATGTCGGCCATGGCCGGCGAGGCGGCGAAGCGCTCGATGGCGGCGAGCCAATCATGGCTGAGACACTCGGGGCGCTGTGGTGAACTGGCATCGTCCTCGATGGCCGGCGGCGGTGCGGTGCGCTGCTCCAGACCCTGCAGGACACCGCCGAGCAGCGCCGCGGCCACCAGGTAAGGATTGGCATCGGCGCCAGCCACGCGATGTTCCAGCCGCGCGCCGGCACCGCGCCATTCCGGTACGCGCACCGCCGCGCCGCGATGGTCGCGACCCCAGTTGCACTCGATCGGTGCGAAGCAGTCCGGCTGAAAGCGCCGGTAGGAATTGGCGTGGGGGGCAAAGATCGCCTGGGCGTCGAGCAGGCTGTGCATCACGCCGCCGATGGCGACTTCGAGATGCCCGGCGCCGTTGGCTTCATCCAGGATGTTGTTCCCGGCCTCGTCGAGCACGCTGACATGCAAGTGCATGCCGGAGCCGGCCTGCTCGGTGTAGGGCTTGGCCATGAAGGTGCTGGACAGACCGTGGCACTTGGCGGCCTGGGCAACGAGGCGCTTGAAGTAAAGCGCATCGTCGGCGGCGGCCAAAGCGTCCGGGCGGTGCCACAGATTGACCTCGAACTGGCCGGGACCGAACTCGGCGATCAGCGTGTCTGCGGGCACCTGCTGGGCGTCGGCAAAGGCGCGAATGGTATCAAGCACCTCACCTAACGATTCCATCGCGTCCATTTCATAGAGCTGCAAGCCCTTGGGCACGCCGCCGGGACACAGCGAGGCGGGTGGCATCGGCTTCAGCGCCTGCCGTTCGTCGGCGTCGAGCAGGTAGAACTCCAGCTCGATGGCCACCACCGGCGTCCAGCCGTGCTGGCGAAAGCGCTCGACCACGGCGGCGAGGATGGCGCGCGGGTCCATGAAACTTGGCGTCCCATCCAGGTCGTGCAGGGTGGTGAGAATCTGGTGGCCATTGGCCCACGGTAGTGGCGACAAGGTGCGTTCATCGGCGTGGCAGACGCCATCCGGGTCGCCGATGGATTGCGATAGCCCGGTGAGGGCGTCGTTGTCCTCGCCCCAGATATCCAGCGACTGCGTCGAAAGCGGCAGGCGGATCTGCCCGGCCAGCACCTTGTCGAACTGGGCGGCGGGCACCCATTTGCCACGCGGAATACCATTCATGTCGACACAGAGCACGTCGACCCGCTTGCTGGTAGCGTCTAGCCGGGAGCACTCGGGACTGGGAGCGCGTTGCGAAGATGATTGCGTCATGGATCGATCTCGATAGTGTATTGTTCTGAGAATAGTGTGATCACACGCGTGTGATCACACTAGCAGAGGCCTGCAAGGCTCACAAGGCACGCATGGCAGTCGTGATCGCCCAACTGAGTTAAGATAGGTCGTAGAGCCTCGCCGGCACCGTCGCCCCTGTAATAAGCGAAATGACAATGGCAAACGGCATGACCACGGAACGAACCGCCCATCGCGATGCGTTTTCACCCGATACTGCCTCGACCCGTCTGCACCGGGCGCTGCGCGTGCGATTATGCGAAGGAGACTTCACGCCAGGTGAGGTGATCTCGATCCGGCGTATCGCCGCGGAATACGGCACCAGTGCCATGCCATCACGGGAGGCGTTGCGCTGGCTGGTCACGGAAGGAGCACTGGTATTCTCCGACAGTCGCAAGATCATCGTTCCCGAACTGAGCCATGACCGGTTTCATGAAATCTTGTTCGCGAGAAAGAACCTGGAAACCGAGGTTTCACGTCAGGCCTTCGCCAATATCGCCGATACCGACATCGAGGCCCTGGAACGGATTGATGAGCGGATCAACACCGCCATCGCCCAGGGCGATCTGGTCAGTTACATGCGGGGTAATTACCAGTTTCACTTCCATATCTACCGTCTAAGCCAATCGCAGGTGTTGTTGCCATTGGTCGAAATACTCTGGCTGCAATACGGCCCCAGCATGCGCTACATCTGCACGCGCTGGGGGGCATCGAGCATCGCCGACGATTATCATCGCGAAGTGACCCAGGCGCTCAGACATGACGATCGCTCGGCGTTCTGTCAGGCGATTGCCGCAGACATCGAACAAGGCATGCTGCTGCTGGAATAACGACCACCTGGTAAGTCCCTATAAAGCGTCCCTATCAAAGAGCCTCTATCAAGAGGCCCCATCAAGACGCCCCACCGCCGTGGCCGGGCGAGTGCCCCGGCTTTTCGACTAGCGTCACATCGTATTCACTAATGGCCGTCACCTCACGCGGCCACCACTCGGGATGGTTATCCCGGATGAAGGCCATTAATTTCTCCCGAACATTCATTTCAGCGACCCAGCCGGCGAAAGGATCCGACGTCATCAGGTAGCAAACGACCGTCTGCGCCCGCTCGGTTTGCCCCGTCACGTAACAAGAAAGCTTGTGGTGTTCGATGACGTTCTCTTCTTCTTGTGCGTACTCCAGGAACTTCTCCCTGAGGCATTGGATGTCGGCGCTCAAATGGAGGATCAGCTCCAGGCTTCTAAACTCCTTGGTGCTCTTGATCGACAGGTTTTCGAAGGGCCTGGAGACGAAATACGTGACTGGCACGATCAAACGCCGATCATTCCAGACCCTCAAGCGGATGTAGGTATAAAAGATACCCTCCACATAGCACCATTGGTCTTCAAAGACCACCAGGTCGCCGATGCGTATGGGCTTGGCCAACGACAGCTGAAACGAAGAAAGGATATTGCCGAGTACCGTCTGGCCGGCGATACCCACCAGTACCGCCAAGACGCTGGCCGAGGCCAGCAAGGTAACCCCCAGCGTCTCGAATAGCTGAATCTGACTCAGCACATAGATCGAAACAGCAGTCACCGTGATCAGGATGATGATGCGTCGCAACGCGTAGAGTGTCGTCAAGAACTTACGCTCGTCTTGGGGCTTGGTGTCATCGATCTGCCCGATGAGGCGCCGGGTTACTTGCAGCATGAGGGTGTCGACGAATCGCAGCGCGATCGTACCGCCACTCCAAGCCAGAATGACGATCAGCAGCACCCGGAAAGACGTGGTCGCCACGGCCGAGAAAGACACCACGTAGTCGAGCACCGCCTGGGTGACCAGTGACATGACGACGAGTGCCACGGGCGCCTTGATTCGACCGACAAAGATGCTGGGCGAGCCGGAAGGCAGCCAGCGTGTCACCACCCCGACCAGATGATGGATCCACCCCCCCATCAGCCCCACCAGCAACAGAAAAACTGGAATGGCGATCCATTCCCAGATTCGGAGCACTCCAAGCGACGCCTTGAAGCGCTCCGGAATATACGCCTCAAACATCAAGGGGCCATATTCCTCGTAAAGCAACGGCACCGACGAAACACTGTCCGGCATGACCAACCAGGCCGGCGTCTCATCACCCACCCGATAACGGCCCAGACGGATGTCATAGGGTTCACCCTTGGCGGTGAGCGATGCCAGTTTGAGGTTGCGTCGGGGCTCTCCTGTCTGGGGATGCTGGCCCGTGGGATCCTCGATGGCAGCATCCTGGCGTCCAGGAAGGCTAGAAACCTTGAGCCATTCGCCACGTTTGAGAACCTCCGCCAGTTGCCTGGCCAACTGGCCCCCTCGCTCTCGCTGCTCCGCCGGGGATAGCTCGGAAAGGTTGAGGATATGCGCCGCCGCCGCGAAGTCCTCATTCTCGGTCAGTGTCAGGAAGCTACGAATCGCCTCCCGTGGCGTCATACGTTTGACCGCCTTGGGGACCTCACCCAGCCCCGCGTTCAGCGAATCGACGGAGAACCAGCGCGTATCAGCGCTCTCGTCGTCCGGCGTTTGTGCCATACATAGGCTGGAAAAAATGAAAACCACTGCCGCCATCAGCCACAGTTGCCATGCACCATGTTTCTTCATACGTCCCTTACCGATTCAGTGGGTCATCCATGTCTTCCACCTACCACCGGATCATCCCGACCCGGCCGGGCCTTTATCCGTAAAAGGCCATCACGTTAGTGGTTGCTCGCAGTACAGCGCACCGGCGAACGCCGCGTCCAGTTTTCATTCCTCGATGGCCGGCATTTGGGCATAGGGGAAACAGTGATGTGCCTGATAAATAAGGCGCCGAGCGGCGGCGAACACATGCACCAGCCACCCAAGTCATACATGCTAGTCTGCAAGGACCTATCGACATCAAGCGCAGCCAAGACAGGCAAGGGGTATTCATGAGCCGGGAATCGGAACCGACGCGCAAGGCGCTGTACGAGCAAGCCCAACAGCAAGAGATCGCGGGGCGTTCGTCGATGAGCAAGGCAGAACTGGCGGCGGCGCTCGAACGCCAACCGTTCGAGGAGGCCGCCCCGGTGGTGGCGACACGTTTTGACACCTTCAAACGTCTGGCAGAAGCCGTGGCTGGTGGAGAATTCGTGCTACGCCCACGCGCCTTGACCGGTTTCGAGCGACGCCGGCACGTGCGTCAGACGCTGCGCGAGGATCATAGGATGCGCATCGCGGACGGCTCAGAGGAGGCCAGCGCCAAGTTCGACCAGCTCTCGGACTCGCTATTTTCGTTCTTTCGCGGCACGGCGCTGCTTTTCTATCGCGACATGGCCGGCGACGATGTCTGGATGCCCACCGTGCTCGCGCTCGGCGACGTTCACCCCGGCAATTTCGGCGTCATGCCCAACGCCGACAACGTGCCGATCTTCTCGGTCAACGATTTCGACGAGGCCTACTACGCTCCGTTCACCTGGGATATCAAGCGTGGCGCGGTCGGTTTCATGATCGCTTCCCAGACCGAAGGCGAGCTCAAGCGCAAGCAGCAGATCAAGATCGTGCGTCACTTCGTTCAGGGCTACATCGAGGAAATGGCGCGGCTGGCCCACGAAGGCACCGAGCAGGACGAAGAGATGCGTTACGACAACGCCCCGACGCTCATCCGCAAGCTGTTCGAGGACGCCGATGAAGACCGCGACGAGTGGCTCGCCGACGACTATCTCAACGAGACGCGAAGCGGCTTCCGTCCGACCAAGAAACTGGTGCCGATCTCGTCGCGCCGCGACGAATTCCAGGCGATCACCGACCGGCTGGTCAAGGAGAACGAGATCGAGGTGCCGGCACGCGCCCGGGGGCGAGATGAGCATGGCATGCGCGTGAAGGACGTGGCGCTGCGCCGTGGCCAGGGCACCGCCTCGCTGGGACTCAATCGCTACTACGTACTGATCGAGGGCCCCGAGCGCGACGGCACGGACGACCTGATCATCGAGTACAAGCAGGCCCGACGCTCGGCCCTGGCCGGCCTGGTGCCGCCCTCCGCCTACGAAATGGACACGCTCGCCGAGCGCATCAGCCATGCCCAGGCCGTGCACCTGATACGCGGCGACGTCTTCTACGGCCATGTCGAGTTCGAGGGCCACAGCTACCTATCGCGCGAGCGCGCGCCGTTTCGCGACGATATCGATCTCGACGATCTTTCCAAGAGCGACTGGAAGACTTACGCCGGCATCTGTGGACGCGTGCTCGCCAGCGTGCACGCCCTCTCCGACGAATCCGGCAAGCTCGACTACGACATCGAACCCGCGATCATCAACGCCATCGGGCCACCGGCACTGTTTGCCGAAGATATCATGGAGTTCGCCACGGAAGCCGCCGACCGCGTACGCCGCGACCATGGGCTATTCCGCGAAGATCATGCCCGAGGCGCGTTCACGCATCTGGATATCGTGCATCGGTGAGTGACGGCGAGATCGAAGTGCATCTGGGCACGCTCGATGCACCCGATCAATTCAGTCCGACCTATGAGCTATGGACCATTCGGCGTGAACACTGGTTGCCGCCGTTTCCGCTCGAAGATCGGTATGACCGGGATCGCGAGGGCTAAGATCAACTGGTTTTCCAAATGAGAAATTTAAGCACTCAGAGAAACAACGCCATCAAAGCGCTACACGCATGCCTGGCGCACCAAAAAAAGAACCCGCCAACGGACGAGTTCCTATGATGTTCATCTCACGATGGGACTAGCGCAATGGTCCGTCAGTGCTGCTCCTTCGCCTGCTCAAGGACACGCTTCTGACGAGCAATGGCATTGTCGATGACCTTCTTGCGCATCGCCTGCTTCTGTTCAGCGGTCGTATGGCGCGCAAACTGCGTCAACGGGGTCGATTTCGCGATTCGATCTTTCATGTTTCATCCTCGCCTGTCAGCAGGCTTTCCAACTGCTCACAAGTGTAGCGCTCAGGCAGGTAAGCATCAATCGAGTCGATATCTGACTCCCAGTGCTGATTCGTGCCATCCGTGTTCTTTATGATCATGTCCAGGACGACTTGCTCGCCAAAATCCCGTTTGATCCGGCTCACCACTTCCTGAACATCCAGAAATTGCCGAATGAAGCCTTCGAGCGGGATATGGCGCCCTTCGACCTTTTCGCGGCTGCACACGAACTGCCACGCTAATCGAGGGCGGCAACATATTCCTTGGCGATCTCGGTCTTTCCCGCTCCGGGTGAGCCCGCCATGAAGATCGAGATAGGCCGCTCTTCAGATTCGTATCGTCTCGTGTCCGTTCGTTCACGTGCGATCCACTTCTTATTACGCCTGGCAAACGCAACCGCATTGGCTATGATCTTTTCTTCGTCGACCATACACGTCTCCAAAAGTGCGAGGCATCCCTCTTATCGGCAAAAGGCCACCCGACTTCTCGACTAGCTTTTCCAAAACTACTGGATAATGCCAGGCAGTGCTTCAATCTCCCACGCAATAGCAGCAGATGGCTTGCTGCTCCCGCTGCGAGTTGACGCGCGTTCTCCTGACCAATTCTCCGACGGATCCGGCAACTCAGCATCAGCGCCTCACCCCAGCAGCAGGTCGCCCTCGATTGGAATGAACTGGCTCGCGGCCTCGATGAGGGAGGCCGCCGTGAGCTGCGGCACGCCGTAGACCTCGACGCGTTTGCCATGCACCTCACGAATTTTCTGCACTAAAAGATCGAAATCGCCATCGCCGGAGACCAGGACCACGACGTCCGCGAGCGCCGCGTACTCGATCGCATCAAGCGTGATACCCACGTCCCAGTCGCCCTTGGCAGAGCCATCCGCGCGCTGAATAAAAGGCTTGAGCTTAACTTCGAAGCCGATCGATCGGAGGATATTCTGGAACTCACGTTGCTTGGCATCGCCCTTGTCGGTGGCATAGCAGCGGGCGGTCAGCACCTCCCGGTTGGCGGTCACTTTCGCCCAGAACCGACGATAATCGAAGTGTTTGCCGTAGGTGTCACGCACGGTGTAATAGACGTTCTGGGTATCCACGAAGATGGCGACACGTGTCATGACAAGGAGATCCCCGGCAGGCAGTGAAAGAAAAACGATATCACACAAGCAAGAACCCACTTATGGTGAAGATTCCGCTGAACATCATTCAGCGAAAGCTACCTGATTCCTGCCCGACTGTTTCGCCTTATAGAGCTGCTGATCGGCGCGATTGATCAGCGTCACAGCATCGGGGTCGGATGCATGTGCCAGCGCCACCCCGATGCTGACTGTTATTTTCCCGACCACATCGAACGTGGCGGCGGCGATGCTGGCACAGATTTTCTGGGCAAGCACCTGCGGGCCTTGCTCGCCTTCACTATGCGGCAACACCACGGCGAACTCTTCGCCGCCATAACGCGCCACGAAGTCCGTTTCGCGAGTATTGAGCTGTATCAGTTGGGCAAGTTGGACCAATACGTCGTCCCCCGTGGCATGGCCATAGGTATCGTTGATGCGCTTGAAGTGGTCGGCGTCGATCAACAGCAAGGCGAAGCCATGGTTCGTTCGCTTGAAAAGCAGCCTGCACTCTTCCAGCTTCTCGTCCAGATACCCTCGGTTATAGACTCCGGTGAGCGAATCATGGGTGGCCAGTTGCAGCAGCTCGGCATTGGCTTGCGTGAGTGCTGCGGTACGCTGCGCGACGGTGGCTTCCAGGCACGCATTGGCATCCTGCAGCTCCCGTTCCTTGCCCAGCAGAGACTCGGTCATGCTTTGCAAGGACTGGCCCAATTGCGCAATTTCCAGCACGGGGTGGTGCAGTGGGAAAGACACGCCGGTTCGATGGGCTTGTACCTGCCTGGCAGCTCCTGCCAATTGCTCGACCGGCCGGCTGAGGTTTCGTGCCAGATAATAAGCCGCTGCGACAAAGAGAAGCGCGGCAAGCACACCCAATCCCAGCAGCTTATAGAGCAGAGTATGTGCAGGCTGCAAGGCGGTCGCCAAGGGCTGGCGAACCACGATTGACCAGGACAGGGCTGAATCGGGCGGCATCGGCACAGGCGCGACGCTGCTCACGTACTCCTCGTCCACTGACCAGGCCGGTCCCTTGGCGGTGTCCTGGGGCACACTTTGCTGCTGCCCGGCAAGTTGTTCGGGGTACAGGATCAGGCCGCGTTGATTGACGATCAGCACCTGCATGCTAGGCGTCGTTTCGGTCTGCAACGTGGCGGATTCGACGATCGACGTCACCCAGCGCCAGTGGGCATGCGCGCCCAGGACACCGATGACCCGGCCGTCGCCATCGATGATAGGCGCGGCGAAATCAATGAAGCGCAGGGGCTCGCCGTTGGCGTTGGACGGCAGCATTTTGGCCAGCAGCACAGCTTCGTGAGGGTCATCCGTATAGGGACCGTGCAATCCGGCCTGGAACCAGGGGCGGGCTTTCACCGACTGATTCAGCAACAGACCATCTACCGCTTGACGCACACGCCCGTTGGTATCGGCAACGCCCATCCAGGCGTATTCGGCACGAGACTCACTGCGTAACTCCAGCGACCGCAATATGTCGGGATCGTCGAGGTCGCCCTGCACCAGATGGGGCTCACGACTAAGCAGACGGATTTCCTGCTGGCGTTCCCGCAGCTGTATGCCCAACAGCGCAGCTGTCGATCTGGCAGCGTTCGACAGCACACTGCCACTCGCTTGCTCCGCTTGCTCGGTGGCGATATCACCCACATAGACACCGACGATCAGCAGCGTAAGCAGGGAGAGTCCGGCGAACCACAGGGTTAAATAGCTACGAAGACTAGCTGTGAGCATTGGGCAAGGCTTGGAGATTGTAATTGTGCCATGTTAAACGCGATGCATTGCCCCTACCAATAACAGGCGCTGGATTCATGCCCGGCCTCGAGGGTTTCTTACGCACAAGTTGCTGATTTGACGCGCCGCGCGAGGCGCGTTTAAACCTCTAAATGGGTACATCGATAAGCACGGGAAATCGCAACCCGTAGGGGATTCAATCTTTCACGATGGCCCACCAGCGCCTAACCGGCTCTAGGCGACCTCGTTACCCTATCGATTGTGGTCCTAACCTTCGTTCTCCATGGCATGCAGCTTTTCCACTCGCCGTCGAAACTCCTCGCTGGTGGAAAATTCGGCTTCGAGATAAGCCTTGATAAGGTCGTTGGCCAGCCAGGGGCCGACGATCTGTGCACCGATGCACATCACGTTGACGTCATCGTGCTCGACGCACTGGTGCGCCGAGTGGATGTCATGGCACACCGCAGCGCGAATGCCGCGAATCTTGTTGGCGGCAATGGAGGCGCCGACGCCGGTACCGCAAACCATCAAGCCCCGGGCCGCCTCGCCACTCGTCACCTTGCCGGCCATCTGCTTCGCAATATCGGGGAAATCCACCGGGGTGTCATCGTGTGACCCCACGTCGACCACCTCATGGCCGAGCGATTCCACGTATTCCACCACCGAGGCCTTGAGCCTGTAGCCCGCATGATCCGAGCCTATGACGATCTTCATATATCTACTCCAAGTTTTTGTTTAGCGAAGCATGCCGGGCAACCAGAGCACCAGGTCCGAGGCAAACGTGATAATGGCCAGCGTCGTCAGCAGCGGCACATAGAAGGGAATCAGCGCCCACAGCAGCTGGCGCAGCGATATTCTGGCAATCGACGAAATCAGGTACAACGACAGTCCCATGGGCGGCGTCAGCAGGCCGATCATCAGATTGAAGATCGCCACGATGCCCAGGTGCACGGGGTCGACACCGGCCAGCACCATGGGCGGTGCAATCACCGGCACCACCAGCAGCGTGGCAGTGGTGGAATCAAGGAACATGCCCACCGCAAAGAAGATCAGGTTGGCGATCAACAGCAGTACCAGCGGATCCTTCGAGACCTGCAGGATCCAGCCGGCGAATTCCTGGGGAATCTGCTCGACGGCCAGAATCCACCCAAACAACGAGGCAGCGGCGACGATGATCAAGATGGCACTGGTACTGCGAAGCGTGACCATCATGGCATTCCACAAGTGCGCCCAGGTCAGTTCCCGGTACACCACCCCGCTGACCAGCAGCACATAACCGGCCGTGACCGCCGCCGCTTCGGTCGGGGTGAACAGACCGCTCATCATCCCCGCGATCATCAGGACCGGCGCCAGCAACGCCGGTAGCGCCGGCAGCAGTGCCGACAAGATTTCCCCCAGGGTGGGCCGGCGTGCCGCACGGGGCATGTTGCCACGCAGCGCCAGCACGGCTGCCGTCGCCATCAGCAACGCGATGCAGATCAGCGCCGGCACAATGCCTGCAATCAACAGCTGCACGATGGAGACGCTGGTCACCGAGCCATAGACGATCAGAGGAATGCTCGGCGGAAAGATCGGCCCCACGACCGCCGACGAGGCCGTGACGGCAGCGGAAAAAGGCGCCGCAAAGCCACGCTTGCGCATGGCCTCGATTTCGATCTTGCCCAGCCCGCCGACGTCGGCCAACGCCGCGCCGGACATCCCCGAAAAGATCAGGCTGGAGAAGATATTGACCTGTGCCAGCCCGCCCGGCACCCGGCCCACCAGCGTATCGGCGAAACGAAAGATGCGCTCGGTCACGCCCGCCAGGTTCATGATGTTGCCCACGAATATGAAGATCGGCACGGCCACCAGGGGAAAACTGTCGAGTGCATAGGTGATGCGTTGGGCCAGTAGACCGCTGGGAAAGCCCTCGATCAGCACATAGCCAATGGAGGGAATCAGAATGGAATAAACGACCGGGAACCCCAGAATGAACAGGGCCAGGAAGCCGATGATCAAGGCAATGCCCATGATTACCCCTTATTGGTTGGGTCCGACGTCAGCGGCGGGTGGCTTGTTGCCATGGACGATATGCAACAGGCATGCGGCACTAAACCCGAGCAATGTCGATCCCAAAAACAGCCAGAACGGAATCTTGAGGGTCGGCGTGGTATTGCCGAGGTTCGCTTGCATAGTGATGACCGTGGCATAGGCGATAAAGGCGCTGGCCGCGATCGTGCACAATAGAATCACCACCTTCACGGGCCCGCGCAGCCATGTCGGCAACGACTCTCGAAGCTCGGCCATGACGATGTTCTCGCCGTTGTCGACCACCAACGGATAAGCCATGAAGACCAGACAGACCAGCAAGAAGCGGGTGAACTCCTCCGCCCCGACCATCGGGCTGGTGAAGACTTGCCGCAGGATGACTTGCGCCAGCGGGACCAGCACGATCCCCGCCAGCAACAAGGCGCATAACCCTTCAAGCAGCCTCCTGACTAGATGCATGCCGACACTCCTTTACTGACGAACCATTCGCCAAGGAGCCCCATTCCGGGGCTCCTGGCGCTAACTCACTCGACCTTCGAGATCATGTCGATGTAGGGTTTGAAGTTCGGAAAGTCCTGGTCGACCTGGGCCCGCACCTGCTCGCGGAAGGCTTCCACGTCCAGCCCGTCGTCCTCGTCCAGCACCGTCATGCCCTTGTCCGTCAGTGTCTGCACCAGCTCGTCTTCCGAGCTTTCTGCCCACTGCAGCGACTGTTCTGCCTTCTCGTCGAGCACCTTCTTGATGGCGCTGCGATCCGACTCATCCAGCGACTGCCATGCCTGCTCGTTCACGAAGACCGCCAACACGGAATCCATGTGGCCGGTGAGCGAGACATGCGACTGGACTTCGTACAACTGGTTGGCGTTGATCATGGTCAGCGGGTTTTCCTGGCCGACCACCAGCCCGGTCATCAGTGCCGTGGGCAGCTCCGAGACCGCGACGGGTGTCGGCGTGGCGCCAAAGCCCTTGACCATGGAAACCCAGAGATCCAGCGGCACGGCCCGGAAAGGCTTGTTGTCGAGATCTTCCGGCGACTTGACCGCGAAGTTGGAAGAAATGTGGCGCTTGCCCCGGTAAATCCTGCCGATGATGCGAACGCCACCCTCTTCGATCAGCTGCTGATTGATTTTCTGTACTGCCGGCGACTCCGGCGCTGTCGCGTTCAGGGCATGTTCGGCATCGCGATAGACGTACGGAGCATTGAAGACAGCCGCCTCCGGCACGATCCGAGCCAGCGAGGCAAAGTCATGATGGCCCATGCCGATGGACCCCATGCGTACCCCATCCACCATTTCGGCCACGCCACCTAGCTGGCTGGCGGGAAAGACCTGAACCGAGATGTTGCCGTCGGTCGCGTCGTTGATCTCTTTGGCGGCTTCGGCCGCGTAACGGGTTTGAAGGTCGCCTTCCGCCCCCACGTGGGCGTAGCGCAGGGTTTCAGCGGATGCCGTGGTGCTCAGGCCCAGCGCCAATGCCGCCGTGGCCACTCCCATGCCGATTCTCGTGAACATGCGTGCCTCACTTATATTTGTCGGTTGAGTACGTGCTGGCGCTGCCCTTGGTATGGGCAGCAATGATGCTTCGCCGGCGCAGTTCGTCGCCTATCGCGAAGTGTTCGCGGAGCCTCTGGTGGGCCAGGTCGCCATCGCCCTCGACGATTGCCAAGAACACCTGGCGGTGGGAATCGATATGGCTCTCGATGATCTCGGGTGCGTTCGCGGTCGTTCTTCGCCGCTCGACGTGACTTTTCAGCAGCATGTTGGAGATGGCGTGGTAGAGGGTGATCAATGTCTGGCTGTGGCTCGCCTCCACGATGGCGATGTGGAACTCATAATCCGAGCGACCGCCCAGCTCCGGATCGTCCACTGTCTCCGTCAACTGCGTGAAGCACGTCTCGATGCGGGAGATGTCAGCATCCGTGGCTCTCTCGCAGGCGAGGCGGATGGCCTGACACTCGATGGCGATACGGGCCTGCATGACGTCATCGAGCGCGCTCTGCTCCTGGGCCAGATAAAAGGTGAAGAAATCCGACAGCATCCCGAAGTTGGCGCGGGCGATGAAAGCCCCCTTGCCATGGCGGATGTCGAGTACGCCCAGCATGTTGAGCGACCGCATGACCTCGCGCAGCAACGGCCGCCCCACTCCCAGGGTCAGCGACAGTTCACGCTCGCTGGGCAGGCGATCCCCGGGGCTCAGCGCCCCCGAAAGGACCTGATCGCGGAAATAGCCGAATACCTTCTCGGCGCCGCGCAGTTCCTCACCCTTCCCTCGGGCCGTCTCCTCAGCCATGCATCCTCCTCTGGTCTTACCTCTTGGCACCAATGACACGCCTACGTTGCTCAAACTGAAGCATAAGCGAAGCTTCGAAACTCGACATTGGCGGGGAAGCGCCATCAAGCCCTCTTGCAAGCAACCCTATGGCGGTTCTTCGTGGTCAACAATTAAACTTTCGTATCCAAAAACTGGTCTTACCACTTAAAGCACACGCTAGCCCCTTCGGCGGCTAACACGCAGCCATGGTATATCCCGGCCCGAGGAGCCACCGCCCGAACGGTGTAATACACGGAGCTCGACACAACAAAAAGCCCGCCTGATGGCGGGCTCCGAGAGGCCTGATACGCACTTCGCGACTCGAACCTATTCGGTCTGTGCCTTCCTGGAAGGTATGAAGTGCAGCACGCCCACGACAACCGAGCCCACCAAAAAGCCGATCAACGCAGAGCACAGCGTATTGAAGCTCCAGCCCAGAATGCCACCCAGGCCGCCGATTGCCTCGCCGATGCCCTGCTCGACATGGTGGACCCACGCATAGGGCGCGTTGAACCAACCCGTGCCATCGGCACCCAGGTTGACCAGCAGGATATGCCCGCCCACCCAGAGCATGGCGACGGTGCCCACGACCGAGATGGTCGTTAGCACCTTGGGCATGGCAGTCACCAGGCTCCGACCCAGCGTCTTAATGCCAGAGCTATCCCGCTGGGCGAGCTTCAGGCCGAGGTCGTCCATTCTGATCAACAGCGCCACCACGCCATACACCAGAATGGTGATGAAAAACGCGACCACCACCAGGCTCGCCAACTGTGACCAAAATCCCTGGTGGGAGACAGCGGAAAGCGCGATCACCATGATCTCGGCGGATAGAATCAGGTCGGTCCGCACGGCACTGCTGACGATCTTTTTCTCGGCTTCCGGTCCCTTTTCGACCGACGGCTTGTCGTCATCCTGCTCCCCGGAGAGCTTGTGCCAGACCTTCTCCGCGCCCTCAAAGGCCAGATAGGTGCCCCCCACCATCAGGATGATCGGCAATAGCCCGGGCAAGAAGTGATTCAGCAGCAAGGCCACCGGCAGGATAAAAATCAGCTTGTTGCGGATCGATCCCAGCGCGATCTTCTTCACGAGCGAGAGTTCACGCTCCGCCGTCACCCCCTGCAAGTACTGTGGCGTCACCGCCGTATCATCGACCACCACCCCGGCCGCCTTCGCCGTCGCACGCCCAGCGGCGGCACTCACATCATCCAGTGATGCTGCGGACAACTTCGCCAACGCGGCAATGTCATCCAGTAATCCGATCAAACCGCCGATCATGGAAGCCTCCTAAATCAATAAAAGATGAAGATAGTAAAGCACATGGCTGCCATCCCCCGTGAATCATACGAGGGACGGGGCTGGGTGAGGATTTTCCCGGGGTCAGCGTGACAGCGGCCTTTAGGTAGCGAATCGGAGAAAAGGCCGCCCGGGGAAGGACGAAGGCCCGAAAATCGGGTCTGTCCCCGTTTTCGAAACCGGAAGCAAAATGCAGCCATTCATCTAGGGTTAGAAGAACCGATATCTGATTCCCGGTCCACGGACATAACTAATGACTGACTACTTTGTTCAGGCGTTTATATACTTGGGGGCAGCGGTGATCGCGGTGCCGCTGGCCAGGCGGCTCGGGCTAGGGTCGGTACTCGGTTACTTGGTAGCCGGTGTCGTCATAGGGCCGGTGACCGGACTGGTGGGCCAGGAGGCCGTCACTCTTCAGCATTTTGCCGAGTTCGGCGTGGTAATGATGCTGTTCCTGGTGGGGATGGAGCTTGACCCCAAATCCCTCTGGGCCATGAGAATCCGGCTGCTCGGCCTCGGCGGCCTGCAGGTCACACTGACCGCCGCCGTCGCCACCGGTTTTGCCTGGTCGCTGGGGATGGCCTGGCAAACCGCCGTGGCGGTAGGGTTTCTCTTCTCCCTCTCCTCAACCGCGATTGTCCTGCAGACTCTGACTGAAAAAGGCCTGGTCAAAACCGAAGGTGGCCAGAGTGCCTTCTCAGTGCTGCTCTTCCAGGACATTGCGGTGATTCCCATGCTGGCCGTCATCCCGCTGCTGGCCGTGTCCGGAATCTCTGCCATCGGTGCAGAGCGCGGACACAGCAGCCTCAGCCTGGTTGAGAACCTGCCGGGCTGGGCGCATGGGCTGGCCGTTGTCGGTGCGATCGTGCTGGTGATTGTCTGCGGCCATTACCTGAGCCGGCCGCTGTTCCGCTACGTGGTGCAGTCCGGCATGCGGGAAGTATTCACCGCCACATCCCTGATGCTGATTATCGGCATCGCGGCGCTGATGAGCCTGGTCAACCTGTCGCCGGCGCTTGGCGCATTCCTGGCCGGTGTCGTGCTGGCCAACAGCGAATTCCGGCACGAGCTGGAAGCCAATATCGAGCCGTTCAAAGGGCTGCTGCTGGGGCTGTTCTTCATTACCGTGGGCGCGGGGATCAATTTCGGCATTCTGGCGGAGTCTTGGCATACCGTCCTGCTTCTCGCCCTGGCGGTGATCATTGGCAAGGCGCTGATTCTGGTTGGCCTGGCGTTCGCTTTTGGTATCCGCAGCAGCGAAGGCTGGCTATTCAGCCTCGGGCTCGCCCAGGCCGGTGAATTCGGGTTTGTGCTGCTGACCTACAGCACCCAGAACCGTGTGATCCCGGCGGACACCGCGCAGATGCTGTCATTGGTGGTGGCTCTGTCCATGTTCCTGACGCCGCTGTTGTTCATTGTCTATGACCGGGTGGTGCTGCCACGCTATCAGAAGGCCTCCAATGAAGAAGTGGAGCCGGATGAGATAGAAGAGCAGGCGCCGGTGATCGTGGCAGGAGTCGGCCGCTTCGGGCAGATCGTCTGTCGGTTGCTTCGCGCCAACAACATTCCCAGCGTTGCCCTGGACCACGCCCTGGAGCAGATCGAAAACCTGCGCCGGATCCAACTGACAAGTTACTTTGGCGACGCCACCCGCATCCAGCTACTGGAAACCGCAGGCATTGCCGAGGCACGCCTGCTCGTCGTCGCCATTGACGACAGGGACCGGGCCGTACGTTTGGTACGTCACGTCAAACAGCTTTACCCAGAGGTCTGGGTGCTGGCCCGCGCTTTCGACCGCGGCCATGGTTACGAGTTGCGTGAGGCCGGCGCCGACGATGTGGTGAGCGAAACCTATTACTCCGCTCTGGAACTCGGCGGCGATGCCCTCACCGCCATGGGCGTCCACCCAGAACGCGCCCGCCGGATGACCCAATCCTTTGTCGCCAGCGAAAAAGCCAACGCAGACCAACTGTTCAACGCCTGGCGCAACATCGAGGAAGGCATCCACTTCAGCCCGCGCTACGGGGAGTTGTTCATGAAGCTCGAAGAGTCACTGGGTCACGCCATGCGGGAAGACGCACGGCGAATCGAGGACGAAGCACCGGCGTGGGCCCCACCGAGGAACAACGGCTGATCACAAAAACAGAATTGTCAGCGCCTATTCGCTTCCTGGTTGCGGCGCCGCTGCCGGTAGCCGTAAGTGGCGTTTCTGACGGTTTCTTCATCTTCCAGTCCGGCCCCCAAAGCCCCAGCGATAGTGGCAACCGAAGTCGCGAGCCAGGCAAGAGAGGTGTAATCGAAAAGACTGGCCGCGTGGCCGAGTTGCGCTTCCAGCATGTTGGCCGGAATGAAAACGAGGACCGTGAAACAGAAAAGGCCCAGCAAGATCACGTAATAGAATATGACCCCGGCACTTAGCGTCAGGACAGTGACCGTGTTATAGAGGCGAACCAGACGTGGTGATCGGGCGTTTTTTATCGATTCCCACAGCGTGTGGGCAATGATGATCCAGGCGATCATCGCCGCCATGGCCACTCCCATAAGCAGCACAAGGCGTGGCCGGCCATAATTGGCGCTGAGCTGCCAAAGGGTGGGAAACACCAGACCATAGGCGCCGGTCGCAAACGCAACGGCGATGACGCGCTTGAAAGCAGGAAAGATGGTCCAGGGGCGGTTGGCTCGCACCATGCCTGCCAGGATGCGAAGGCTTCCGTTGATCCTTGATTCGGCAATGAAGCGTACATCGAAGAACTCTCCCTTGCCCGGTAGCGCTATCCGCCGTATCGGGAACAGCTTCTCGTAGAGGTGACTACCCAGTAGCTGCCGGGCACCTTTGCCACGCAGGCTCTCGTGGACTTTATCGGATTGCTGGGTGCGCTGCTCTTGGCGAGCACGGTCCTCTTCCGAACTGCCATGGTGCAACTCGTTGACCAGTTGCAGAATCGCTTCGCTCAGGCGACGGCGTATCGCGGTAATGCCGAAGGCAGGCAATGAGACCATCGCAACACCATGCACCGTGCTGGTTTCAGCGATCACGAAGCGCCCATGCATGTAGATCGGCAAATCGGTAATACAGACCGCGTAGTCCCACTGCCGATCCCGCTTGTACTCGAGAATACTCCCTATGATATCGGTGGAAGCCCCTGCAGCGCCGATCAGCGGATCGACGATCAGTTGCACCTCCCAACTCAACCGGTCATCGACGTAGTTGGCCAGAAGTTCAGGTAACTGATCGATTACCTGTTCGGCCATCTCAGCGGACATCTCCGGGGCGGGTACCAGGCCCACCACCTTTCGGCATGCGTTGACCGCCTGACTCCCTTCCGCTTCGGGTTCGGCGTAGACATCGTTCTGGGCCTTGGACATAAGCGCTCCTCAACGACGTGCTAGCGCATTAGGGAGTGGGGCGCTGGAAAACCCACCTTGGCATATCCAAGCTTAGATGAAGATCAGCTTAGCGCGACTCACGCTATAGCCATTAAAAATAGATATGTCTCGGATTTTTGAATTCTGATGGCCATGGCAAACTACCTACCTTGACCGTTCTGCTACCCGTTTGCGCTCAGGGCCCGATGGCACCCATTCATTCAAAAAAGCCCAAGGCACTTGCCAGCTAACAGGTATTTGACTCAACGGTCTTCTATCGGATGAACGTTCTCGCTACCTGTGCCGGCGTGGATGAGCACTTTTGCCCCAAGGGCACCGTCGACCATTTCTCACCGGGGGTTTCATCATCAAGGCACTTGAGTCATGGCGCTAGCCAGTATCAGCAGGGGCCTGGCGATTAGGGAGGAAAGTTCATAATGCACGGTGGGAGGTGGTGAGGCAGGTAGTGAATATCGATGCTGGAAACTCAACATCAGGCGAAATCTCACGTTTCTGACACGCAGAAACACCAAAGCCCGCCGAAGCGGGCTTTGGTGCTCGAAGCCTTGCGGCTCGAAAGCGCAGGCTAACCCGGAGGTTATGCAGCCTGAACGCTTGAAGCCTGAAGGCCTTTCTTGCCCTGAGTCACGTCAAACGAGACTTGTTGACCATCCTGCAGGGATTTGAAGCCGTCAGCTTGAATTTCAGAGAAATGGACGAACAGATCGTCGCCGCCATCGGCGGGAGAAATGAAGCCAAAACCTTTAGCGTCGTTAAACCATTTAACTGTACCAGTTGCCATGTTCGAATTCCTTAGCGCAAAAGCGCTTTTACTACGGTTGCCGGGTGCTACCCCAGATGAAGTGGGTAAGACAAGGGATATAACCAGACTACCGAATGATTCGAGTACAACTGACATATGCGACTTGCTAACCAACTGAATGCATCATGTCATGTTAGCCAGGGATCGTCAATGGGGGGGGGGTCGCTATAAAACCCAACGAGGCGGTATGGCGTGTCATGGCCTTAGTTCACGCTCCGCCGTATCACCACCACCCCGGCCGCCTTCGCCGTCGCACGCCCAGCAGCGGTACTCACATCACCACCTGGCTTGCCTAGCGGCTGCGGAAACTCGACTGATGCCCCGGTAGCCGCAGCCTAGCTGAAAGGCCCCGGATCGTTAACCGCCCCTGCATCAGTTGGTATCCAATCCTCAGAGGCAGCTCACGAGCAAGGGTCAACGTGACGGCAGCATTACATTCAGGGTCTGGCGGGTGTAGGGAATACCTAGCGATTGATGACGACCAGGTTCACTTCTTCGCGGGACCAAACCTACTCCTGTCGTACTCATCGGTCAGCTAACGGCCAGAAGCGGACGCTGATGGCACAATAGCGGCGGACTGCTACAAACGGTGCTGAACATCAGGTACTTTAATCGCCTAGATCTGCCCCGACACTCTTGATCTCGAACACTCGAATCGCTTGGTACGGATCCGCAGTTTGGCAGTGCGCAGCCATCGTTGACTGCGACTATGTCGATTCGTCACCGCCGTTTTGGCAGCTTTCTCCATCGGTGGAACTGCTTTCCTGAATCTTGTAGTCTTACCATGATCGTTTCTCACGCTCACTGTAAACAGGGAACTTGCCGTAAGTGGCATCGATAGGCAATGATCTTTTCGGAGATATGACTGAGGCTGTACTTTCCCGTAAGCCTGATGTCTGTTAAAATCTTATAAAGACAATGAGACTTTGGTATGGCTTACGAATCATTGGGCTTAGATTTTCTTCTAAATTTCATCGTTCCCGGTTTAGTTGGCCTCAAATGGTGGACTCTAAAGCACCCTAATCACAGAAAGCCAGTAAATGAGCAGCTTGTGTCTGCCTTTATATTCGGTGCAGCCTGCTTCTCAATCACATCAATGTTTCCTGATCATATCAGCATCCCATTGTTGTTTGAGGATAATTCTGAGAAAGTGGCTTGGCAGGTATCCCTTTCTGATTCGCCATCTATATTCGGCATGTTCATTATTCCGATTGTCTTGGCAGTTTTGGGAAAAAGAGCGTATGCAAAAATGTTCCCCGCAAGGCATCCAACGCCCATCGCATGGGAGTTTGTTTTCGGTGAATATTTGACTGGTCGTCTACCGATTTTTATGAAAATAACGCTGACGGATGGCCAAGTTGTTGCTGGCGCTGCTACGGATGATGCTACCTTTTCTGATCTACCAGACAATTATCAGATATTTCTTGACTACGAGTGCGAGCTCGATGAAAAAGGAGAAGTTGGCGAAGTCAAGAAAGGCTCAGGAGGGGTGTTGCTAATGGGACATAATATATCCCATATTGAATTTATCAAGGCCAGAGAAGAGGCAGATGAGTAAAGAATATTCTAATCGAGACCATACGAGAGGATTTCAACCCGGAAACATTAAAACCAATAGCCATCAACCCGCGAAAGGGCAGTGCCAAACTAAGGTCTAGGCACGGGCACCGAAAGCGCACCCCAAGCCAACGAAAAGGTGAGTTATGACTGATAAAAAGTCTCCAACACATGATCGCTTAACCCATGATAGCTTTCAGCCTGCTCTTGAGAGGCGTGAACATGGTCGTGAGCAGAACAGTCATCAGCCAGGTAAGAAGTCAGTAACGACGACTTCTGAAAGAAAAAGCCAGCTGCCTAAACCAACAAAACGTTAACATTGTCACACAGCTAAAGCTCCAACTTTTGCGTGCACTCCTTTCCACGCGCCTTGCCAAACCCGGTACTATTAAACATGACCACGCCGTGAGACGTCATCATTCCTAACACTGCGCAGCAAATTCGTCTGCAAGTGTTGATGCTGCTTTGATACTTCTGATGTCAGCTCGATCGAGATCGTTCAGACGATCCGCAATGACTTCTACGCCCCGTTACGATCCCACCGCACGGTCGGTGGCACTGAATATAGCTACCATTTTCTCACCTGCGTGGCCGACCCCGTCATCGAGAGCGTCTCACCTGATACCATTCACCACAGGATCGCCAGTGAGTTCCAGCCAGTCAGTCTCGGGCCAAGAGCGGTCTTTAAGGTATTACTGGGATAGCGCTGCCAACAAACACGGACAGCTTTGGAGTGAAGGCGAAGCCGCAACGGAAAATCCGTCGCTTTGCCTGCGATTGTTATGTGTTTGAGCCACTTCCTGATTTACACCTCTCAGATTCTTTTTGTAGTTTTTTAACATAGTCATTTAACGATTTATTAAACCTGGGGATAATTTCAGCCAAAAAATCCCAGTTAAAGATAAACAAAGCACTATTCCAGCCTACGCTATATACAAGCCCATCTTCATTAGGCAGTTTATCGCCATGAGTCATATTAAAACTCAATTGATCAAAATGAGCGCCTTGTTGATTTCGATATGATTTAGCTTTTTCTATAAAATCATAAAAATTTTCTTTAACATCGTCAGAAAATGCCTCTTCAATCAGTTCATCAACAATGGGGTTCCAGAATGCTTTATCATTGTTAGCAATCTCCCCTACTCTCCCATAACCTCCGTTAAAAATAGTGCAAAACTTGATGATTATTTCTTCGGTGATCAATTCATCAATCAGTTGAACATCATGAATATCTGGGAATAAAGAGCCATGTTCATCTTCAAAGTTATCTAATGCCTCTCCTTCAAGTCGCAGACCTGTTTTTAACCTTTCGCGCTCTTTATCATATAATTCAGTGATGTCCTTTGGTCTTCCTGTGCTACAGAAACGATCAACTCGTAGCCTTAGCTCCAAAAGCTCGTTAATTCTACTAAGTGCTACTTGCCATAAATATAATCTCCCGAGGATTTCTTTCTCGTTTAACATCATATTTTTCCTATCGCTGATAATAATATTGAAACGAACCTTAGCGCCGGTTTGGAGCCGCGAAGCGGCGGAAATCGGTCGCTTTGCAGCCGATTATTATATCTAGTTGGCTTTGAGAACCGAGCTTTTAAATACCTTGTGATACTTCGACGGAGAATAATCTGGATTGAGGTAAAACTTAGGATACCCTTCCCCCTCGATACTGGCGTATCCATCTAGCTTGTCTTTTATCTGACCCATTTTTGAAGGAGTCGCTAGCTCCTCTAGGGTCCGCTTTATAAAAACTCGATATCTTTTACCAACGAAGAACTGCTTATAAAGGGCGCTGGGTAAAGGACACTTTAGGCTCGCGGGGTCACCATTGACTCCAATACCTAAAAGAGTAGTAGGAGGGGTAAGCGTGATGTACCGTTTCTCTAATCCTTTTTCAATTAAGATATTCTCACCGATTTTTTCGATGTCGGCTTTTAGCTTCTGAGCAGGCCTAATATCACCTGACGCAATGCCATTATTCACTTCTGACAGCATTGACCTGAGCGACTTCACGTCACTCTCATCTCTCATTTGCTTAAGCACAGTAATAAAATCCGCGCCATCCTTGGACTCTTGTATCAATAACGGCAATAGGCTGTGGATGGTAAGTGTTGATGATTCAGGCGATAGGCCCAGATCCTCAATGATGGCGGGTAGTTTGCCCGAAAATCTTGTGACACCTTTAGTGAAAACTCGCGAGAACTCAGAAGCATCCGTGGCGCCGCTTTTTATTCGCCCCATAAAATCGGCTGCAAAAAAATCTCTCAAAGGATGAGGCATGTAGCTATGACCATTTTCTGTGGCCATTACTTGGTGCCACACATACTGGTTACCAAGCCACCCAAGAACGGTGAGCATTTTCTTAACGTGTGGAGCGAGACGTTTCCATTGAACGGGTGCCCCATCAGCACCTCGGATGCTAAGCCTTGGACCTGTTAAGGAATCCACATTCTCAGCTAAGACAGCCTCAATTAAGGGGTTAGCCTTATCGATTCCTAACGCACGAAAAACTAGAAAAAACTCTGAACTAGAGTGCTCCCAAAGGAAGTGGCTAAATGCTTGTACCTGCTCAAAATAATGATTGAATAGACCATCGTCCTTCTGGGCTTGAAATGCTTCCGTCCAAGTTTCTGACAAGCCGGACGCTGCTTCAATATATTCACGATCTTTTTGACTTGGAATCTGTGCAAAGCTTACTGATGGATGGTCTAGAAGTTCTTTTCTTTGATCGGAGAATTCCTCTTTATAGTTGTCAGGGATGACCAGCTGATCATGGCACAAAAACGCCTCTACAAAACGACCTAACGCCACATGCTCCATGTCCAGGAGGTTGGGTTCAGAAATTGGAGCGAACCCCAGCGCACGCTGAACACTCGATATCGTAGAATTATCAATTAAGGTCGCCATTTCTTGTTAACTCCCAAAATATAACGTTGAGGTAACCGGCGCCGGAGCGACAGCGTTGGGAACCATAGCCCGCTAGGGCTATGGCGTCCGGTTGACCGTCTTGTTAGAACGTCAAACGACCTACATTCCTGCATTACCTGAAAGGACCGGATTATCATACTGTTGCTCTTCTTTCGGTCTTGCTCTCCTGACCGAGATTACGCGCTTGCGCCCCAGGGCCAAATCCCCTCGGAGGGTGGAAATCAGAACCCACGTCTTTCCATTATGCTTGAAAATATACATATCTCGGACAGGGTCTGTGTTGGGTCCAGTGTGCTCGATACCTTCCTTTTCGAAGTCCAGCCCTTCTAGGTTCTCCCATTTACTTGGATCGCCTACCGGGACTCTTACAGCATGGTGATCCTTCTCAAGCGCTTCGGTCGCCTCGCCGAACGAAATACCTCGTTCTCTCTTGGTGAGACTGCTCTTAGCGTCGTCCCACTCCCAGCTATTTCTAGCTGTATAAGGCGTGAAGTGCTGGCACGTCTCTATGGTGGGGTCATGGATTGGGAGCGGCCAACCGTTCTTGTCCCATCGGCACTCTTTCATACATCGCGTCGGCACATCGTCCGGTAGTTCCCTAAGTGGAATCAAGCCTCGGATGTCTATGAAAAAGGCGCAATTTTCGCAATTCTTACGCACTCTGAAAAACGCCTCCCTGTCACAATTACCTTTACGTTCTAACATAGATTATCGTGCCGGCTGCATAACACGGCTGAATCAGCATGCCGCTATCGTAGAAAGGGCCGCTTTGGGTCGCTATCGGACAAAAGTGGCCCCCTTGACCTTACTAGTATGAGATTACAATCCCATTTTACGCTTCACGTGCTCAGCTGTGGTCGCTTTTAGCATTTCGCTCCAAGACCCAAAATCTGAAATCTGAGCAATATATTTGTCCCAATCATCATCTGGGATCGCTTTAAAATCTTCTGCATTATTAATTTCAAAACCACTTTCATCAAAAATTTGCTGAGCATCCCGAAATTTCGCATGCTCGGACACAAAATCTTCGGTGAGCAAACCAGGAATAGAAATTTGCTCCTCACCCTCAAGCTCTTTGGCTCCTTCCACCATCTTCTTGAGTTTATTCTGGAGTTCGTCAAATCCCTTAGTGTTGCTCATAATTTCTTTCCTCATAACAGGTATTAGACGAGCTTGCTCGTTCAAAATTCTTGTGCCGACACACCAACCCACTGATTGATCTTCGCATTTTCTTTGATGTGCCTATAAAAACGTAACCGCACTTGCTGCATTTGCCGGCATGGCCGCTTTGGGTCGGCCAGCGACTGGTAGCGAGGTCAAGCCCACACTAGGCATGGATTGAGCCACACTTTCCTCTTCACCTATGGAGAACCATGCCATGAACGCTTCAACAACTGCAATTCGTGAGCCCTGGAACAAAGGCAAACTGGTTGGTCAGAAAGCACCACTTCGCCTAAAAGATATCTGGGCCATTCGTGTTCGGCTACAGCTCGCTGGGAAGAGACGTGATCTAGCGTTATTTGATCTAGCGATAGATAGCAAACTACGGGCCTGTGATCTGGTCACTTTACGAGTCCGTGATATTGCTCATGGTAAGAACGTACCCCCAAGGGCCATCGTTATGCAGCGGAAAACACAACAGCCAGTGCAATTTGAGATAACCGAGCAGACACGCGAGGCCCTAGGCGATTGGATTCAGCATGCCCGGCTTCGAAGCGAGAACTATCTGTTCCCGAGCCGCATCAGTAGCTCAGAACACCTGTCGACACGACAGTACGCTCGTATCGTCAAAGCTTGGGTAACCTCCATTGGCCTGGACCCTGCAATCTATGGTACGCATACGCTGCGCCGTACCAAAGCATCGCTGATATACCGCCGGACGAGAAACCTAAGAGCCGTTCAGCTACTTTTGGGTCATACAAAGCTGGAAAGTACTGTCAGATACCTTGGGATAGAGGTAGATGATGCCTTGGAGATGGCTGAACAAACAGAGGCATAGCAAGAGTAGAGGCGGTCTGATTCGGGCCGCCTTTACCAGCCAAAAGCGGACGATCAGTGTTCTCGTGCGTGTGATCAACGGCCTCGATGACATGCTGGGCAGCACCATTTACATCCATCAACTCTTCCGCCAAACCTCGTTCGTGCAGCCGCTGTCGCTGGGCCGCAGGAATCATGAATGCCCAAAGGCAGACGGTTGCGGTCGGCTGGTGGATGCGGACATCCAGTCGTGTGGACTTCGTGATTTCCATTCTCGTCTGTATTCGTATTCGCGTAGTAACGTGGCATTCATTCTCTCCTTTGCTATCTAGTGGCGAACGGCGAAGAATGCAGTTTCAGTCGTGGTGTCATATCCCACTGCGTCGCCAGCTGTTGCACTATCATAATCAGCATATACTAACACTCCTTACTCGGCCAACAGCAGTCATCCATCACGGCTTCACACGCTGCGATGCAACGTCTCCAAAGCTGACATACGGCTTGCGGTAAAAGCAGACTGATGACTCCAAACATCGTTACTTGCCCCATGAGACTTGGGATTGTGATGACAACACAGTCACTGACTGCGTGGCTCGTGTTAGTGCGACATACCAGTCCTCTTTGGTCATCCCGTCGTACTCAACGATTATTACATGCTCGAATTCCAAGCCTTTTAACAGGAGCGTGCTACCTACACTCCTACGGGCTAGGTGACACCCCAAGTGTCTCGCCTTTGCTTCAACATCTGCTGCAACTTCGGAAAGCGGAGCGCCTGTCGCCCTCGAAGTTCGGAGTGCTGAGAACATCATGCTTAGAAGTTCGCGACGATACGGAAAAACGTCGTCACGGGCCAATAGTCCTTCCACAAGATCAGGCACGTGAGTCATCCCATTCGCCTGGGCTACACGGTCTCCAATGTCAATTAGGTTACCGTACTTCGTTCGACCAGCGCGTCTGCCTTCTTGGTGTGCCCTAACAGAATTGGCAAAATCGGCCTGAACACCAACAACGCATAGTCTGACGAAATCCAAAACCTTTTTCAGCCTTTGCGCATCATCCGCTTGCTCAATGGATTTCGAATGTTTTGCAAGTGGTTTGCAAGAAACAGGCTCTACGACAGCAAACTTCTGTTTTGCCAAAGTTTTAGCTATGCTGGCTCGTGATCCCTCAGATGCTGATTGAGCCACAACCACTAACGTACCTTCCAGATCCATTGTTGCAAGACAAGTGGCTTTGACTTTAGCTGACTTGGCTCCGGGATCATCTGGGAGCCACTGACGCCGGACACCCCTTTCGTTGACACAAAAATCTAAAGGGCCGCCGGCTTCAATCCGTTCTCGCAACTCGATCAACTTTTCGCCAAGCTCAGCATTCGCGTTTTCTTTCTTCCAACGCCAGGGTGTGGTCAGTTTCGCAATATTGGGAAAGTCCTTTTCGACGACATCGAACCAGTCTACCGCGCCGTCGAAGTTGAAGATTGATTGCAAGGGGTCACCAAAAATACACACAGGGACTAGCCGCTTTAACCTCACAATTAACTCATGCTGGCTTGCGCTGCAGTCCTGGTACTCATCAACGAAAACGCAAGTGTAGGTGGCAAGGATCACGTCATCGATACCGTGCGAACCAAGAAGCTTGACCGCAGCAGGATAGACCTCTGACCAGTCTTTGTTGCTCTGTGGGTTGACCTTTTTTATCCCCGAGGTCTTTGGGTAGCTTTTCGAAAACCGCAAGCACCAGCTCGCGATTGTATCAATCCTGTAGGAAGACGCAGGAACGTTGATCTTGCGTAAACGCTTCTGCAGTACGTCAACACCCGCAAATGTATGGGTCAGAATGAGGCAGCGTTTCGAAACTTCCGAATCATCGCTTATAGCTTTCACCGTCCGTACGATTTGCTCGGTTTTCCCGCATCCGGCAGCCGCGATCACGCTGCCAGCTTTGGTCGCACGAATGATGGCCGTGACATCCTCTTGGGAAAAATCAGGCATCAATCCACCGCCTCACTTCATTTATCGTTTTGGCAAGTGGGGTCTCTGGAATGTCCTTGAGGCAACCAAAGACAATTTTTCCAAGTTGCTCGCCCCGCGTCATGTCTTTGAACCATGAACGATCTTCTTTGACGCCGGGCTTTTTTTCAACTTTCAGAATGGCGGCCGCTGCCAACCATTTTCGATTGTCCTCAGAGTCAGTAAGGGCGTCTAGCTCCGCTCGGTCAATGCTCGCCTGCTCTGGGGAAGTCATACAAAGATTTCTCAGAACCCTACCTTCGCCGACGACATCAAGAGCATAATCAACTATTTCGAGTACAGTTGCCCATGGAACGTCGAGAAAAACCCTGCGTTCGATATCGCAGTTGTCCAACCATTCAGCGACTTGGCCTCCAGCGTATTTGAACGCTTCCTTGTTGGTTGCTTTAATCTCGACATCCGAGTCAAGCAAAACGAAACAACGATAGCCGAGCGTTTGCATGTGGAGACCAAACTTTAAGGCATTGTCACTACCTCCACCGTCAATCGCAACGACACCCCGATAGGCAAACGACTCTTTGTCACCCTCGCACCATTGGTCATCAAGCCCGCGCCAAAATCCGACTTCCGTTCGCCCCTCCCCAATCAGCAAGCGTGGAGATAGGAAAGCATGGGAATTGGAGCGCACGTGCCGTTGTGCCGTATCCACTGCTCCTCCAGTTGGCCGTGCGCACTTAACTGCGACACTACCTGCGTTGTTGCGAACGCAAAACAGTTCTCCAACATCCAATTCGCAAACAACAACTGGTGAATGAGTTGTCAGGAATGTTTGGTGTACGATAGGCGGTGCATCGCCGTTCTGTGGAAATCCGGATCGCAGAAACCGCAACAAGCGCATAATGCGATGGGGTTCCAGCCCGAGTTCGAGCTCATCCACAAGCGTGATGTTTTGAGTAGGGCCTGAATTTTGAACACCAGCCACCATAAGGCGTGACGATCCGCTACCGAGGGTCCTAAGCGGCATGCTGCCATCATGTAAAGAAACTGCGCCCGAAGCCAACATACCTGAATGGATGTCCAACTGGGCTTCGTAACCTTGGGTCTTGGGTACCAGAAAATCCTCACCGACCTTCTCTGTCAGCTTCACAACATCATCGAACGAAGTACGATCTCCGGCGGCGAATGATGCCTTTGCCTGCCTAACCGAACTGGTCAGCAACTCAGACGCGTTGGGCCCTTTCTCAAGCCTCCCAAGAACGGAGTTTCGACCCCACGTGAGATGGCGGTCGGCGTATTCCCCAAGCCGATTGGGTGCTATCAACTTCGCGTCCTTGAAGCCCAAACGGGGTGGCTCACCTTCGAGGCGTTCGTTGAAGACCTCCCAGCTCCATTCAAGGGTTTCGGGATCAAGCAACGCGTTCACTGTCAGAGCCGGAATATCACCTTCCGCTTGTTCATCGTCTATTTTTTGGGCTGCCTCGCTCCAACCGCGCAAATACAGTCCGTATTTGTGCTCCACAATCAACTCTTCCGGAAGATCAACGAGCGTCAAGCAAATCGCAGGTTTGCTTGTTGGATCGCATCCAAACAGATCGGGATCACTTCCGGTGTAACCAAACCGCGGGCTCAGGCCGATCTCGATGGCATCCAAGACCGTGGTCTTGCAGGAGTCGCCCGGACCAATCAGACAATTCAAGTTCGGCGACGGCGACCATTCAAGTGATTTGATGCCTCGAAAGTCTGAAATTGAGATGTGTGCAATACGCATTACGAAAGAATCCTGACTAACCGTGCGAGTAATGTAGCTCGTGGCATCCGCGTGAACCTAGCGCCAGCGTAAACTGGAATCTGCAGATGCAGGCGAAGTCTGGCAGCTTACATGCAGTCGGTACAATTGCTCTGCAGCTGCAGCAGACGGCTGCTTCCAGCCCCTCGTGCCCGAGCCACATCCCATGCTGCGTCGGGCACGAATGTCTGACCAGGGTCGAAAGGTTTCCTAATAGGAAAATTTAAACCGCCTATCCAAGCAAGCATCAATCTAACTCCACATCAACGATCCATTTCCGTTAGTTTATATACTGTATACAATTCAACTTATTTGTTTCTTGCGAACCCATCCCCGTTTTCTCCATTGCACTAACACACTGAAACATCTTGTACCCCTGCAGCAATGTCGGAGATAGCATAATTGCTATAGCAATTAGCATTGCAGATAAAAGGATTGTTCGCTGTAAACTCATAAATGCAACTACGCCTTTCGTGATAGGAAAGCTTTCACAACAAATTGCCCGGACATTTTTGATCATGCCCCTTCATAGCTTTCAAAAAAGAGCCACAACCCGAGCACCGAAATTTACCTTTAAGCCGTTTCATCACTTGATCATCATTAGCATATTTTTTCCATTCCTTGGCATGGCTTTGACTTACATGCATATCTACATCAACAACCTTCTTAGCACAAAATGGAAATTCAGATTTCTGTCTGCACTCTGCCTTTCGGCTTTCCTTTTGCTCGCCTATCTTCAGGCCGTAGTCATTTTGTAGCATGTTTAGGACTTCATCAAGAGCCCTAATGATGTGTAAATTATTCGCCCCAAACGCATACCGGCCTGTCATCAGGTCTTCCATTGATATATCTCTAGCAACAACTCTTCTAGACCCTAGCTTATTAAGCCTTATTGGGTATCTAAATGCCCGCCCTTCCCCTAGCCACTGGCCATTCGGCCCCCAGTTCTGTATATTTCCGTTAAAACAGCTTGAGCCGATAATTTTTTCCATTTTAATCAGAAGCTGCTTCCTTTCTTCGCTTTTCATTTCCCATTCTACCAATAACGAAAATTTAAATTTATTAGTTGCTTGCATATACCTCATGAGCTTCATTAAGCTCTGGCAGCTTTGGGTCGAAAGCGGACTTTTACCTTACCCATCCACACTACCGTCCGGGGATGACATCCTTTCCCTGCGACTCGCTACGCATTGTTTTCCTTGTATGTTCTATCGGCCGCTAGCCCAGAGGCTTAATCCTACTTAGCCTTGCTTGGTAACATTTTGCAATGGGACTTAGTGGCAGGTTTTGGAAGTCGGCAAATCGGGGCGAGGCTGAACCGCCGCAACGGCTACTCGGCTATTCCTTGCCTTCGCCAGTCACCCAGCGGGCGAAAGCCTCAGCCTGAGGATCGGCCTCCTGCACGGCATAGACGACCAGGCGCAGATGCCGGCCTTCGTCGACGATCAGGCTGGTGTGCTCGAAGTCGACCTTGCCCAGGCCATCGAGTTCGAGCGCACGCACACCCTGGCAAGGCGCGTCCACGTCGTGACGGTGCCACCATTGGCGAAAATCGGGCGAGTGCGCGGTGAGTTCCTTCACCAGGTTACCGATGGCCGGGTCGTCATCCGCCCGTGCGTAGTCGCGCCGGAAGCTGGAGAGAATGCGCGGCGCCTGGGTCTGCCAGTCGGCAATGACCCGGCGCAGTTCAGCGTTGGTGAACAGCATCCACAGCAGATTGCGATACTCGGTTGGCTGACGGTCGAAGCCAAATACCCTCGCCGCTGCATCATTCCACGCCAGCACGTCCCAACGCAGGTTCAGCACGTAGCTGGGGCGTGCCGTCAGGTCGTCCATCAGGCGCTTCACCAGAGGCGGCACCTGACACCAGGTCTTGCCCGGCTCGACTGGCGGGCGCTGGTGAGTCAGCAGGAATAAATGGTGCCGCTCCGCCGCGTCCAGTTGTAGTGCGCGCGCCAAGTTATCGAGAAAGGTCGACGACACGCCGATCTCGCGCCCCTGCTCCAACCAGGTGTACCAGGTCACCCCCACACCCGCTAGGGTCGCGACTTCCTCGCGCCGCAGGCCCGGCGTGCGCCGGCGCGTGCCCGCCGGCAGCCCCACCGACTCGGGCAAGATCCGCTCGCGACGGGTACGCAGAAATTCGGCGAGTTCATACCGTGTGCGTACAAGCGTGCGTTCCGGAGCCATGCTGTTGCCTCGAGTAATAGCATAAACGCTTAAATTGTAACCCTCTAAATCCCGCCACACACTCCGCGTGCTTCCCCTACAACGCCATTCGATGCATCGAGGAGAGTACAGATGGCACGCGGCTCACATAGCACGACCTACCTGGTGGCCATTGGCGCGTTCGCGCTGGGCATGGCCTCTTACGTTACCGCCGGGCTGATCCCGATGATCCAGGCTGACTTCACGGTTTCCGTTTCCGTGGCGGCCCAGTTGGTCACCGCCTTCACGCTTGCCTACGGGCTGGGTTCGCCGCTATGTGTCGCCCTGCTGCCCGCGAATCGCCAGCGCGGCGGGCTGTTTCTGATGCTGGGGTTGTTCGTGATCGCCAACGCAGCCAGCGCACTCACGACCAGCCTCGCCACCCTGATGGCCTGGCGCGTACTGGCCGGCATGGCGGCGGGTACCTATCTTGCCATCGGCATTGCGGCGGCCGTTGGCGTGGCACCGGCGGGGGCTCGCGGCAAGACGATCTCGATCATCATGGGCGGCATGGCGAGCGGCACCGTGCTCGGCGTGCCGCTCGGCCTGCTGCTGGCACAGCGTTGGGGCTGGCAGGCCGCCCTATGGTTGATTGCATTGATCGGGCTGGTGGCGCTGATTGGGCTGGTCTGCCGGCTACCGCCCATGCCCGCCGCCCAGGTGGTCCCGATGCGACGCAAGCTCTCCATCCTGACCGACCGACGGGTCATTGGCCTGCTCGGCATTTCCCTGCTGGCCGCCATCGCCAGCCTGGGCATGTACA
This sequence comes from Chromohalobacter sp. HP20-39, assembly GCF_033052815.1. Lineage (NCBI taxonomy): Bacteria > Pseudomonadati > Pseudomonadota > Gammaproteobacteria > Oceanospirillales > Halomonadaceae > Chromohalobacter > Chromohalobacter sp. HP20-39. Next base: position 135,586 of record NZ_JAWHTP010000005.1, on the reverse strand, counting down.
CCTTCATCGCGCCGCTGATCGGCGCACACGGCGAGCGCTCGGTGACACCCTATCTATGGGTGTGGGGCGTAGGCGGCGTGCTCGGCAGCTTCTTGATCGGAACACTGGTCGACCGCTTCTCGGGCCCCAGACTCACCTTCGCCATCATGCTGCTACTCGGTATCGCGCTGATCGCCCTGCCACTGCTGCTCGGCATCGCTCCCTGGCTGGCGCTGATCCCAATCGCGCTGTGGGGCGCCGTGGGCTGGGCACTGCAGGTGCCCCAGAACAACGAGTTGATGAAAGCCCGCGAGTCTCAGGGAGACGGCAACCTCGCGGTGGCCTTGAACGAATCCACGCTCTATCTCGGCAGCGCCCTTGGCGCCTCGCTCGGTGGGGTCGGCCTAGCGATGCAGATGCCTACCCACAGTCCTGAAGAGGGTCACTTCAAATACTGCTAGGAACCTTATTATGCAGAATAACCAGATTACAAAAAACTGCCTACAAGAATAAAATCTAATAACCGTTAAAAAACATAAAGAAGGACTTTGCACAGAAAAAAGTTTAGGGCTTACACATCATTGAAAATTGACCAAACGACTGGGCGTTATATTCTTAATTTAGAACTCTATTTAAACCAGTCAACGTAAAGGCATGACAATGACTTACCCAATCTATTTTTATCGCGCAGCACATAGTGCAATGCTTAAGCAGTTAATTTCCTTCCACACACTACCTCTTAGTAATCTAAAAGCTCTCAGTAATTCGAGATTCGAGGATAAATATCTTGACCTTATGTCTTCGAATTATGAAATGAGCGTTACAGAGCCATTCATTGACTCAATAGCTTCATTGAACTCTGTATTAAAGGATTCCGAAAAAGAAGCCTCCAGAACATTCGGTACAGATTCAACACTTTTTATATGCTCTGGATCTACAGTATCAAACCAAATTGCCGTTGCAGCATCTTGCAGCAGTGAAAGCAGAATAATTATACAAAAGGGCCTACATCAATCGTTTCATTTCACAATAAATTCGACCCAGGTTGAGAAGAAAACCTACATTGATGATATCGAGATTGATGAGACAACTGGTAAGACATCCCTAAACGTAAAGGCAATGCTTGATGAGATCATATGCGCAGAAGAGAATGGAAATGGCTATGACGTTGCTATTATCAACAGCCAAACTTATGAAGGCATACAGCAAAAACTGGACGAGATACTTCCCCTGCTTCTTAAGCATGGCCCATCTCTCAAGAAGATAATAATCGACGAAGCGTGGGGTGCGTGGTCCAACTTCTCCACTAGTCTTTCACGGCATTGTGCGATTGATGCTGCGAAAAATCTCAGAAATAAATATGAAGTCGATTTTGTAGTCACTCACTCAGCTCACAAGTCGCTATTTGCATGCAGACAAGCAAGTTACTTACATTGCATTGGGGGTGAGGAAGCCATCGAAAAACTCAAACAAATGCGATACCGGCTTCATACTACCTCACCCAACTATAGACACCTCACAAGCCTAGACTTGGCCCAGTGCCATGCTCGTATAGAAGGAAGAATGTTTTCTGACCGAGCGGAAGCCAACGCACGACTTCTTAAAAAATTGGTTAAAGAGAAGCTTACGTTTTTTTCAGTAATCAGCAGTCCCAAAGCAGACTCTATAGCACAGCAAAATTACGCGACTAGTGACGAAACCAAGGTGTGGCTGAATATTAGCGAACTGAACATCACTGGCAGACGGTTGCGGGAAGTTCTCTACAAAGAGCACAACATATATATAAGCAGGTACACTGAAAGCTGTGCTCTATTCAACATTCATTTTGGCATCACTCAAGAAAACGTAATCACACTAATACGGGCTCTACAGAATGTTGAGGAAAAAAATAAATGGTGCATCGGCCAGCTTCGTGAGGACACTATATCAGAATACTTTGTAGTACCGTATCCCCCAGGCGTGCCTATTGTAGTGCCCGGAGAAAGAATCTCAAAGGTGAGGCTTCAGAAAATCAAGAAATGTATCGCATCTGGCGTAAGCATGAAATTACTTTGAATACAAAACAAATGGAGTGAAATATGATACCGCTAAAATTAATCAAAGAGTTTGCTTCCTGCCGTACCGATAGGGAAGCTATCGCTGATCAACAACATAGCCTTACATGGCAGGAATACCATGATAAGGTAGAAATAATTTTTAGAAATATGCACAACACTTTTAATATTTATAAAATTAGAAGCATTTGCTACATTTCACCAAACAGAAGCGAGCTTTTCATCCTTGCTGCAGCTGCGGCCACATTTAAAATACCTTTTGTCGGTATTGATTACACCCAGAAACCGGAGAACATCAAGCACATGCTCGATGTTTCAGATTGCGGCTTGATCGTTATATCTTCTTCGTTTTTCCTCGAAGAAGGAATTGACATTCGAAGAATTATCGATCTTGCCCCAATCATTGACCTTGATAATGGCCTCAAGGCAGCAACTCATTATTCTCGACTGGAAGAGCTTGACTCTACTACAGAGCCTGATATAGGCCAGAGAGCATTCAAGGCCATATCATTCACTTCCGGCACCTCAGGACCTCCCAAAGCCGCAGTTCGTTATGCTTCCTTTGATGCCAGGCGTTTCAATTATTTCAAAAGTCGATACGGGTTCAGTTCCGAAGATAAATATATGCTGGCTATGCCCATGTACCATGCTGCTGGAAATGGTTGGGCCAGACTTTTTATGAGCTTGGGCGCAACGGTCATCATTGCTAAGCCACATGATACGAAGGATATGGTCCGGCTGATAAAAAGCGAGAAAATTACAGCCAGCTCTATGACACCGCCACTGCTTTTAGAGGTCATCTCTCATGCCAACGGTCAGGAGCATACCTTTAAACAAAATTCACTGCGATTTTTGCTTGTCGGCGGAAAAACTTCCCTATAAAGCTAAAGCTAGATGCTCTGCACATCCTTGGGCCAGTAGTCTACGAATATTATGGTACTACCGAAACTGGCGTTAACACTATCGCTGAGCCTCACGACATTATGAAACAGCCCACTAGTGTGGGGAAACCATATAATGGCAACAAGCTGCTCATGCTGGACGAGAAGGGTCATAAGATCGCTGATGGTGAAATTGGTCGCGTTGCAATTTCGAGCTATATGAACATGGATGAGTACCACAATATACCACATGATATTATTGAATATGATGGAGATAAATATTTACTGACTGCTGAATCCGGGTATATCCAGGGTGGGTTGTTATACCTAATGAATCGAGCACAAAATGCTAAAGGTTTGAAAATTTATGAAACCGAAAACGCGATCAACAAACACCCCGGAGTCAGGGATTTGGCAATAGTGCCGACTGACGCCAATAACGGCAAGGTCATATGCGGAATAGTGGCTTCTGATCATGCTGATGGAATGAAGCCTGAAATTTATGATCTTGCTAAAAAGGAGATGAAAAAAAGAAAAATGAAATGCATCAAAATTCAGTTTCTCAAAAATATCCCCTATTCCCCTTCAGGAAAAGTTAGGGTGGAAGAACTGAAAAGCATGCTTACTAATGACCGTTATATCAGAAACGATCTAAAACACCCCGGATTGATAGTGGGCATTCTATGTCTTTTGCTAACAACTTTATCATGGGGCGGCATGTTCCCTATCGCAAAGAGTGCATTATTATCAATGGACGCTGTACATATCAGCCTGATCAGATATGGCGTAGCATCCTTGATCCTCCTGATATTGCTAGCAGCAAAAGAAGGCATCTCAGCACTCAACCCCGGACGTCAGGTTCTCAAACTTTATGCTTTCGGATCGCTCGGATTTGCTGGCTTCAGTATATTGGCTTTTGCTGGCCTAGCTCATACGAAACCACAGCACGGGGCGATTATCATGGCCCTCATGCCTCTTATCTCAGTGATAATGGTTTGGGTACTAAAAAAACAAAAGCCTTCAAACTTTACATTTGGAAGCATCTTTTTTGCACTTCTCGGTGTCGTACTGGTAGTCAGTAAAGGCAGCATTACATCATTGTCAGGAGGGGCCCTACTACCTAACTTAGTAATTTTGCTAGGTGCTTTTTGCTGGGTTACTTATACAATCGGCGCATCATATATAGAAGGTTTCTCCTCGCTACGCTATACGGCCATCTCGGCAGGACTTGGCAGCATTACCATAGGGGTCATCTGCTTACTTACCAATATGGCAGGCGTCACTCATATGCCCTCCGCTTCTATTCTTGTAGAAAACATTCTGGAGTTAAGTTATTTGGTAGTGTTCGCTGGGGTAGTGGCTGTATTTTCTTGGAATCATGGCATCAAGACCGTTGGGCCGGTGAATGGAGTGTTGTTCATCAATCTGGTTCCAATTACTGCATTTGCGATAGCGTTCTTCAGCGATGATAGCATTGTTCCTGAAGAAATATTTGGATCTGCTCTGGTGATCCTGTCCCTCATTGCAAACAATATGTATACTCGAGGTTGGTTAAACTTCAAGAACAAACTGGCCTATTAAATTTTTACTAGCACGGTCTGGCCATCTCCGGGTTGCCAGACCGTTTGTTTTATATTTCATTGACTGTATTTCTCAAAAACACTCGCCAGCTCCTCAATTATCAGCCTTACAGCAGTGAGTTCATAGCTTTGTTTCTTAGTGACCAACCAGATGTCTTTAGAAAATTCAGGCTCTTCAGATGATTTACAAAGCTCTGTATTTTCGATCATAAAGTCCGGCAACAATACCACTCCGTATCCCGCGATCGCAGCTGACCGCTGAACAACAGATGAGTTTGATTGGAAACTAATTCTTTCCAGCCCTACAGTTTTAAAAAAATGCTTTACTTCCTGCAGCTGCCACATTTCTTCATTAAATGTTATCGCAGAAACAGCCTTTCCCTCCTTCATTGCACGAATGACGATTTCTGTCCCACAAAGATAATAATCCAACCTCCCCAACTTTAACTTGAAAGTATTTTCATCATCTGCTTGTGTATTACTCAGGCGTATTGCTATATCGGCTTCTCGCTTTGGAATGCTGATATTGCGATCAGTCACTTGAATATCGTAGATCAGGCTACTGTATTTCTCCTGAAGACTTCTTAACCCCGGGGCGACTATTTGATAAGCTAATGATTGTATTGTTGAAATTCTTATTTTCTTTTGTATCACATCTTCCGCACTAAGATCCTCCACAAGCTGTTCAGCTGTATTGTGCATAGCCTGCACTTTCTCATATAGCTTTCGGCCATGCTTTGTGAGAACAAAGCCTTCAGAATTCCTTACAAACAACTCTTTATGAAGTGTCTCTTCCAATTTCTCTAGCCTTCTAGACACAGTCATATAACTAACATTCAGCTTTTTAGCTGCTGAGGTCATTGATTCACTGTCTGCAAGCGCATAGAAAAAACGTAGGTCATCCCAATTTAGCCTTTGCTTTATCTTCTTCAAAACTGTTTGTGAGTTACACATAATTTTAAATTTACCTCCAAGTCAGAATTGTTCATATTTAGCGTGCCTTTTAAACTACGGATAGCGAAAAATGACTTTACCAATGACCTTGCTTGACATGGCTGGTGCCCCAAATGAAGTCGCTGACTGGAAGAAGTGTGCGCTCGTCCTGATTGATTATCAGAATGAGTATCTGGATGGGGCATTGCCCCTGAAAACTACCGGCGAAGAGGCTCTTCAAAATGCTAAGCTTTTGCTTGGCAAGGCCCGGCAAGAAGGAGCGCCTGTTTTCCATGTTGTTCAACATGGAAAACCTAACGGCAAGATCTTTGATCCGCTTACCGACAAAGTTTCGATCCTGAGCCCCCTCGCCCCCTTTTCGGATGAGAAGATCATCAAAAAAACACACCCGAACTCTTTTCATAACACCCCCCTCAAGGAGTTATTGCTTCTAACCAATAAACAGCAGGTAGTTTTTGCTGGCTTTATGAGTCATATGTGCGTAAGCGCAAGTGTTAGAGCATCTCTTGACCTGGGGTTCAAAAATTTTGTTTGTCATGACGCCTGCGCTACGAGAGAACTCCCAAGCCATAATGGTTCGATTATTTCTTCTGAGCTTTTGCACGACGCCGCAATGGCTGCACTCAAGGATCGATTCGCAACAATAGTCTCAACAAAAGAGCTTACAGCTTGATCCTGTTCATTAAAAAAGGCCTATTTCTAATAGGCCTTTTAAATGTACCACATACTGCCTTTGTCTGCATTAGTATTAATTTATAGACATAAGTCATTGATACAAATAACTTTTACAAGGGAAAGACCTGTTGCCTCAAGGCGATGGACCCAAAAAACTCGGCGAATCCAAAAGCCTGATACGTCTACTTGTTGAAGAGTATTTACTGGCGATGCTCAGCGGGCTCACAGGTGCCTTTTTGCCGGCGAACAGCCCTCTCCGTAAATCGGGGGTGCGGACAACCTTCATTGGCGTTGACACTGATAGAGACTGTACCCGGACACGACCAACCGGACGGCCACCTCCGTGACGGGATGGCCTCGCCTCGTCACCTGCTTGACGGCGTCAATCTTGAATTCTGTGGTATATCACTGGTGACTCATAGGGTCTTCAGTATAAGGCCTGGAGGTGTCTATGAAGCACGGGGCGATTCAATGGTCACCCCCCAATAGTAATTATGAATATGTCATGCAACCTGAACTGGTCCAAGCGCTGGAAGAAATAGGATGAGAGCAGTAACGATTAGACAGACAAGCACTGTGCACGGATCACCCTTCAGCGGGGTTACACCACCAGCACCTTGGCATGTTTTGCTCTTCTTTGGCTGCAGTTGAGAGAATATTCATTCCCACCTGCCCGGCCATGTGTTCAGATCTCCTTTTCATAGAACAGGGTAATTAATCTGCTTCATTCCTATAAGCTCGTAGACCCCTTTCAGGTTGTCTGTGGTGGGCTTGTCTTCACGAAGCCAGCGAACCGATACACCGAGATAGCAGGCCCACAGAACGCCTTTCTTGAATAGCCGCCATTGGCGAGTCTTTGCCATCACTTCGATATATTGGTTCACGAGCAGGTACTGGTACTCACCGGCTGTGTACTTGGCAGCGTCGAACGCTTGCTGGTAGTGAGTCGCAGCAGACGCATAGTCTTCGGCGCGATAACAGACAACACCCCGCAACCAGTGCAGAAGCCAGGTGAGTCGCTCAGCCACCTCCGCCTGGTTCATGTCCTCCTCAAACGCATCAATGGCCGCCGGGTTGAGCTCAGGATCCTTGCGCTTCGATAGGCCACGCTTGATCAGAGGCACAATATCCACGGGGGGAGGTTGACGCCAGCGAGACACGACATCCACAGGCACTTGTGCCACATAAGACCCATATCTACTCTCGTTCCAATTCACAATTAATGGATCAGGTTCGCCTGCCGGACTTGCATGATGTCGTAAAATTTCCGCGGCGCTTTGACGTTTTGCCTCAAAGAAAGCCCAAAAATTAGGTGCCATCTTCAGCCCCAATAGCATTTGATCATCCTTGTCTGGTTCGGGGCCTAGCTGCGCCTCATATTCCCGATAGAAGTCTTCGAGTTCCTCGTTCATCCAGCTGGCATATAAACGGATCTGCTCACAGAGTTCGTCCAGGAAGTCCTGGCCATACGCTTGGCTAATAAGATAAGTAGCCATGGTTGCCATTCTAGCAAGGGCCGCATGGGTAATAATGGCATCTTGCAACGGCTTGTCGATCGGGTTGCCGACAGCCTCCTGCACCTCGAACGATTCTTTCAGGTTCTGCAGCAAGTGTCCCAAAGAAGGTATGTGCCCGCGTTGATGCCAGTTCCTGGCAGTTTTCTCGTTTTGCCACTCTCTGGGTTTGGGGTCTTGTCCTTCGGGGGTGGGCTGCCTGTGGAAGTTCACCAGGGTATGACCGCAGGATTCATAGGCCCAGTAAAGCACCTTGCTAAGCGGCGATACTTGGCGCCCTGCTTTTGTGGTTGGCAGGAACCAGAAGGGATCCGACGGCCGGATGGGTTGAACGACGAAGCCCAAATATTTCAACCACTCCCTCGTCAAGGAACGCGTGCCTTCGTCAGCCAGGTAAGTCACCAGCAAGAACCTGATAGAGTCACGCTTGCTCATGAAGGTACCTTGGGTTGTAACCAGAGACGCATATAGGCCATACAAATCATTGATCAGGCCTGTCAGCTGACGTTCCCGTACCGGACAGCGGATATAAGGTTCCAGGCACTCCGCCAACAGGGTAAATAACTTCTCAACATTAGGCTGTAGCTCGCCCTGCTCCTTCGTCAATCGCTGAAGGCGGGTCTGAATGGTTTTCTTCTGTTCTTCGGCAAAGCCGGTTGGCCCCTGTTGATTCTCTTTGGTTCGCGGCATAACTCCGGTGATGTCGAATAAAATTTTCACCACATCACCGAGGGTAGGTAGAGCGTATCGAGTCATGGCATCACTTTCCTAGGTTCTAGGGAACTTCCCTGTCCCCCATTGCTGTTATTTTTTGTTAGAGGTGCGACTCTCTTTAATTTGCTTGCCGCGGTTCCCGTTGGATTTGGCATTCTTGATGTTTTGACCAGTTGTGCCTGTATTGCGGTTCAGTGTATCGGCACGGTCATTCAGTTGCGCGCGGGTCTTTTGGCTTGCCATAAGGTAATCTCCTGTGAGTGTGTTGCAGGAGTCAGGCTATCGCCCCTTTGTGGCCCTGGCGAGGTCAAAGTTGGCGACACGTTTTTAAATGGCCGGACATGCAACTACTAACACCACGATGACTAGGGCCCATAGACCTGGTCATACGTCATGCCTTCCGTGCGGCCAATGACATACAATTCAGCTCCGCGCTTAAGCTTTCTATGCTGAATCAAGGCGAACCGAGGGCTTCTTGGAAATAGCTTGCTCCGTGGCGACAACCTACCCAGCGTCCGGTGCGGAGCGATCCTGACCTTGCCAAACGTGCGGTGGCACAGGCATGCGATAATGGCGGCAGGCCGTGAGGAGGATAGGGATCAGACCTATTCTCACAGCACTTACTCGCTCATGCAGTGGATGCTCTTCCATCACGCGATTAAGTAGACTAAAAACGGCTTCTAGTGAGTCATTGAGTGGCAGACCTGGTACCGACAACCCGTGATCTCGATCACCATCCCAGAAAACTTCATCCGTTCGTCCATCAGGAACCCAGATTTGGTGCGTCATGTGCGGAGCGTGTTCTAACAACGTGCTACGCAAGCGCTCTGCGCGTTCCTGATCTCCGATCATCGCAAGCCAAGCGAGTACGAAGGTGTAAAGAATCCCCGCGCGCGTATGCTCTTCGAAGTATGCGTCGCTACGGTCTCTAGGATGAGCTAGGACGTCTCGATAATCTGTCTTCGGCGTCGGATAGTGCTGCCTACTCATGAGCCCATTGCACAGGTGATCGGACATGCCACGGATGTAGTCGGCGACGTTGGAAAGTCGGCCGCGCACGTCTGCAAGACGCATAAACAAAGCCAGTTCGATCGTGAAATCGTCGCGAACGGGGACGGCAAGCGCCGGGTTCGCGTTCAGCATCCCGATCGCTATGTTAAGCACCTTATCCGCCCCTTCACTCATTGCCTGCGCAATCGCCTCGTCCTGCGAGGCACTAATGGCCTCCAGCCATAGTCCATGGAGAGACAACCTCCCCAGCGTCTCGAACAGCGCGATATTGATGTCGACCGCGTTGCGTGAATTTACGGCCATTGAAAGCGCGTAGCGCTTATCGGCGAACGGCCCAATTTTCTCGACAAGAAGAAGGTTGGCGATGATGATATGAAGTTGTAAGACCTGATCGAAATGAGCCAGCCGCTCCTGTTGCGTCGTCCCCTTGCGCAGACGGGTATTGTCGCAGTACGGCCAGCTACGTAGCAGCACCAGTTCAGATGCTCGATACGCTGCCTCGAGGTTACCAGCGTCGCGAGCCCATACGAAGAGTATCCAAAGGCACAAGTAGGCTTTGCGTAGCTGGCGTGTCCGCTCTGCCTGGTTCTTCGGCTCAGTGAAGATGGCATCGAGCAAGTCACGGAAATGCCGATAAGCGACGTCGGGCTGATCAAGCATCGCTAGCGCCTTCTGAAACACTCCCCGGTTCTCGCTCTCAATTAACTCTGCCCGGAGCATGCCGCTTAGGATCAGATCCGCGAGGCGATCTCCGTTCCACTCGGCGAAGTAAACGTTAGCCTTCTCGTTCGCCCGGCAGAAACCGCTCCACTGGGCACGAACATCCTCGCGCATCTCGCCACCCATGCAGACACAAATGACGATGGGCAGATCCGTAAGGTGGGGAGGGATGCGGTTCGGGATGTAGTCATCCAGAACTTCGTTCAGCGACGGCCGCACGGCCTGCTGACCAGTATCCCAATGCTCTCGTGTCAAATCGCCGGACTTGATTGTGAACAGAAACAGGCTTCGAGTGCCATTGCGATCAGGGTTGGGGCCGATTGCAGCGACGTCGACACCAGATTGCCGTGTGCCACGACGTGGACGGGTTAGAACTTCGAACCCACTCTCGGCCAGAAGATCGGGCAAGATAGCGTCAAGTTCGTCGCGCTCACGCAGCGAGCGCAGATAGTGCGTCACGACAAGTTTCATTGTTGTTCTCGCGGCTCAAGCTTGAAGTGGAAAAGCATGTGTTCGAGGCCAACCGGGTCAACAATATTAAGGAGGGGCAACTCGGACGAGACCGAGAACGATTTCATCTCAATCTCGGTGAGATGCGTGGCGCCCTCACCAGTATGAATCGGCGTCAGCGAAGAGCGGCCATAAAGGATGTATTGCTTGGAGAAGATATCCTCAAAGATAGATCTCCGACTTTCCTGCTCCATGCCTCGTTCCATCCTCTCGTTCCACTGAGCACGCTCTACCTCACGCTGCATTTCGCTGGGGTGCAATTCAACCAAACGTTCAATACCCTCCATCGCATCCTGAAATGCAGCCTTTCGTGCGAGCAGTTCAGTAATACCTGAGCCGTTCGCTCCGCCGTCTTCAACGTAGCGTTCAAGGTAGCTCTTCAAATTGCCACCATAGCTCAGGAGCAAGGGATCGTAGATCAGATTGAGGACATCACTGGCGATATCCTGAGACCCATCGCGAAGTACCGCTAAAGGTATGGCGACCGCTGCCAGCGGATCGATAAAGAACCATCCGACAGCCTTGCGACAGAGAAACAGCTGGTCTGATGGGGTTGGTGGCAGAGACGACGTAGGGATTGAGAAGGGTGGATCCTCGTTCCCAACACTGCACACTTCATTCGCCACGCATTTACGAGTGTGTACTCCCCCATTGAGCAGCCAGTACACAACCGCACTACCAAGCACCTCAGCGCCTGCATGCGTCAGCGCGTGGTACGCACTCTGGAACGCGCTTAGTGTAATCTGCCCCTTTGAACGATCGATCAATTCACCAAGTAGTCGGATCACCTGTTTAGCGCGCCCATCTCTCACAAGTTGGTATGAGGCATGATCAATGTGCGAAATGGTTACAATATCGTCTGGGTCAACATCTGCAACGGTATAGAGACACAGGTCTATGACGTTCTCTGTGAGGCCTTCTCGATAACGCCACAGGAGATCTGCCGCCAAGTGAATCGCAGATGGGCTCTGCGTCTGAAGGACCCGTTCGAGTTGTTCGTCGAAACTGGCTGGTGCATATACTTTTCGCTTTGCAGCAGCGCGGTAGCCCGCTTCAAGGGACCGAAGGGCGGTGCCCTCATCGTCGCTAGACGCTCCTTGAAGCAGTGTGTCGAGTACCTCATGATAGCGTTCACCCAACTCCATGGCACCCAAAGCCGAGATGGCTGCGAGTTTCGCCTCCCGCTCATGTGCTCGCGTGAAAAAGAGGCCTTCCTCAACATCAGCATTCATTAGGAGAACCATAAATAGCTGCCGCAGTGCGAGGTTATTACCGGCACGTGCTGCCTCGTAGACCTTGGAAGATCTAGCTGGATCCTTTTTAGTCCATTCTCCAAAAGCGGTACTCGGGCCGCCAGCAGCTAGATCGTGGCCCCCTGTATCCAGCAAGCGCGTGATGAAGGCAAGAAGGACCTCCTGATCTACATTCAGAAGAGGTATCAGATCGCATAGAACATGCTGGACGAGGAAGAAGCGCCGTCCCTCCAGCTCTGCCAGTGCATCTTCGGCATGGAGATCAATTGGTGGCGCATCGATAGCGTTCAATATGGCCGCGAGCGCCTCGACCAACGCAGAGCGGTTATCGTCTAGACGCCGGAACTCTCGATCCGCAATAGCACGAACCAAGCCGCGTGTACGGAGCTGCATAGCCAATTCCGTCTCGTCTACCGGTGTCTCCTCTGCTCCCATTGGCCCCCCATTGGATTCTTTGTTTCCAAAAGAGCTTACAAGGCTCTATAAGTTGATGAAACGCCCCCAGTCTACTTCGTATTCAATGGTGCCACATGAGAGCCTCACTTCTACTCAACTGTCGCGGGTGGCTTGCTGCTCACGTCGTAGGTCACGCTGGAGATACCCTCCATCTCATTGATGATACGGTTGGAGACTTTCTCCAGCAGCTCATACGAGAGATGCGCCCATCTTGCGGTCATTAAGTCGATGACTCGGCAGCGCGCAGGGCGTCGGGAAAACGCACCTCGCCGTGGCATTGGCGGTGAAAGCGGCAGAAGCTGGCCACCGGGTGCTGTTCATGACCTTGGACCGGCTGGTCAGCACGCTGATGAGTGCCCGACAGGAAAACCGCCTTGAGCGACAACTCCGGCAACTGACGTACCCGAATGTCTTGGTATTGGACGAGATGGACTACCTGCCAATGACGCGCGAAGAAGCGAGTCTGTTCTTCCTCTTGATCAATCGGCGGTACGAGCGGGCCAGCACCACTCTCACCTCGAACAAGTCGTTCATGGACTAGGGAGAGATCTTTGGCGACCAGGTCATCGCCACCGCGTTCCTAGATCGGCTGCTGCATCATTCGACCACCCTGAACATCAAAGGCGAGAGCTACCGACTGAAGGACAAGCGACGCGCCGGACTGGTGACGACACCAACGTCGAAGGAGAACGAATCCTCAAAAGAACCGAAACCTGAAGCTGTTCCGATGAAAGAGCACTGACAAAAACCGGACAATCTGGAGTGATGAAAAGCGGTACAGCGATTTACTTCGCAGACCCACATAGCCCATGGCAGCGGGGCTCCAGCGAGAACACCATGAGCTGGTGCGGCAGTATCTGCCAAAGAGCACTGTTCTCTTCGTCTACAGCCAGTAAGAGCTCGACGATATCGCCGACTCTCTGAATACGCTACCGCACAAGACACTGGACTGGCGAACGCCGCTGGAAATCTATGCCGATGAGCTCAGGGAATTCGTCGGTTGACCGAGCACTATTCAATAGCATTGCGCTTGGAACTTGAGACCGCTAATTTTAGCCGCTAAAATTCTCACTAACTTATAAACTCACCAACATCTTGCTTTAACGATGCAGACAATATAAAAACTTTGCTCAATATTAATATTATATTTCTACAGGGGATAAATTGTGAATATCAAAGGATTTTCAATAAATAGAAACTTATGGGATGACTTAAGAACTTGTCAGCAAGAGAGTATAAAAAAAGCTTTAAGCTACTTAAAAAAACCGCTTACTGAAACTGATAAGTCTTGTTTGGTCAGCTTACCTACAGGTGCTGGAAAGTCTGGTGTGATTAGTGTCATCAGCCATAAATCCTCTCAAAAAAAGGTTCTTGTACTTTGTCATCGAAGGGCTGTTTGTGATCAATTGCATTCAGAGATAAATGGTAAGTTTTTTAGCGAACGCGCGGAAGGTTCAAGCATTACATTAAAGCATGCTTTTGATGATATCAACGACTTATCAAAAAATGGCATTTATGTATCAACATTTCAAAAGCTACAAAAATTGAACTCTATAGAGCTAGAAAAACTGAAGAAAGAAATTGACCTTATTATTATTGATGAAGGTCACTCTGAACCCTCTCCCGTTTGGCGTACTCTTGTAAGGGGAATGAATGCTCATAAAATTGTCATCACAGCAACACCGTATCGCAACGATCTATTTCAATTTGATGTTTCAGCGGACTTCAGCTACATCTACACCTTTGAAAAAGCACTTTTGGACAATGTGCTTAAAGAGCCTGAATTTGAATCTATTGAGCCTCAAAGCTTAAGCACTTTTATTCGCTCATTCTTAACTAAAAATCCTAATACAAAATGCATCATAAAATGCAAAAACATAAGTGACATTGAAAGTTATTACAACCAATTAAACAGCGACTTCAATATACTGGCTATACACGACCAACTTAAGCAAGACCCTCGCAGTAATGTTAAGTCAGCCGTACCTGCCAACTTAAAAAACTCTCAATATGAAGTCATCATTCATCAACGAAAGCTTGATGAGGGTGTTGACATACCCCAAGCAAAGCTATTGATCCTAACTTACAATGTTAATAGTGGTAGAGAGCTTGTACAAACAATTGGCCGTGTCGTTCGAATATTTTCTGAAGTCGAACCCAAAGTAATAGAGATAAACAGCAATTCAAATCATCAAATGTGGCAGAACTATCGCCTATTTGATGCATCCCTTAATAGTGATAGCGCTGTAAAAAAATTCATCCTCTCCTTAGATGCAAACAAGTTAATAGAGCTTTATCTAGAGGCTTTTCCCGATTCAAGTTATTATGGCAATCGCTTTTTGAGAAAATTTGATCTTAACGAATTTGATCCAGAGTCCTCACTAAATATACCAACAGCATCTGTTTGCTTTTTAAACACAACCGAGGGATTTAGTGTAGAACTTCTATCAGACATGTTGTATTGGCGATGCCATAATAACGGAGAGCTTGCAAAGCAATTTAACACACAGATTGGTATTTATATTATTGGCTCCATAGCTTTCAATCGCTCTAAATTCTTGAAAGAGCATTTCTTTTTCGAGCCATCCTTAGAAATAACTATTATTAAAGAGCTATCTAATAATATTGTCGCAATTTACGATAGCAGAGGACGACGCCTTAGCAGAGATAAAGAATTAAAACTTGGCTCTGCAGTACCACAAGAGAATTTATTTAAGATTCTATCTCTTGGCGAATCCTCAACTACTAAAGAGGCCAGCAGCAAGTCTGTTAGTTCGGCAAGGAGACGCCCTGATAGTATAGCGATTAAGGGACAGAACCTGGATCAAATGGCAGATCAACAAGCCAACTCCTCATACAGAATTTCTACTGCAAGATTAGACACTTACGACATAATGCAAACAAAATCTGGTAGCTATTACGTAGGGGTTGACTCAGGGCGCATATCAGACCAAAAAGAAAATTCATTCAGCCTGCATGAATTAAATGACTGGTTAGAAACAATGAACAATGTCCTTGCTGGAGACTCATTAGTTAACAACCCTCTCATCGACTCTTATGCAAAGCCAGTTAACATAGACACTAATGTAAATGTTGAAAGCGTGATATTTGACTTCAGCGAGTTCGAATCACCAATAACAATCTCAATCGATGGTTCAACTCATACCATAGACAATGATTTCTTGCATAGGAATTATGAAGATGGATTTCTGCTACTACCTGGAGTTGAGGAGAGTCGAATAGTAATCGAGCTTCGTAATGAAGAACCATACCTGGACATGAACCCTGATCAGCCAATTTTTTATTCTATAAATGAACATGACGTTAAAAAAGAAAATATTGTAGAATTTCTAGCTGAACACCTCCACAAAGCTTTGTTGGAAAATGGAATTGGGTATTCCCAATATAAATTCTATCAAACAAAACTTCCCGTCGAACACTCTTTCAATTTTGATGAATCAAACCTAGCAAACGTGGTCATTGGGCTTCCTGAATTACTAGGGGAAAACCTAGATGAAAAGGGTTACAAGAATAAAGTATACCAAGTTGTAAACCAGAATTTCAGCACAGAATCAATCTTCTATCTATTAGATAAGATTAAAGCCAATGGAATGGACAACCCAACACGTGCCGACTTAGGACCTTTTTCCCCATATATTCCCAATGCCGATCTAGTTCTAAACACTGATATGGGTACTGAGCCTGCCGATTTTATTTTGTCATCTAAGAACAAACTTGTGTATGTACACATAAAATGTGGTGACAGTCCAAAAAAACCACAATCTTCAGCTGGTGCACTTGCTGAGGTAGGATCTCAAGCAATCAAGAACATGGAAATGTTGGTAAGTGGGAACGAATTGCTAAGACCAGGGAACTGGAACTTACTACTTTCAGCTTGGCCCACAGCGGGGGCAGAGCAATTGATGTATGAGAGGATCAGGTTGATTAACGGAAAATCCTATACCACCAGTAATTCTCAAGATAGGCAGCAAAAGCTGAACGAAGTCTGGGACGTAGTTTCCCAGAGACGCCGCTCGACAGCAGTTCGTAAGGAAATATGGATTGTTTCCGCAAATAGTTTTTCTGTAGGGCACTTTAAAAGTCAGCTATGGCTTGGTCAAAATGCGGCCAGTGAGACATTACAAGCTTACCAATTAATTAATAGCTGGATATCGACAGCGCACATCAATGATGTGGAGCTAAAAATATTTGTTTCTCCATAAATTCAAAACAAATTTTTAAATGTCGAGTCACAAGTATCTCTGCTGGCTCGACATTTCTAAAGGCAAGCATCTTGTCTAGAAAAATACATTAAACTGGTTGTTTTAAGCAATAACGTTAAAAAGATTGAGCTTGCAGTCTATAACCGTTTAAACTGTCCACTCATCAATCATGTCAGCCCAGTCTTGCAACATCGATGTACGCTGCTCTCGATACTCAGCTTTGTTATAGATCGCCCTCACTCCCTTTTGCTCATGTGCCAGGCATTTCTCTATCCAGTCGGTATTGTAGCCAGCTTCATGGAGCAAGGTACTCGCTGTGCGCCTCAGATCGTGGGGGCCAAACTTGGCAAGCGGTTGCTCTTCTTTCTGAGCCAGCTTGTACGTCATTGTCATGACTCGATTGAGTGTGGCACTGCTCATGGGTACGTCAGAATCGTAACGCGACGGCAAAATATAATCCGATCCACCGGAGAACGTCTTCAAAGCGATGAGGATGTCCATAGCTTGCCTGGATAGAAACACCAGGTGAGGGTTTCGCCGCTTCATCCGTTCTTTGGGGATCGTCCAGAGCGCTTCGCTGAAGTTGATCTCACTCCAGGTGGCATTCGTCAGCTCGCTTTTACGCACCATCGTCAACAACAGTAGCTTTACCGCAGCCCGGATCGATGGGGATGTACCAATACGCCCCATGTACTGGTACATGATGCTGATTTCTTCGGGCGTCAGGGTTCGATCTCTCGGCTCAAACCTGGCAATGCTTGCTGGCCGCACCAGGTCTGCCGGGTTCTCAACCTTCTGGCCTCGCTCAGTGGCCCAGCGGTATACCTGGAGTACAATCTCACGCGCATGAACCGCCGTAGCAGGCGCACCGCGCTCTACAATGGCGTCGGTTAGTGCTCGCAAGTCCTCGTGAGTGATTTCGGTCAGCTTCTGATTGCCGAATTTCGTTTCCAGCTCTCTCGTATAAACCGAGCGGCGCATATCACGGGTAGAGTCGGCCATCTGGTAGCCACGTAGCCACTTTTCCGCCCAGGCACCAAAGGTTTCAGCCCCTTTCACACGCGCCTTGTCTCTGGCCTTCTCCTTCGCTGGCGACTTCCCATCTGCGACCATCCGTTTGGCCTCACCTAGCCGCTCACGGGCTTCTGCCAGAGTGATGCCCCCAACGCCGTAGCGGCCAAAGGTGATTGTCTCTTACCTGCCATGGATCGAGTAGTTGTAACGGAATGAGATGGAACCGGCAGGGTGACAGCCACGTAGAGGCCGTCCCGGTCATTCACCTTGTAGAGTTTATCCCTCGGCTTGAGGTTGCGCAGCTTGGTATCGGTCAGCAAGAGTCTTATCCTTCTTCGATTCCGATACCATGCTGAAAGATCACCCAAAAATAAGGCGACAAAGCCCATAAAAACATGGGCTTATTGGCAATTTATTGCCGGGTAGTGCCAGCTAGCGCCTAACGCTTATTCACTCCCACTCAATCGTCGCGGGCGGCTTGCTGCTGACGTCATACGTCACGCGGAAGACGCCGCTGATTTCGTTGATGATGCGGTTGGAGACCTTCTCCAGCAACTCATACGGCAGGTGGGCCCATCTTGCGGTCATGAAGTCGGTGGTTTCGACGGCGCACAGGGCGATGACCCATTCGTAGCGGCGGCCGTCGCCGACGACGCTGACGGATTTGACCGGCAGGAAGACGGCGAACGCTTGGCTGGTCTTGTGGTACCAGTCAGCGTTGTGCAGTTCTTCGATGAAGATGGCGTCGTCTTCACGCAGGATGTCGGCGTACTCTTTTTTGACTTCGCCGGGGATGCGCACGCCGAGGCCCGGTCCCGGGAAGGGGTGACGGTAGACCATGTCGTAGGGCAGGCCAAGTTCGTTATTCATCACGATTGCATTTGATATTTTCTTCAAGCGCTTCTAGGTCTTCCAGATCTTCTGCATCCGCTTCCAAGGCTTCTGTCTGGCGTCGGTGAGCATCAAACTCGCCATAGCGCTCATGGGCAATGGCCTTAGCTCCTTGGGCACTGATAGTGCCGGCCCCATCCAGAATAGGGCGTTCGCTGAAGTCCAATCGGCGGTCGACATTGCGACGCCAGTAATCCAGCGTGAGATCTTTACGTTCTTTGGCACGCAACTCGGCCTGTTCCAAGAAGATCACCACCAGCCGGTTAAGCGTATCTACCTCATCCGCGGTCAGATAGTTCTTGGCTATGGTCACGTCCTGCTTGCGCACCCGAGTGCCTTGCCAAGTGGTGAGTGCCATGTTGAGCTCATCGGGATTGGCACGATTCACGACGATTTCGGCTGCGGTCTGCTCAGTGACGGCATACAGCAGCTTGTTCTGCACCTCAGCAAAGAAGCGATGAGCATCGCTATCATCGGTGTGTAGTCACTGCTCAGGGCGAATAGATCGCGAACCTTCTGATAGAAGCGTTTTTCCGAGGCGCGAATATCACGGATACGCGCCAGCAGTTCATCGAAATAATCCCAGCCACCTGGCTCTTTCAAACGCTCATCATCCATGACGAAGCCCTTGATCAGGTATTCGCTGAGGTTGGCTGTGGCCCATTGACGGAACTGCGTTCCTCGCGGAGAGCGCACCCGATATCCCACTGCCAAGATCATCGGCAGACTATACCAGTTGACTTTATAACGCTTCCCGTCAGACGCAGTTGTCAAGGATTCCTTGACAACTGCCTCTCGAGATAACTCGCCTTCTTTCAGTATGTTACGAACGTGCAAGCTTACATTCTGCTTCGACGTCGCAAACAGTTCGGCAAGCTCAGCCTGGGTCAGCCATACGCTCCCGTCCTCGGCGCGTAGGTGTACGGCGCTACGTCCATCATCGGTCCGGTAGAGGATCAATTCCCTGTTACCCATGAGCCCGCCCTATCGAGGTAAATACCAAAAGCCCGCCTTTTGGCGGGCTTGATAGATTAGCAAAGCCTGGCTTTCACTCCCACTCAATCGTCGCGGGCGGCTTGCTGCTGACGTCATACGTCACGCGCGATACGCCGCTGATCTCGTTGATGATGCGGTTGGAGACCTTCTCCAGCAGCTCATACGGTAGTTGGGCCCATCTTGCGGTCATGAAGTCGATGGTTTCGACGGCGCGCAGGGCGATGACCCATTCGTAGCGGCGGCCGTCGCCGACGACGCCGACGGATTTGACCGGCAGGAACACGGCGAAGGCTTGGCTGGTCTTGTGGTACCAATCAAAGTTGTGCAGTTCTTCGATGAAGATGGCGTCGGCTTCACGCAGGATGTCGGCGTACTCTTTTTTGACTTCGCCGAGGATGCGCACGCCGAGGCCTGGTCCCGGGAAGGGATGACGGTAGACCATGTCGTAGGGCAGGCCGAGTTCGAGGCCGAGCTTGCGCACTTCGTCCTTGAACAGTTCGCGCAACGGTTCGACCAGCTTGAGCTTCATGGTCTCGGGCAGGCCGCCGACGTTGTGGTGCGACTTGATGACGTGGGCCTTGCCGGTCTTGCTGGCGGCGGATTCGATCACGTCCGGGTAGATGGTGCCCTGGGCGAGGAAGTCCACACCCTCGATCTTGGCGGCTTCACGGTCGAACACATCGATGAAGGTGTTACCGATGACCTTGCGCTTGGCTTCGGGGTCGGCCTCGCCTTCCAGCTTGCCGAGGAATTCGTCTTCGGCGTCGACGCGGATCACGCGCACGCCCATGTGCTGGCCGAAGGTTTCCATCACCTGGTCGCCTTCTTTCTTGCGCAGCAGGCCGTTGTCGACGAACACGCAGGTCAGTTGATCGCCGATGGCCTTGTGCAGCAGTGCGGCGACCACGGAGGAATCCACGCCGCCGGAAAGGCCCAGCAGCACGTGGCGGTCGGCGACTTGCTCGCGTACGCGCTCGCAGAGGTCTTCGATGATCTGTGCCGGGGTCCACAAACGCTCGGCCTGGCAGATATTCAGCACGAAGTGTTCGAGAATGCGCTGGCCTTGCAGGGTGTGGGTCACCTCGGGATGGAACTGCACGCCGTAGAAGTGCTTCTCTTCCCAGGCCATGGCGGCAATCGGGCAGCTCGGCGTGGAGGCCGTCACGGTGAAGGTCTCCGGCACCTGGCCGACCTTGTCGCCGTGGCTCATCCACACGTCGAGCAGCGCACGGCCGCTTGCGTGATCGACATGATCCTTGATGCCCGAGAGCAGCGCGTTGTCGGCGTCGATACGCACCTGCGCATAGCCGAATTCCTGTTTTTGCGAGCCTTCGACCTTGCCGCCCAGTTGCTCGGCCATGGTCTGCATGCCGTAGCAGATCCCCAGCACCGGCAGACCCATCTCGAACACGCATTGCGGCGCGCGCGGTGAGGCGAGTTCAGTGACGGATTCCGGCCCCCCGGCGAGGATGATGCCGTTGGGATTGTACTCGCGGATCTCTTCTTCGCTGATATCGAAGGCGCGCACTTCGGAGTAGACGCCGATCTCGCGCACGCGGCGCGCGATGAGCTGGGTGTACTGGGAGCCGAAGTCGAGGATCAGGATCTTATGGGCGTGAATATCTTGCATGAAAAGGGCACCGCCGTTGTGGACTCAAACGTCGAGGCCTGGATCATTGCCTCGAAAATCGAGAGGGAAGACTGAAGAAGTAAGAGGCGGTATAACCCGCCTCTCTTTTCTTCCCTCTTATCTCTTCTATCTTCTTACTCAGATATCAGCCCGCCCGGTAGTTGGGGGCCTCTTTCGTAATCTGCACATCGTGCACGTGCGATTCGGCAAAGCCCGCGCCGGTGATCTTCACGAACTCCGGCTTGGTGCGCATCTCGTCGATATCGTGGCAACCGGTGTAGCCCATCGAGGCACGCAGGCCGCCCATCAGTTGGTGGACGATGGCGCTCATCGCACCCTTGTAGGGCACGCGGCCTTCGACGCCTTCCGGCACCAGCTTCTCGACGCCGGCGTTCTTATCCTGGAAGTAACGATCGGACGAGCCCTGAGTCTGGGACATGGCGCTCATGGAGCCCATGCCGCGATAGGCCTTATAGGTACGGCCTTGATAGAGCTCGATTTCGCCCGGGGCTTCCTCGGTGCCGGCCAGCAGCCCACCGATCATCACCGTGCTGGCCCCGGCGGCGATGGCCTTGGAAAGGTCGCCGGAGAAGCGAATGCCGCCATCGGCGACCAGCGGGATGTCGAATGGCTTGAGCGCGTCGGCCACGTCGGAGACGGCGGAGATCTGCGGCACCCCGACACCGGCGACGATACGCGTGGTGCAGATCGAACCGGGGCCGATGCCAACCTTGACGCCATCCGCGCCGGCTTCAGCGAGCGCCTTGGCGGCGGCGGCGGTGGCGATGTTGCCGCCGATCACCTGCACCTGCGGATAATGCTCCTTGACCCAACGCACGCGCTCGATGACGCCCTGGGAATGGCCATGTGCAGTATCCACCACCACCACATCGACGCCCGCCTCGGCCAGCGCGGCGATGCGATCCGGCGTTTCCGGCCCGGTGCCCACGGCGGCGCCGGCCAGCAGACGGCCATCACCGTCCTTGGCGGCGTGCGGATAGGTGCGCGCCTTCTCGATATCGCGAACGGTGACCAAGCCACGCAGGCGGAACTGATCGTCGACCACGAGGATCTTCTCGATGCGATGTTCCTGCAGCTTGGACTTGATGATATCCAGCGAGGTGCCTTCGGGCACGGTGACCAGCTTCTCACGCGGGGTCATGATTTCCGCCACGCTATCGCCCTTGTCCGGACGGAAGCGCATGTCACGCCCGGTCACGATGCCCATCAGGGTGTCGCCCTCGACCACCGGAAACCCGGAATAGCCGTACTCGTCGGCCATCTCGAGCAGATCGGCCAGCTTCGCCTTGGGACTCACGGTCACCGGGTCCTTGACGATCACGCTCTCGTGCTTCTTCACCTTGCGCACTTCCGCCGCCTGCGCCGCGATGGTCATGCTCTTGTGGATGATCCCGATGCCGCCTTCCTGCGCCATGGCAATCGCCAAGCGGGCTCCGGTGACGGTATCCATCGCGGAAGAAAGCAGCGGAATGTTGAGGTAAAGGTCGCGCGTCAGGCGGGATCTGAGGCTGACATCCTTGGGCAGGACGTCGGAATAGCCGGGGACGAGTAAGACATCATCGAACGTAAGAGCTTCTTGCGCTATACGTAGCATGTTGCGACACCTGTGGGGGAAGCGGGTGCGGGGAAGATTAATCCGCCATTATAAACCTCTATCCCCCTCCTCTCAACGTTGAGAACGTTTGTCAATGCGTCCTTGGGGCGATGGCCTCGTCGTCCTCGCAGGAAGGAATTCACTCCCGGCATCCAAGCCAATGCTCTACTTGCCACGCAGTAAGTGTACACATAGACTATTTTAAAATAGTGTTTGCGTAGACTTAATGGACCAAATCACCGCCCGAACCCGGCTCGACGACTGGGACCGTCAACATCGGTATGTATTTACCCTGTCGGACCTAGCCAAGATTTTTCCCGAAGACAGCCCGAAGGCGCTGCAGGAGGGAATCAATCGGCTACGTCGTCATGGCATGCTCGAAGCAGTCAGTCGCGGCGTGTATGTCTACAAGCTGTCACGGCACCATGACGCCGATCTACTCGAACGAATCGCCAAGGCCATGCGCCGCGGCGAGTACAGCTATGTCAGCCTTGAGTCCGCACTCTCGGAATATGGTGCGATCTCACAGATCCCTGTTGATCGGCTGACGGTCATGACCACCGGCCGCAAGGGCGAGTATCGAACCCCTTATGGCACCATTGAATTCACCCACACCAAACGATCCGTTCCCCAGTTGCTCGACCGAATGCGTGACGTAGGGCGCCCCTTGCGGCTGGCAACGCCCCAAGCCGCCTGGGCAGATCTCAAGCGTGTCGGGCGCAATACCCACCTTGTCGATGAAGCGAGCCTGCCGAATGAACACTGAACGCGCCAACTTCGACGAGCTAGTCGCTCGAGCGATGTCCCAGCCCGGTCGTGTTGCCATGCGCCCGGTCATCGAGAAGGAGCTGCTGCATCTCGACATCCTGTTCGCACTCGAGCGGGAACGGCTTCTGGATGGGCTGACCTTTCAGGGAGGAACATCTCTTCGCTTGTGTCAGGGCTCACCGCGCTTTAGCGAAGACCTGGATTTCGCCGGCGGCTGGGATTTCTGCAGCCAGGATCTGGCCCGCATCCGCGCATGTGTCGAGGATTACGTCAGCAATCGCTATCAGCTCGAGGTCAGCGTCAAGGAACCGAAGCAACTGCGGGAAGAACCCGGCTACCGGGATATTCGCGTCGACAAGTGGCAGGTTTCCGTAGTCACGGCGCCGGCCCGAAAGGACATTCCCAAACAGCGCATCAAACTGGAAGTGGCCAGCATTCCTGCGTATACGCGGGAGGCGCATGCAATCCAGGTCCACTACCCTTTTCTGCCGGATGGCTACGATGACTTGCTGGTCGAGACGGAAAGCCTGGATGAAATCATGGCGGACAAATTGATCTCGCTGGTCAACACAAAGAAATATGTGCGGCATCGTGACATCTGGGACCTGGCATGGCTCAAGCAGCAAGGGGCGTCTCCCAATGTCGAGCTTATCAAGCGCAAGATTCAGGACTATACCGTAGAGCACTACCCTGACCGAGCCATAGATATGCAATCACGCCTGGTCGGCATTGTGTCCGGCACGGCCTTTCAGGACGAAATGAGCCGCTTTCTGCCTGCCGAAACCGTCAACCGAACGATAAGGAACCCCCGCTTTTCCGACTTCCTCGCCCGCGATATCACGGCCATGCTGAATCAGGTGGTCACCGCGCTTGAGGGCCCGGCACCGGGATCGCCCAACCCGGAGTTCACCCTCTAGGAAACATTGCTCGAAAAAGCTGCCTGCCACCTGGCAGACATGTCTAAGCGCGGCTCCCACGGCTTCGGCCTGTAGCTTGAGAGAATTCATCCCCGATAGCCGCGTCACCATAGCTCGCGGCCACAATGCTAGACTGCCCCCTCTTCCAAACTTACCCAATCTTGCGAGGCCTGCGATGGACGACACTGGCACCCCCACCGCCCTGTCCGTCAGTGAACTCAACCGCCAGGCCCGCTTGATGCTGGAGCGGGGCTTCGGTGAGTGTTGGGTGGAGGGCGAGATTTCGGGCGTGGCGCGTCCGGCGTCAGGGCATATCTACTTCACGCTCAAGGACGATCGCGCGCAGTTGCGCTGTGCGTTCTTCCGCAACCGGGCACGCTTGATGCGCGCGACGCTCAAGGATGGCGACCGGCTTCGGGTACGCGGACGCGTGTCGATATTCGAGCCGCGTGGCGATTATCAACTGATCGTCGAGGCGGTGCAGGCATCGGGAGAAGGCGAGCTGCTGGCGGCGTTCGAGCGGCTCAAGGCGAAGCTTTCCGCCGAAGGTGTCTTCGTCAACGCGCGGCCCCTACCCTGTCCGCCGCGCCATCTGGCCATCATCACCTCGCCCACCGGCGCGGCGATTCGTGATGTGCTAGCGGTGTTGCGCCGCCGTTGGCCGGCGCTGGAGGTGACGATCTTGCCCGTGCCGGTGCAGGGCCGTGAGGCGCCACCGGCGATCATCCGCGCCATCGCCCAGGCCAATCAACGCGCCCAGACGCCGGAAGACACCGTCGATGCCCTGCTCATCACGCGTGGTGGCGGCAGTCTTGAGGATCTGTGGGCGTTCAATGATGAGCATCTGGCGCGGGCGATCCATCATTCCCGGTTGCCGGTGATGTCGGCGGTGGGACATGAAGTCGATGTCACGCTGGCGGATTTCGCCGCCGACCAACGCGCGCCCACACCCTCCGCCGCCGCCGAGCATCTGGTCCCCGACTGGCACGAGCGTCAGTCGCAACTGCAAGCCGCCGAACGCGACCTGACACGCGCCATGCAGGCACGGCTGGAACGCGATGGCCAACGTCTCGATCATGCCCGGGCGCGGCTGCGCCATCCCGGTGAGCGCCTGGCCGAGCAACGTCGGCGCCTGGAGAGCTGGGAAACGCGGCTGCGCCTGGCCATGCGGCGGCGGCTCGACCGCGAGCATCAGCATCACGAGACGCTGTCGCGCCGCGTGGAGCGCCAGGACCCACGCCTTGCCATCGCGTCGCTAAAGCAGCGCCTGACGACCCTGGAACGTCAGCTACATGCCGCCCTGCCTCGCCGGCTCGATCAATCCCGGGAACGCCTCGAAGCGCTGGCGCGCGAACTCAATGCCGTCAGCCCGCTGGCGGTATTGGGGCGCGGTTATGCGATTCTCGAGGATGACGAGCGCCACGTCGTGCGCAGCGCCCATGACACTCAACCCGGCCAGGCCCTCACCGCGCGACTCGGTGAGGGGCGGCTCAAAGTGGAAGTGAAGCGGCGCTTCAAACGTTGAACACGCGCCTCAACGCTGGGCGCGGCGCGGCGGGGTATCGTCGTTCTGCGCCGACTGCGGCTGCGTGCTGGGCTTGAAGCTGCTGGGTTCCAGTTCGTGCCGGGATAGCAGCTTGTAGAAGTCGGTGCGGTTGCGCCCGGCGATGCGTGCGGCCTGGGTGACGTTGCCTTCGGTGATCTTGAGCACCTTGACGAGATAGCTGCGCTCGAAACCCGCGCGCGCCTCGTTGAACGACGGCAAGGCGTTTTCCTCGGCCGCCAACGCCTGCGCTACCAGCGCTTCGGGAATGATCGGCGAGCTGGTCAACGCCACGCACTGCTCGACGACGTTGACCAGTTGACGCACGTTACCCGGCCAGGCGCTGGAGGCCAGCAGGTTGAGCGCTTCCGAGGAAAAGCCTTTGACGAAGGGCTTGTGGCGTTCTGCAGCCTGCCCTACCAGATACTTGGCCAGTAGCGGCACGTCTTCGGCGCGTTCCTTGAGTGCCGGCAACTTGAGGTTGACGACGTTGAGGCGGTAGTAAA
Organism: Chromohalobacter sp. HP20-39; assembly: GCF_033052815.1. Lineage (NCBI taxonomy): Bacteria > Pseudomonadati > Pseudomonadota > Gammaproteobacteria > Oceanospirillales > Halomonadaceae > Chromohalobacter > Chromohalobacter sp. HP20-39. The sequence continues at coordinate 109,182 of NZ_JAWHTP010000005.1, read as the reverse complement.
GATCCTCGCGGAAGTCGCCTTCGTGCATGGCGCGGTCGAGATCGCGGTGCGTGGCGGAAATGATGCGCACATCGATAGGCACCGAGGTGGTCGAGCCCAGCGGGCGGATCTGGCGCTCCTGCAGCGCGCGCAACAATTTGACCTGCAACGTCAGCGGCATGTCGCCGATCTCATCAAGGAACAAACTGCCTCCATCAGCGGCGAGAAATAGCCCTTCGTGCTGGCTGACCGCGCCGGTAAAGGCGCCCTTGGCGTGGCCGAACAGCTCGCTTTCCAGCAATTGCTCGGGCAATGCGCCGCAGTTGATCGCCACGAACGGCTTGTCGGCGCGACCACTGGCCTGGTGGATGGCATTGGCGAGCAGTTCCTTGCCCGAGCCGGAAGCCCCGGTGATCAGCACGCTGACATCGGACGCCGCCACCATGCGCGCCTGCTCGAGAATGCGCTCCATCTGAGGGCTGCGGGTGATGATCTCGGCACGCCAGGCATCGTCACCGGCGCCATGCGTGCCCGGTGTCTGCGATAGCGCCTCCTCGATGGCGGCAAACAGCTCGTCGCGGTCAACCGGCTTGGTGAGGAAGCTGAACACGCCCTGACGCGTGGCACTCACCGCGTCAGGAATCGAGCCATGCGCGGTAAGAATGATCACCGGCATGCCCGGCGCGCGGCGCTGCAGTTCGCGAAACAGCGCCATGCCGTCCATTTCATCCATGCGTAAGTCGGAAAGCACCAGGTCCGGGCGGTCCTCGGCGAGACATTCCAACGCCTGCCGCCCACTTTCGGCGGTGGTTACGCGGTAACCTCGGCTTTCCAGGCGCATGCCCAAAAGCTTGAGGAGGCTGGGGTCGTCATCGACCAGCAGAATATGGGCGGCGGCGTGCTTCACGTCTTTCTCCTTGGACTCATTCGCGCCGTCATGGCGATTGCTCATGGCGCGAATTGATGCTCTGTTCGATGGCCGTCAAGGCGTCGAGTTTTTCGGCGAGTTCGTCACGCTCCCGGCCGAGCGCCTGGCGGCGCGATTCGCTCTTGGCAAGCTTGGCGGCCAGGTCACGACGACGCTCGAGACCGTTGAGCCACTGTTGCAACAAGGGCTGTAAACGGCTCGGTGCCGACGAAATCTCTGCCTTGTACAGTTCGGACGCCTGTTCCCAGCCATCGCGATCTCCCCATGCCAGCACCGTGGCACGCGCCAGTTTGAGATGCGCTATATCACCATTCAGGCGCGTCAGCATGGTGCTGCGCCACTCGCTGTCACCGCGCTGTGAGGCGAGCCCGAAGGCGATCCAGTCATCCACCAGGCAGACATTGTCAGCCAACTTGGGGATGTCACCCTTGCAAGAGGTGACCGGGGCTGCCGGGGGGGACGTCTCTTGCGTCATCCACTGGCACCCGGTCAGCAGCGAGCCAGTGCACAATGCCACTAGCAGCATCCGGATGTTCATGCGTTCGAGTTCCTTGCGTTTAGCGCCGGTGTCGTCGTAGCCGGCGTCGTTATGGAAGCGTCGTCGCCATCGGCTCCTTCCTCCGGCGGCGTCACTTCAGGCAATGTCAGTCGGAAGCAGACCGGGAAGGTGTCATCCTCGACCAACTCCAAGCGTCCATTTTGAACCCTGGCGCAATCGGCCGCTACTGACAAGCCGATGCCCGATCCCTTGAGAGCGCCCTGGCGCCGCATGCGACCTTGATAGAACGCCTCGAATAGACGTGCGCGGTCGCTGTCGTCGATGGGCTCGCCGGTATTGGCGACTTCGACCACCAGCCATGACGCATGTTGCAGGGCTCGCAACGCCAAGTAGCCGCCATCCTCACCGTAAGCAATGGCATTGGAAATAAGATTATCTAGAATGCGCGCCGTGCGCTCCCGATCCGCCCGCCAGGGCAAGGGCGTATGCCGGGGCCAGTCAACGTGCATGCCCTTCTTGTCGAGCGCCAAGCGGTGCTTGGTGAGCACTTCCTGGATCACCGTGACCAAGTCGAAACGCGTCACTTTGAGACCGCGACTGTGCTGCATGAGATTGTAGTCGAGCAGCTGCTCGATCAGGGCCTGAAGTTCCTGACCACTGACATCGATCAAGCCGACGATTTCCCGCTGACGCTCGCTTAGCTCGCCGACCACACCGTCGGAAAGCAGCGCCGTGCCTTCCCGCACGCTGGCCAGCGGCGTCTTCAACTCGTGTGACATATGGCGCAGGAACTGTTGCTTCTGTGCCTCCAGTTCGGTGAGACGACCGGAAAGCCATGTCAATCGCTCACCCAAGCGGACCAGCTCCGCCGGGCCCTGAATATGCTGCGGCGAGGCCGGTTCCATGCCGCTTCCCAGGCTGAAGATCCGCCGCTCGAGCTGACGGATGGGACGAATGATCAGCCAGGTGAAGATCAGCATCAGCCCCAGGCTGACCGAGACCAACGCGGCGGTCTGCATCCATAGCTGTGTACGCACGGTGCTGGCGCGCTCGCGAATGTTCTCGATGCGCGCATCGATGAGCGTGTTTATCGCCTGGCGTACATTTTCCGTACGCTCCGAGAAGTCGCGGAATATCGCCAACCGGGCGTGGAATTCGTCAGCCGGCAGTTGCGTTAGCTCATTGAGTTGATGCAATTGTTCACGCAATCGCGGGATATCGGGGTTGTCGGGCAGCAAGGGGGCGAGCGTATCGAGCAACTCCGCGTAACGTTTGGACTTCTCGTTGTAGATACTGAGCAACCCCTCCTGCTCGAGTACCGCGTACTGGCGCGCGCTGCGCTCCATTTCCAATGCCAGATTACTCAAGGTGCGGGCGCGGCGGGTCTGCTCCACCGCCTGGCGCGCGCTGACATCGGCCAACGACGAAAGCTCGGACAGGGCCTGGCCGGCCTGGAACATGAGCACGGCAATCGGCAGCATCACCATCACGAAGGCGAGCAATACCAACTGCAACAATGAACGGGGACGCCAGCGGCGGGAGACCTGGGTGGCCATGAGCGCGATTCTATGCAGGAAGAGGGTGGATGCCATGTCAGCTTATCCGCATAGGATAACAGAGTTGCGTTCGCATGCCGGTTTTCGCATCACCGCACCGGTTGAAAGCATGGGGAAAGTCCCGTCCAGGCCATGCACACTCGTCACATCCACCAGATACACGACAGCTTCAGCGAGACGCGCAAAAAAGTGGGCCGGAAGATCCGGCCCAAGGTACGCAGGGAACTGAAGGGTCAAGTGAACACTCTCGAACATCCACCTGGCTGAATTCTCGAGAGTGATCGAGGGGCTCGAAAGCCCACGAAGCCATGAGGTCCAGACATTGCCAGGAAAAGGCCCCCATGTTGACGGCGCGGCCGCCACTTCGTTTCGTGTGCCGCGTCGCCAGAAGCGGCGCGGCGAAGTTAGCCCCCGAAGGGGTGGCATCCATGCCTGGGCATCCTTGCCCTTTTGGTACCTTTCCATGCCCGAAGGCGGTACCCGTCTCATCGCAACCTAAGTCACACATCGCGTGGAGCAGACACTGATCGATCTAGCCGGGACTCAACGCACAGGGTGGTGGTCGAAACGCCCTGGCTTGATCGATCGAGAAACGGCTCGAGCCGTATTGAACCGTTTCCCGTTGCTCACCCTATATATTGCGATAGCCGTGCCACTTTTTTAAAAATCTTTAAAAAACAGTAACTTAAAACCAGAACCTGCAGGCCAAAACCACACGACAGGCTATTACATCGAGAATCGCGGGTTTTTCGGCGCTCATAATGTCGCCATTCACCAACACATTTTCGCCAATAAATAAAAATATAAATAAAATCAGTAATTTATTACGTCTCTCTTTGGAGACGTGACTCAGGCGAGAGCGACACTGCGAGCCGTCGCATGAGCGCACCTGAATGCCGCCGCGTCGCTGAGCGGCGGCACAGGGCTGGTACTCAAGCGAGGGGTTTGAGCAACACCTTGGATTGGCGCGCGTGGTTGTAGGAGTCACGCCGCAGGTGCGGCAACACCTCTACACCATCAAGACGAAAGCCATGCTCGAGGAACCAATGCGTCGTATGCGTGGTGAGCGCAAACAAGGCACTGTAGCCACGCCGACGCGATTCACGCTCGACCTCGGCCAGCAACAGGTCGCCACGCGCGCCACCACGATAATCGCCATGCACGGCGACGCAGGCCAGTTCACCCATCTCTGCCTCGGGATAGGCGTGCATGGCACTGCAGCCGATGATCATGCCGTCGCGCTCGATCACCCAGTAGTCCTCGATCTGATGCTCGAGCCGCTCCCGCGAGCGCGCCACCAGCATGCCGCGCTCCTCCAGCGGACGTAGCAATTCGAGCAAGCCACCCACGTCTTCAAGCGTCGCGCGGCGCAATTGTTCGTAGCGATGCTGGGTGATCATGGTCCCCACGCCGTCGCGGGTAAACAGCTCACCGAGCAGGGCATCGCGATCGTGCCAGGTCAGCAAATGAGTGCGCGCCACACCATGGCGTGCCGCTTCACACGCCGCGCCCAGGTGCCGCGCCAGTTCGCTACCCGGCGCAGCCTGGCGCCGCAACGGCTCGGCTTCCAGCGGAGTGAGCTGACGCTGCAGCATGCCGCTGGCATCGTGCAGTCCTGCCGCCTCGCCCAGCAGAATCAGCTTGTCGGCACCCAGCCCCATGGCGACGTGCTGAGCGACATCGGCCGCGTCGAGATCGAACACTTCGCCGGTGCTCGAATACCCCAACGGCGGCAACAGTACCAGCGTGTCCTTCGCCAGCAGTTCGGCGATGGCCTGGCTGCGCACGCGGCGCACCTCGCCGCTGTGATGGAAATCGATACCATCGCGCACCCCCAACGGCTTGGCGGTCACCAGATTGCCGGACACCACCGTCAGCTCGACGCCGTGCAGCGGGGTGTTGGGCAGTCCCAACGAAAGGCGTGCTTCGATCTTGAGACGCAGCTCGGCGGCGATGCGTTCTACATGGCGCATGATCGCCTCGTCGGCCACCCAGCGCCCATCGATCCGGCGCGGTTCGATACCCGCTTCGCTCAACGCCTCGCCAACCTGTGGACGAATACCGAAGACCATTACCAGGCGCACGCCCAAGGTATTCAACAACGCCAGGTCCTGAAGCAGTGGCTCCCATCGCTCGGATGCCAATGCCTCGCCTTCGATGAGCACCACGAACGTACGCCCACGGTGCGCATTGATATACGGAGACGAATTACGAAACCAATCGGCGAAGGGAAAACGAGTGTTCAAGGCCCGCGCTCCAGCTGCAGGAAGAAAGAGACACTGACTATATCAGAGGCAATGAAAAGGCGGGACCGGTGTACCCCGATCCCGCCTCATGTGCGCATTCGTGCGATGCCTGATGGCGTATCAGCCGAACATGCCCTTGAACATGAAGAAGAACATGATCGACAGCAACGCCCCGGCCGGCAGCGTAATCACCCAGGACAGCACGATGGTACCCAGCACCCGCAGGTTGAGCGCCGTGATGCCGCGTGCCAGACCGACCCCGAGCACCGCACCGACCAGTGTCTGCGTCGTGGAGACCGGCAAGCCGGTCCCCGAGGCCAGCACGACGGTCGTCGCCGCCGCCAGGGTCGCCGCGAAACCACGGCTCGGCGTCAGCTCGGTGATTCCCGTACCCACCGTGGCGATGACCCGGTGGCCATAGGTAACCAAGCCGACGACGATACCGCCGCCGCCCAGCACCAGCACCCACCACGGCAATGCTGCAGCGCCGCTGACATCGCCACTCGACTCGACGACGCTGATGACCGCCGCCAGCGGCCCTACGGCGTTGGCGACATCGTTGGAGCCGTGCGCGAATGCCATGGCGCAGGCGGTAAACATCATCAACACGCCGAACACACGCTCGACGCTGTTGAAATCGAACGGTGAGCCACCACGCTGGCGCTTGGTGCGCTCGACGCGATTTTCCATCAGAATGCCGATGATCATCACCACCAGACCGATGCCGATCGCGGTCAACAGGCTGTCGCCAAAGCTCATGTCCAGCCCGACATGGGAGAGCCCCTTGACCAGGGTGACCATCGCCACGATGAAGCCGACCAGGAAGATATAACCGGGCACGTAGCGCTTGGCGGCCGCGAAAGGGTCATTGTTTTCGAAGATCAGAAACTGCACCGACTTGAACAACGCGAACGCGATGGACCCTGCCAACAGTGGCGACACGACCCAGCTCGCCGCGATCTGGGCGACCTTGGGCCAGCCGACGGAATCGACGCCCAATCCGGCGACCGCGAAACCGACGATGGCGCCGACGATGGAATGCGTCGTGGACACCGGCCAACCGCGTATGGAAGCGATGAGTAGCCATAGCCCGGCAGCCAGCAACGAGGCCAGCATGCCGTAGACCAGCAACTGCGGGTCATCGGACAACAAGCTAGGGTCGATGATGCCCTTGCGAATGGTATCGGTGACCTGGCCCCCAGCCAACCACGCACCGAGGAACTCGAACACCACGGCGATGAGAATCGCCTGACGGATGGTAATGGCTTTGGACCCCACGGAGGTCCCCATGGCATTGGCCACGTCGTTGGCCCCTACCCCCCAGGCCATGAAGAAACCGAAAATGCAGGCGAGAATAATGAAGACATCGCCGTATTGCGCAATGATGGACATAGGCAAGTTCTATCTGGCTGGCGTGAGACGGAACATCACACGGCCCGCATTCAGCGGGCCGTGAGAATTTGGAGACGACTACCGACGCGCTCGGCGCGGTCGGACAATTCACCGATCCACTCGATGATCTTGTACAGGAAGATCACATCGACCGGCGGCAATTCCGCTTCCAATTGGAAGAGCTGGCGTCGAATATGCACCTGCTGATCGTCGGCTTGGTGCTCGAGATCGTGAAGATCACGGATGAAGTTCTGCATGACATCCGAGACATTGCGCCCGAAGCCGGAATCGAGCAGCTCCTGAAGCTCCTCGAGTGCCTTGCGCGCTTGGCCCACGGTCGCGATAGCGGTTTCGAGGTAGGCGCGCATCGAAGGCGCCAAAGAGTCCGGCACCTGCATTTGGCGGCCTAGCATGATGCCGGTGATATCGCGTGCCTTGTTGGCAATCTTGTCCTGTACGCTGATCAATTCCAGCAGGTCGGAACGCGAGACCGGCAGGAACATGCTGTTGGGAAGATTGAGGCGCAACTCGGTCTTGAGAGTATCGGCCTCGTGCTCGAGTTCGGTAATTGCTTCTCGATGCGTGGCGGCGTCGTCCCAGTTGCCCGCCTGCGTGGCATCGAAAAACGGCAGCAGTCGCTCGGCGCATTCACTTGTCTTGACGATATGCGCCAGCAAGGGCTCGAAAGGCGAGCGCCCGAACAACGCCGAAAACGGATTGGAAGTCACCATAATGTCAGATTCGATGCGTTGGAAATGGCGGCGTCAGTATAGTGACTGCACCCCTTCGCGTCATGGAAAATTCATCATCTTGTCATCAACGTACTGTCATCAACACACAAGGTCCGGCATGGCTCAGGAAATCGAACTCAAGCTCGCCCTCGGCGCCAGCGGCCCGCATGCGCTGCGTCAGCATCCGCGACTCGCGGGTCACGACATGCAGCGTGCGTGGCTGGCCAACACGTATTACGACACGCCCGAACACGCCCTGGAGCGCGCGCGCATCGCGCTACGCATTCGCCGCACGCCCGACGGCTACCTGCAGACGCTCAAGACGGCGGGCAGCGGCCAGAGCGGACTACATGCACGCGGCGAATGGGAATGGCCGATCGATGGCGACGAACTGGACATCGACGGCATCCGCCAGCATGCGCCGGACACCATCGACGACGCGGCTCTCGCCCGGCTCGCTCCGCGCTTCACCACCGACTTCACCCGCGAGCGCTGGGACGTCATCGAGGCGGACGCCACCATCGAGGTCGCGCTGGATATCGGCACCATCCACGCCGGCGAGCGGCAGGTCGCGATCCGCGAGTTGGAGCTCGAACTCAAGGCAGGCAGCGCCGATGCCCTGTGGCAACTGGCTGCCTCCCTCGCGGACGGCGTGGCATTGCGTCCCGCCAACGCCAGCAAGGCCCAGCGCGGCGCCGCCCTGCATGACGGCTGGACGCTTCCCGACAACGCCGCAGACGCCCAGAGTCACTGGAATGCGGCACTCGAGGCGCTGGATGCCTGGCAAGACACGGGGCATGCAGGCTACCGTCATCGGGCCGGCCGCCATCTGGAGGCACTTGGCGGCAGCGCCGCTCAACGCCTGGCAAGCGCCTTGCGCGACGCCGACGACGCGCGTCCCGATACCTGGCTCACGCCCGAGATGAGCCGCGACTGGCTCACCGCCTGGCACCATGCCACCCCCTGACGCGACGCAGGAGACACCCCTTTGACGCTGCCTTTCGAACCCGCCGACACGGGCCTGCGCAAGACGCTGTTCCACATCATCTTCGAGTCCGACACACGGGCCGCAAAGATCTTCGACATCGTCCTCATCACGCTGATTCTACTCAGCGTGGCGGTGGTGTTCGTGGACAGCGTGCCGAGCCTTCACGCCCGTTTCGGCGGAACGCTCTATCTGCTCGAATGGGGCTTTACGCTGCTCTTCACATTGGAGCTGGCGGTACGGCTTTACTGCCTGGAACGCCCGCTGCGCTACTTGAAGAGCTTCTATGGCATCGTCGATTTACTCTCCATCCTGCCCACCTGGCTCAGCCTGCTGATCCCTGGCGCCCAGTCGCTGCTCGTAGTGCGCGTGCTACGTGCGCTACGCGTCTTTCGCGTGTTGCGGCTGATGGAGTTCGTCGGCGAAGGCCGCATGCTGACGCAGGCACTGACGCGCAGCTATCGCAAGATCATGCTGTTTCTGTTTACGGTGCTGTTGATCATCACCATCTTCGGCGCTCTGATCTACATGATCGAACCACCGGAGGCCGGCTTCACCAGCATGCCGCGCGCGATGTACTGGGCCATCGTCACGCTGACCACGGTGGGTTATGGCGACATCACCCCCATCACCCCACTCGGGCAATTCATCTCGGCGTGCATGATGATCCTGGGGTACTCGATCATCGCCGTGCCCACCGGCGTCTTCTCGGCGGAAGTGATCCGCTCGATCCACGCAGAACGCTACTCCGAAGAAGCCTGCCCCGGCTGCGGGCACGAAGGACACGAGCGCGACGCCAAGTATTGCCGCAAATGCGGCACCTGGCTCGACGAAGATACCCAGGATCCCCGCCTGAAAGACGACGCAGAGGGCGTCTCACAGGAGGGGCACTGACACCAGCGTGTTTCGTGAGGGTGTCGTTTCGTGAGAGAGCCACGCCGGTGACAAGCCGGCGCGAGGGTCATTCGCCATGGATGACGAATGTAGCGCCCGAGGAAGGGGTCATAACGCCCTCGCGAAGGCTTGTCACCGCAACGTGCTACCTTGCCCTCGTGCTTACTGGAACGGCGCGACGTCCCCGCGCCCCTCGCGGACGACGGTAGGCGGCATCTCGCGCATATCGACCACCGTGGTCGGATCCAAATGGCAGGCGCCGCCGTCGATGACCGCATCGAGATGCGCGCCGAAGCGTTCACGGATCTCTTCGGGGTCGGTCATCGGCAGATCGTCGTCGACGGGGATCAGCGTCACGCTCATCAACGGCTCGCCCAATGCCGCGAGCAGCGCATGGCTGATGCGATGATCCGGCACGCGCACCCCGATGGAGCGCCGCTTGGGATGCAACAGCAGACGCGGCACCTCGTTGGTGGCGTTGAGAATGAAGGTATACGGCCCCGGCGTATGCGCCTTGAGCAAGCGAAACACGTCGTTATCGACCTTGGCGTAAGTGCCGATCTCGGACAGGTCGGAACACACCAGCGTGAAGTTGTGCTTGTCATCCAGCGCGCGCAGCCACTTGATCTTCTCGATGGCCTTCTTCTCGCCCAGGCAGCAACCGAGCGCATAGCCGGAATCGGTCGGATAGGCGATCACGCCGCCACCGCGCAACAACGAGATCGTCTGATCGATGAGCCGTTTCTGCGGGTTGTCGGGATGGATCTGAAAGAACTGGGTCATGCCTGCCTCCTTGGGCCGGAAGAACGAACCGGAAGAACCGAGGCCCGAACGTGCTGAGTAGCGAAGGCGCTGGGCCGCACGGCGTGCCTCCTGCCCAGCAATAACCTTACGCGGCAAATCTCGCAAGCCTGGGGTGACGCCACACCGGCGTCACCGAACAACGTGGCGGCGCACTCATCACGCCCGGCGCCAACGGCCCCCCCGGATAGTGAAAATCGCTGCCTTGCGACCCCATGAGATCGCGCGCTTCGAGCTGGCGGGCCAGGTCACGCCCCACGTCGGCGTTTTGATGCCCGCTGATCAACTCGGCGGCCTCGCCGCCGGCCTCGCGGAAGCTGTCCAGCAGTTGGCTGCGCTTGCGATGCGTGAGGCGATAGCGCAGCGGATGCGCCAGCACCGCGATGCCCTGACTGTCGCGAATCCATTCGACCACCTCGCTGAGGTACGGCCAATGGGTCTTCACGTCACCGGCCTTGCCGGCACCCAGATACTTCTTGAAGGCCGTCGGCATATCCGCCACAACGTCCGCCGCCACCAGGGCCTTGGCGAAATCCGGACGCCCCAGGGGCCGCTCGCTGCCGGCCTGCTCACGGGCACGCGCCAAGGCGTCGTCGAGGCCGATTTTCTCAAGGCGGTGAGCGATTTCCTCGGCGCGTGCCACACGGGCTTGCGCCTGCGTCTCGAGCCCAGGGACCAGGGCACCACTGGCACCCTCGGGCAACAACGCCACCACGTGAATGCCGATACCGCGCCACAAGGTGGACAACTCGCTACCCGCCAGGCATCGCATGCCCAAGCTTTCAGCATGGCGCTGGGCCTCGGCAACACCGGCCACGGTGTCATGATCGGTCAGGGAAAATCGCGTGACACCCTTGGCATGGCAGGCGTCGGTCAACGCTTGGGGCGATAGCGCACCATCGGAGGCGGTCGAATGCATGTGCAGGTCGAGGCCAAGATCGGCATCGAAGGTATCGGGCAAGGGGGGTAAGGGTTGGCTCATGGGCATGACGCGGTGCGGCGTCTTTGTCAGAATAGGCCCGCCATAGTGCTCGCTCGCGCTGCGCTGGGTCAATTCCCGTGCCGCGTCGGCACCTCACAGGATGCTCGCTGATGAAAATGTTCTTGGATTTCCTGCCCATCGTATTGTTTTTCGCGGTGTATCACTTCAGCGGCGATATTCTGCTCGCCACACTGGTGCTGATTCCCGCCACGCTGCTGCAGGTCGCCTTCATGTGGTGGCGCTACCGCCGTGTGGAAAAAATGCAGCTTGTGACCCTGGTACTGGTCGTCGTCATGGGTGGGGCAACCGTGCTGTTTCACAATGCGGCGTTCATCCAATGGAAGCCGACCGTGGTCAACTGGCTGTTCGCCTTCGCGTTTCTGATCGCGCCTCTATTCGGTGGCAAGACCCTCGTGGAGCGTATGATGGGCAAGGCCATGACGCTCCCCGCCGCCACCTGGCGCCGCCTCAACCTCGCCTGGGCGCTCTTCTTCATTGCGCTGGGCGCGATCAATGTATATGTCTTCAAGACCTACGACGAGGCCACTTGGGTCAACTTCAAGCTGTTCGGCATGCTGGGGCTGACCCTGCTGTTCGTGATCGGCCAGGGCATTTATCTGGCCCGTCACATGCCCCGCGACACTCACCGTAAGGATAACGTCTGATGCTTTACTCGATTGTTAGCGACGATGTGCAAGACAGCCTCGAACGCCGCAAGGCGGCGCGTCCCGATCATCTGGCGCGTCTCGAGAAACTCCGCGACGAAGGGCGCCTGGTGCTTGCCGGCCCCAACCCCGCCGTGGATGCCAACGACCCGGGCGAGGCCGGATTCACCGGCAGCGTGGTGATCGCCGAATTCGACAACCTGCATGAAGCCCAGGCCTGGGCCGATGCCGATCCCTTCGTGATCGCCGGCGTCTACGCCAAGGTCACGGTCAAGCCGTTCAAGAAGGTATTACCGTAAACGCGTTTATCCACACCCGGAGCTACGAGCCTTTATGCACACCAGGTGTGGATAACACTGTTAAAAGGCGGCGGACGCCTTTCTCGATGGCGGTCACCACGCCGCCTTGCCAATTTCGATCAATTTTTAACCAGTCTTCACGCCTTTGCCGAGAGCCATGTCGCCCCCTCCGTCTCCCTTGCCGCCGCTGACCGCGCTGAGCGCACCCGACCTGGAATGGCGCGCCGACGACATTAGCGACGCGCCCTATTCCAGCGTCTACGACGATGTGTATTTCTCGCGTCACGACGGCCGCGCCGAGACCGCGCATGTCTTTCTCGAGGGTAACCGACTGCCCGAGCGCTTCGCCGCATGGCGGGAAGCACGTCCCTTCGTGATCGGCGAAACCGGCTTCGGCACCGGCCTCAATATGCTCTGCGCCTGGACATGTTTCGAGCAACACGCCCCCGCCGAGGCGCGACTGCACCTTGTCTCCACCGAGAAGTATCCGCTCCCGCGCGACGCCCTGGCGCGGGCACTGGCGATCTGGCCCGATCTCGCCACGCATGCTCGCCCGCTGATCGATCAATGGCCTGAACCGCTCAGCGGCGTGCACCGGCTCTGGCTTTCCAAGCGCGTCACGCTGGACCTGCACTTCGGCGACGCCGCCGAGCGCCTATCGCGTCTCGATGGCCGTGTGGATGCCTGGTTTCTGGATGGTTTCTCGCCGGCCAACAATCCCGACATGTGGCAAGCGGCGCTTTACGAGGCCATGGCCAACGTCAGTCGCCCGGGGGCAAGCTTCGCCACCTTCACCTGCGCTGGCGTGGTCAAACGCGGCCTACGCGCTGCCGGCTTCGCCTGGCGCAAGGCGCCGGGGTATGGACGCAAACGCGAGATGCTGTGTGGCGAAATCGCCGAGCCGCCGCATGACACACGGCGCGCAGCGACGCCATGGTACACGCCGCCCGAGGCGTCCCCTGCGCGGCATGTGGTGGTCATCGGCGCGGGACTCGCCGGCACCAGCGTGGCCGCCGCCCTGGCGCGGCGTGGTGTTCACGTCACGCTGCTCGAACGTGACCATACCGGTGCGGGCGCTTCCGGCAATCGTCAGGGGGCGCTTTACGTCAAGTTGGCCGCCGAAACCAATTCGCAAAGCCGCGTCTACCTTGCCGGCTTACTGCACACCCGGCGCTGGCTGGTCACGCTCGACCCCGAGCGGCGTCAGTTGTGGAGCGACTGCGGCGTGCTGCAACTCGCCCTCGACGCCAAGGAGGCCAAACGACAACAGCGCTTTCTTGAGCATCACAGGTTGCCTGAGAGCGTGGTCCAGGGCATCGATCAGGCCGCCGCGAGCCATGACGCCGAGACGCCGCTTAACGCCTCGGGACTGGCCTACCCTCAGGCTGGCTGGGTGCGTCCCGATGCGCTCTGCCGCCACCTGGCCGCCCACCCGGGGATTACCTTCCATCAGGGCGAGGCACGCACGCTCGAGCGCAACCCGGACGACGCCGGATGGCGCATCGCGCTGGCCGACGGCTCGTCGCTCGAGGCCGATCAGGTGGTCGTCGCCACTGCCCACGAGGCCCCCGCATTGGGGCCCCTGGCGGGACTTCCGCTCCAGCCCATTCGTGGTCAGCTCACCCATCTGCCGATGCCGCCCGGCGCGCCAACGTTGGCCCGCGTGGTCTGCGCGGGAGGCTATGTCTCTCCGGCCCTGGACGGTGTTCTGAGCCTAGGAGCGACGTTTGCCCCCGGCGATACCGATACCACGCCGCGCGCGGCCGACCACGCCCGCAATCTGGCCGAATTCGAGGCCACCCTGCCCGCCTTCGCCGAGGCGCTACGCGCCGCTGGTGCCACGCTTGATCCCGCGGCCTGCGAGGCGCGCGTCAGCCTACGCGCCGCCAGTCCGGACAAGTCGCCCTATGCCGGCCCGGTACCCGTGCGCGAGGCCTGGCTCGACGACTACGCCGTGCTCGGCAGCGATGCGCGTCGCGTCCCCGATACGCCGGGCCGCCACCATCCCGGCCTGTGGGTCAGTGCCGCGCATGGCTCGCGAGGACTGGCCAGCGCACCGCTATGTGCCGAGGTCATCGCCTCACGGCTGTGCGACGAGCCTTTGCCGCTGGAGCGCGAGCTCGCCGATCATCTCCACCCCGGTAGACGTCTGATTGCCGATATCATCCGCGGAAACGCTACACTGTCGGCATCATCCGAGCGCGACGAACCCCCGACGTCACCGAACACCACCGAGACACCATGAGCCAGATTTCCCCAGCGACCCGTGAACGGGCCGATGCCCTGCGACAGCAGTTGGAAGATGCCAACTACCATTACTATGTCGAAGATGCGCCGCAGATCACCGACGCGGAATACGACAAACTGCTGCGCGAACTGCAGTCACTGGAGGCCGAGCACCCCGAGCTGGTAACGCCCGACTCGCCCACCCAACGTGTCGGCGCGGCCCCCGCTGAGCGTTTCGAGGAAGTGACCCACGCCGTTCCCATGCTGTCGCTGGACAACGCCTTCGACGAAGCGGAGCTTGCGGCCTTCGTCAAACGCGTCGCAGACAAGCTCGAACGCGACGGCGAAACGCTCGCGTTCTGCTGCGAACCCAAGCTCGACGGCCTGGCCGTGGCGCTGATCTATGAGAACGGTCAACTGGTGCAGGGCGCTACACGCGGCGACGGGCGTACCGGCGAGGACGTAACGCTCAATCTGAGGACGGTGCGCTCCATTCCGCTCAAGCTGCGCGGCGATGCAGTGCCCACGCTGATCGAGGTGCGCGGCGAGGTCTACATGCGCCACTCCGGATTCGAAGCGCTCAACGAACGTGCCCGAGAGAAGGGCGACAAGGTCTTCGCCAACCCACGCAATGCCGCCGCCGGCAGCCTGCGCCAGCTGGATTCCTCGATCGCCGCCCAGCGCCCACTGGAATTCTGCGCTTATCAGGTCGCTCGGCTCGAGGGCGAGGACGATGCCCGCTCGCATTCCGATTATCTCAAGCGCCTGCGCGGCTTGGGTTTTCGCACCAGCCCATTGCTCGATGTCGTCACGAGCGAGCGCGGCGTGATCGACTTTTGCCACCGCCTCGGCGAGCAGCGCGACGGGCTCGACTACGACATCGACGGCGCCGTGCTCAAGGTGGATAGCCTGCGCGATCAGCGTGAGCTGGGCTTCGTCGCCCGTGCCCCGCGCTGGGCCATCGCCTACAAGTACCCCGCCCAGGAGCAGATAACGACGCTCAACGACGTGGCTTTCCAGGTCGGCCGCGTCGGCACGCTGACGCCGGTGGCCAAGCTGGCGCCGGTTCAGGTCGCCGGGGTCACCGTCTCCAACGCCACGCTGCACAACATGGACGAAGTCGCACGTCTCGGCGTACGCATCGGTGATACCGTGATCGTGCGCCGCGCCGGTGACGTCATCCCGCAGATTGTCGGTGTCGTCGAGGCACAGCGCCCGGCCGAGACCCGCGCCATCGAGATGCCGACCGAGTGCCCGGTCTGCGGCTCGCAGATCGAGCGTGCCGAGGGCGAGGTCGCGGCACGTTGCTCGGGGGGCCTTTATTGCCCTGCGCAGCGCAAAGAGGCGTTGAAGCACTTCGCCAGCCGCCGGGCGCTGGATATCGACGGCCTGGGCGAGAAGCTGATCGATCTGCTGGTCGAGCGCGAGTGGGTCCAGACACCGGCGGACCTGTTCCGCCTCGAAGCAGCCGCGCTGGCCGAACTGCCGCGCCTGGCGGAGAAGTCTGCCAACAATCTGGTCAACGCCCTGCAAACCGCCAAACGCACCACACTCGCGCGTTTCGTCTATGCCATCGGCATTCGCGAAGTGGGCGAGGCCACCGCCGCCAATCTGGCGCGCCATTTCGGTACGCTCCAGGCACTGCGCGAGGCCACGCTGGAAGCGCTGGAAGCGGTCGAGGACGTGGGCCCAGTGGTCGCCCGGCATATCCATACGTTTTTCCGTCAGGCGCACAACCAGGAGACCCTGGACGACCTGATCGCCGTTGGCCTCACTTGGGACGAGCAAACCATCGCTGAGCGCCCCCAGCCACTCGCCGGGCAGACCTGGGTGCTCACCGGCACCCTCGAAGGCATGACGCGCGACGAAGGCAAGGCGCGCCTGCAGGCGCTGGGCGCCAAGGTCTCGGGGAGTGTTTCCAAGAAGACCGCCGCGCTGGTCGCCGGTGAGGCGGCAGGTAGCAAGCTCGACAAGGCACGCGAACTCGACGTGGAAGTGCTCGACGAAGACACCTTCCTGCAACGACTCACCGAGTGGGAAAACGCGGAGGAAAATCAATGAGCGGACGTTTCATCGAAGTGCCCTACCGCATGCTGCCGGCCGATACGCTGGATGCATTGCTGGAGGGCTTCGTCACCCGCGAAGGCTATGACACCACCGATGAAGGCGAAGGCATGCCGGCCTGGGTACGCGAGCTCAAAGGCCAGCTCGAGCGCGGTGAGTTACTGATCGCCCATGACCTGCAAACGGAGACCACCGAGGTCATGACGCTGGCACAATGGCGTGCGTTCGGACGCCAGCTAGCCGACGACGAGGAAGAAGGCTGAGTCACTTCTCGACATACCCAGCATGAAACGCCAACGGCGCCCTTCCAGGGGCGCCGTTGATCGTTTCGCGGATGTCGACCCAGGTAAAGATCGTTTCAGGTGAAGAACATCGGCACGAGAATGCTGGAGAGCAGTAGGATTAATGCCCCACCCAGGCGCGAGGAGATCTGCGCGAAGGGCATCAGTTGCATGCGCTTGGCCGCGGAGAGCACCGCGACATCACCGGTGCCGCCCATGTTGGCCATGCACAGCCCCGCAGTAATCGCCGACTCGACGGGGTAGAAACCGACCAGCTTGCCGACCAGCCCGGCGCCGAAGGCGGCCCCGGCCACCACAGCGAGCACGATCATCACATAGGTCGGGGTAATGGCATCGATCACTTGACCGAGGTCGGTATAAGCGATGCCGATCCCGAACAACAGCGCGAAGGTCCAGTTCTTGGCGACGAACTGGAACCACTGCGAGGCGGACTCATTGACGCTTTCGGGCATCACATTGGCGATCTTGAGCACGGCGACCAGGATGATCATCAGCGCATAGGGATGCAGCGGAATAAAGCCACCCAGAATCTGTCCGGCAGTGAAGAACGTCACGGCGGCAACGACACCGATACCCAACTTGGAAAGATCGAAGGTGCTCTTGCGCTCCTCGATTTCCACGCCCGGCATCATTTGACCGTTACCGGTCAGCCCCGGAAAGCGCTTGGCCAACCCGTTAAGCAGGCCCGCAATGATGATCGCGAAGACGTTACCCAGTGCCAGCGCCGGTACCAGAATCGAGATGTAGTAGCTCGCCGGCTGTCCGAGAAGCTGCTCGTAGATCTGGCTCAAGGGGATCGCGCCCGCGCCCATGCCGCCACCGAGGATCGGCAGGGTAATGACGACCAAGGCATCCTGTACCGAAAAGCCCATCAATGCGCCGACAATCACGGCAAACAGCCCCGCGAAGAATACCGCGCAAAGCAAGGGCAACGCGTAACGCGACCCCACCTTGACCAGCACCTTGGAGTCCATGCCCAGAATACTACCGGTAATCAATGCAGCGATGTAGAAGTTGAGAAAGCCACCGCTTTTCATGAAGGTGGTGACATTCTCGGTAATACCGGCCGGCAACCAGCCCACATACACCAGCGCGGCCGCACCGAAGATAGCCAGGATCGCGCCACCGCCCAGATAAGACCTGATGATCGGCAGGCGATCACCGATGAAGCCCAAGAGTTCACCGAGTATCATCATCACCAGCAAGGCACCGATCATGCCGCTGGGCAGGGTATCGGTGAACATGGCGACGACCATGACGGCGAAAGCGATAAAAAAGATCGGCAGTGGCATGCCGAAGATGCGCAACGCACCTAGCGCGCTGGAAACGCGCTGGGTATCGTCCAGGTTTTGCGTAGCGGCGCTGGTATTCATTGGCGTGCTCCCATGTGTTGGAATCCGCCGCGCGGGCGGAGAACGTGAACGCCGCCGAGGATAAGCCGCACATACCGTGAACCAAGTTTTGCCAACTTATTAAAGCGTTTTGAAATTATTGAAAACGACGGCCTTGTGTCCGGCATAGCGCGTCACGCTTGGGTATTACACCAAGGTCGAAAATCACCCTCTATTGGCCCCATGCTCATGCCCCGCTTGCCGACCGTTCGTCTCAATGTGCTGATCTCGCTGCTCGTGGCTTCGACGGTGATCGTCACGCTGAGCGTAGCGCTGTGGATGTTCGATGCCACCCTGCGCGATACGCAGGCAAAAGCTCAGGCAGCCCGCGTTACGGATATCGCACAGGTCGTGGCATCACGTCGGAGTGTGGTCAATGCGTTACAAGCGCGAGGGGATAGACGCGATTTTTCTCCTAATAACGACTTACAGCACGAGATCGATGGTTTGAGACGACGCCTGGGTGTGGACTTCATCGTGGTGATGAACCCGCGTGCCATTCGCCTGACACACCCCGACCCGGCCCGTATTGGCGAACATTTCCAGGGTGGCGACGAAGGCCCCGCACTGCAGGGTGAGCATTACGCGTCGCGCGCCGAAGGGACTCTAGGCACCAGCATCCGTGGATTCGCCCCGGTACGCGATGCTGCCGGTAAGGTGATCGGCGCCGTCTCGGTGGGGGTGACGCTAGATACCCTGGGCGCCCGCCTGGCCGACAACCGCCTACACATGGTGCTGGGCATCGCACTATTGATGATTCTCGGCTCTCTCGGCGCCAGTTGGCTGGCACGTTACATCAAGCGTGTGCTGATGGACCTCGAACCGCACCAGATCACGCGTCTGGTGGAAGAACGTCAAGCGATCCTCGGCTCGGTGCACGAAGGCATTCTCGCGGTGGATGTCACCGGCCATGTCACCCTGACCAACGCCGCTGCGCGATCACTCTTTCACCAAGCGGGCCTTGAAGCGCCGACGCTGGGCATACCCATTACCGACTACCTTCCCCAGAGCGGATTGCCGGACGTGTTGCAAAGCGGCGAAGCTGCACTCGACCAGGAAGTCTTCATCAACGGCCAGGCACTGATCGCCAACCGCATGCCGATTCACCACCAGGGCCAGGTGATCGGTGCGGTGGCGACCTTCCGCGATAAAAGCGAAGTGCGCTTGCTCGCCGAGGAGTTGACCGGCGTCCGACGTTACGCCGAAGCTCTGCGCGCGGCGACGCATGAGTTCAAGAACAAGCTGCATGTCATGCTCGGCCTGGTGCAGTTGGAGGAATATCCCGCATTGCACCGCTACCTGCGCGACGTCGCGGACCATCAAGTCGCGCCGGGCACAGCCCTGGTCGAAGGCATCGACGAACCGGTGCTGGCGGGCTTTCTGCTGGGGAAGCAGAGCGAGGCTCGCGAGCGTGACATTACCTTGACGGTGGATGTCGAGGACGCCATCCCCGTACCGCGCGATCCCGCCATGATCCATACGCTGGTCATCGTGCTGGGCAATCTGCTGGAGAACGCGTTCGACGCCGTCGACGAGCAGTTCGAGCGCCACGTCACACTTACAATGGGTGTCGACGCCGCCCTGCTATCACTGCATGTACAAGACACCGGCCCCGGCATCCCTGAATCCATGCGGGAGCGCATCTTCGCCAGCGGCATCTCCTCCAAGGGAGGCCAACGTGGCCTCGGGCTAGCGATGGTGCGCGAGCATGTCGAAGCACATGACGGTACCCTGGCACTGTATTCCGAACCCGGGCGCGGCACCCTGATCGAAGTCGCCCTGCCTTATCCCGTTTCATCCACCACTGAGAAATGAGCGAGCAATGAGAACGCCGGCATGAGCGATACGCCACTGCAAGTACTCATCGTCGAGGATGACCCCATGGTCATGCGCCTCAACGTCGAATACCTCAACCGGCTCGAAGACGTGACATTGGTCGCACAATGCGGTGATGTCCCTGGCGCCCTGGACGTGCTGGAACGCGACGCCGTCGACGTCATCCTGCTCGACGTCTATCTGCGCGGTCGCAATGGGCTGGAAATCGTCCGTTACCTGCAGCGGTTGGGGCGCGACATCGACGTCATCCTGATCACCGCCGCCAGCGAGACCGAAACCGTGCGCGCTGCGCGACGCCTCGGCGTGCGCGATTATCTGGTCAAACCCTTCGAGTTCGAGCGCTTCAAGGTCGCCGTCGATGCCTGCCGACGCGTGCGCGCCACGCTGGAGCGCCTCCCCGAACAAGCCGACCAACGCGACCTCGACCGGCTCTTCCAGCCCGCCAGGCCACGCCAGACGCGTAGCGATGGGCTGCCCAAGGGGCTGACGACACCCTCGCTAGTACAAATCGCTCAGGCCATTCTGGCCCTCGATGAAGAAACCTTCACCACCGAAAGCCTCATCCCGGCCACCGGCATGTCTCGCGTCTCGGTGCGCAAGTATTTGAAATACCTGACCGAGCACGGCTATCTCGGCGAGTCTTTCCACTACGGGCAGGTGGGACGCCCCTCGTTCACCTACCGCTGTCTGGATACCAGCGCGCTGCAAGGACTCCTCACGACCGACCGCCCGACACCATGACGGCGACCGCATCGTCGGGTGGATAAAAAAACGAGGCCCCGAAGGGCCCCGCTGATTTTCAAGAACAGTCGTTTTCAAGAACAACCGTCTTCAAGAACAGGCAAGAATCGCGATGCCAGCGCTCTCAATTCGCCTGATAGCGATGCAGGCGATGGCGGCGTTCGAATTCCTGCACGCGCTGCCGAGCGAACTCCACCGTCTGCGCAGTCATTACGCTGCGGTTTTCGTCCTTCAGCTCACCACTGAGGTTACGTACCAGCACCATGGCGGTTTCGAACATGGCCTCGAACGCCGCCGCGCTATCATGCGCGCTGGGCAACGGCATCAAGAACGTCACCCCCGGCGTCGCGAACTCGTCCATGTCGTCGAGATCGAACACCCCCGGTTTGAGCACGTTGACCATCGTGAACTGCAAGGCACTGTCGTCCGATTCGGTCTCGAAACGGTGAAAAACGCCCATTTCATGACAGTAACGCAACCCGCAGGCCAGCATCAGATTGAGCAGGTCCGGACCCTGGAAACCCGCCTCATCGCGTGACAGAACGCTGATGACGATGACTTCCTCGGCGTCGGACAACGCCTCGCGTGCGCGATCGGCATGCACCGGATTGCGCTTGGCACGCTCCACCGCCGGATGATCGGTCACCACCTCGCGGCGCGTCATGTGCTCCTCGGCGCGCGCGGGTTGGTCCGCCGGCTCCTCGGTAGACGCCGGCCGCAGTGATTCATCGGCCGTTTCGTCCGTGGCACGAACCGCCGGGGACTCCTCAGACATTGTCCGCCGCGTAGCAGTCTCCTGGCGATGCTGCGCCGGCTCGTCCATTGTCGGGCGCGATGCCGTGTCGGGCGCAGTCTCTCGAGCCGATGATGGCTCAAGCGTCGGCTCGTGATGCGGATGCTCGTCTTCCGTCAGGCGCTCATCATCGTGGTCACGAGACGCCGTGAAGCGCTGGGCCGAGGCACTCATGCGCTGAGCCCCCGCGCGCACCGCATCCTTCATGCCCTGCATGCCTGAACGCTTGCCCTCCTGAGCCTCAGCATCCCGATGCGCACGGTCCTCATAAGCACTGCCCCGGCTACGCTTGAGCACACTGGGTTTGAGCTTTTCCTCGGGAATTCGCTCCTGCCGCAAAGGCGATTCCGGCCGTACCGGCTCACGCTCCTCGCTACGATCGAAGGTGGCATCACGCACGACACGCGCACCTCCATTGGGCAATTCCCGCCGGACCTCCGCCTCACGGGCCGCTTTTTCCGGATCCTCTTCCTCGGCGTCCCTGCCCTCGGCCCCCTGACTATGCGCGGCCTGGTCGAGGCGCGGAACGCGGCGCTGGCGCTGGAGTCGACGCACACCATCGATCACGATGGTCGTCACCAGCACCAACCCCAGGATGATTAGCCACTCTCTTAGTTCCATGGGTAGTCTTGCCTGTTCGCTATTGGCGCCATGATTAAAACTCGTTCGTGAAGAAGCATAGCGCGATTAACAAAAAAAGGGCCACTTTTTTTGAATGTCAAGTAGTACCCTTAGCTCAGAGCAATCACCCTTCAATATCCCTGTCGAGGCTCACACAATAGTGTTGGTAACCCTTTTGGCGATTTTCTGCAAGTCGTTCATGCGTCTGCCAGGGTCGCCGCCTCGTCGATTCCTACCGATACCAGCCGGGATACCCCGGCTTCCTGCATGGTCACGCCCATCAATCGCTCGGCCGCTTCCATGGCAATCTTATTGTGTGTGATGTAAATGAACTGAACACTCTCTGACATTTCTTTCACCAGCTTGGCGTAACGTCCCACGTTGGCATCATCCAACGGCGCATCGACTTCGTCGAGCATACAGAATGGTGCCGGGTTGAGCTGAAAGATAGCAAATACCAGCGACAATGCCGTCAGTGCTTTTTCACCCCCCGATAGGAGATGAATGGTGGTGTTTTTCTTGCCCGGTGGGCGCGCCATGATCGCCACCCCCGTCTCCAGCAAATCGTCGCCGGTTAGCGTCAACCATGCGGCCCCACCGCCGAAGACCTTGGGAAAAAGTTCGCCGAAGCCGGCATTGACCTGATCGAAAGTCTGCTTGAAACGCGTCCGCGTTTCCTGATCGATACGCCGGATCGCCCTTTCCAGGGTCTCGATGGCCTCGCTCAGTTCGGCATGCTGGGCCTCGAGATAGTCACGCCGCTCGGCCTGCTGATCGTACTCCTCGATGGCGGCCAGGTTGATGGCGCCGAGGCGACGGATCTTCTCGCCGAGCTCGTCGAGCCGGGTCTGCCATGCCGATTCGGTGGCGTTGGGATCGAGCCCTTCACGCAACGCGTCGACATCGTGCCCGAGTTCTTCGAGGTGTGAATCCTGCGCATCGGCTTTCAGCGTCAGGGCCTGCACCTGCATACGCGCTTCTTCGAGCTTGCCACGTAGACCGTCGAGATTGCGCTCATGTTCCTGGCGCGCCGCCTCGGTGTCACGCAGCGTCTCGGCCAATTGATGTGCGCGATCGCGCGAGGCGTTGAGCGTCGCTTCCTCGCGACTGCGGCGGTCGAGCAATTCGTCGAGCCGCTCGCGGGTTTCCTCTTCTGGCTCACGCAGGGTGGCGCGCTGCTCTTCGAGCATGGCGAGCTTTTCGGCCAGGCGCTCACGCTGATCGCGCGAGCGCGCATGCTGCTGATCGAGCCCCGAGCGCTCCGTCTCCAAACGCTGACGCTCCATCGCCAGATGTTGCTGGCGTTCGCGCGCGGGCGCTACCTGCTGGCGTAGCGACTGGGCTTTTTCCCGCGCTTCGCGACGCTGATTTTCCAATGTTTCACGGGTCTGGCTGTTGGCGTCCACGTCGTTCATCGCCGCCTGCCAGCGCTCACGCGTTTCCTCGAGTTCCAGGCGCCGCTCGGCATGCCGCTCGACGAGCTGCGCCACATCGTCATCGAGCTCACGGGAGCGCGCGTCGAGCTGCTCCAGGCGGCTCGCCAGTCCGGCCTCGCGCGAGGCCAGTTGCTGCCGACGCTGCCCGAGATCGCGCTCCTGAAGACGCAGCGATTCGAGTTCCGCCGCCGCGTGTTCCACCGCTTCACGCGCGCTCTGCAACGTTTCCTCGAGCGTCTCGAGAGATGCCTCGAGCGCCGCGATATCGGCCTGCAGTGTCTCGCGTCGACGGCGCTGGACCAGCACGCCATCCTCGGACGCCGACTCGCCGCGCCGGCGTACCCAATCCGGGCCTAGCCACAGCCCGCCAGGGGTGACCACGCTCTCGCCCGCCGCCAAGCGCGCGCGCATCGCCCAGGCGGCGTCTTCATCGGCGGCGCAGTGAATGCCGTTGAGCCAGGTGCCCAGCGCCCCGGCACCGTCGACCTGCTCGCCCAATGTGCCGGCCACCGGCGCCACGTCATCGCCACCCAGTAATGCCAATTCAGCAGGCGGGGCATCGGCGACGATCTCGGCCATGGCGGACGTCGTCGCAAGACGCGCCTTGAGCCACGGCGCCAAGACCCAGGCCACGACCGTCTCCCAGGGCGCGGCGACCTCCAACCGTTCGGCCAGACGCGGCGCCTCGGCCAGGCCATGGCGCTCGAGATGCGACTCCAGAGCGGCGTCGTCATCGGTCAGGGCGGCATCGAGCAAAGCCTCCACCGACGCCAGTTCGCCCTGCAGGCGGCTCAGCTGCGAACGCTGGGTGTCGCGCTGAGCCGCCGCTTCGTCGAGGCGTACCTGGGCGTCCTCGCGTTGTTGCTGCAGGCGCTCGCGCTGGCTTTCCAACGCTTCCTGGTCGAGATCCAGCGCTTCGAGTTGCTCGCGCAGTTCACCGCGCTCGCCGCGCAACGCCTCGACGTCGGGCAGCTCCTGGCGTTGCTGGCGACGCTTGCCGATCTGATCGTCCAGCTCGGCGATGGTGTTTTCGAGGCGACGCACGTCGTCCTGGGCACGCTCGGCCCCATGCGCCACATCACGATCGCTTTCGTTGAAACGCTCCCACTCTTGTTGCGCGGTGGCGGCTTCTTCGTCGGCGGCGTCCAGCGATTCCTGCAGCATCTCCAGCGTTTCCTGAGCCTCTTCAAGCTCGGGGGCGATGCTCTCCAGGCGTTCGTCCAGGGCCGCGCGACGCTCGTCGTCCTGGGCCCCCAACTGTTCGAGTTCGCCCAACTCGCGGCGTGCATCCTCGATATCCTGCGCCAGTTGCTGATCGCGCGAACGCGCATGTTCGATGGACTGCTCGATGCGCGCAATGGCGGCACCGGTCTCATAGAAGCGGGCCTGATGGGTCTCCAGCTCGGCGGCAACCTCGTCGTGTGCCAGACGCGACTCTTCCAGACGGCTTTCGCATTGGCGCTGGCCGAGAATCTCTTGCTCGACTTGGGTTTCCAGCTCGCGGACGTGTTGCTCCTGGGTATGCTGCTGGGTCCGGAACGCCCGCGCGCGCAGCAGCGCCAGTTCGCCCTTGAGGCGGTGCTCCTCGTTCTTCAGGGTTTGATAGCGACGCGCGGCATCGGCCTGGCGCTTCAAACGCTCGAGCTGCTTGTCGAGCTCCTCGCGAATGTCATCGAGGCGGTCGAGATTTTCCTGGGTGCGGCGCAGGCGATTCTCGGTTTCGCGGCGGCGTTCCTTGTACTTGGAAACGCCCGCCGCCTCCTCCAGTGTCGAGCGCAGCTCCTCGGGGCGCGCCTCGACCAGTCGCGAAATCATGCCCTGCCCGATGATGGCGTAGGAACGCGGCCCCAACCCCGTGCCCAGGAAGAGATCGGAGATATCGCGACGCCGGCACTTCTGGCCATTGAAGAAATAGTTGGATTGGCTGTCGCGGGTGACCTGGCGCTTGACGGAGATTTCGGCGTACTGGGCATAGGCGCCGCCCATGGTCCCGTCGCTGTTGTCGAAAACCAGTTCGATGGATGCCTGCCCTACCGGCGAGCGTCCGGTGGAGCCGTTGAAGATGACATCGGTCATCGACTCGCCGCGCAGCGTCTTGGCGGAGGATTCGCCCATCACCCAACGCACGGCGTCGATGATATTCGACTTGCCGCAGCCATTGGGGCCGACGATGGCGGTCATGTTGCCGGCGAACGGCACATTGACCGCATCGACGAACGACTTGAAGCCGACCAATTTGATGGACGTGAGGCGCATGCGCTGCCGAAATTCCCCAGGATGAGTCGCGGCCCGATGCTCGAGCCATGCATGAAAGCACGCAGTCTATCCGAGGCACCGGCGCGGCCCAAGCCCCATCACCAACTCTACGCCGCCAGAACAAGGTCCGGACGCCCAGGGCAGGTCTCGCCTGGTGCACGGCCAACGTTATTCTGCGGATCTAGGTTTACTTCGAAAGTGACGACCACTTAGCATTAACTTTCAGGGAAAGACAGCGAGAAATACTGCCATACGCTATTTCTAGCCGTAATCAGAGCGCATACCTCAAACCCAACGGCTCCACGCAAAAGATGTGTATCAGGGAAAGTTACCTTCTGTAGTGCAAATTGCCGGTAGCAGTTAAGAGACTTGCAGCACAGGAGAACGACATGCCCACTTTGGCCGAGAACCGAATTCGTACTGGTGTCCCTGGCTTCGATGAAATTCTCCGGGGAGGCCTGATCCCCCGGCGTACCTATCTACTCCGTGGTGGACCTGGCTCGGGCAAAACCACTCTAGGCTTACATTTCCTGATCAATGCCCCCCAGTCGAATAGCCTGTTCGTCAGCCTCGGTGAGGCGGAGCAGCAGCTGCGCGATAACGCCGTGGGTATCGGCTTGTCGATGGAAGGCGTGGATGTGCTGGACCTCTCGCCGGGACAAGAGGAATCCGGCGACACCTATACCTTGCTGGAAAGTTGGGACGTGGAAGGCAATAGCCTCCACGACAGTATTCTGGACTACGTTCGGGAACATCAACCGAAACGCATACTGATCGACTCCCTCAGTCAGATGCGCTACCTCTCGGCCGATACGTTCCTGTTCCGCAAGCAGGCGATGTCGCTGTTGCGAAAGCTCACGGCCGAGGGCGCGACGGTCTTGTTCACCTCGGAGCAAGGGCCAAGTGACGATGATGACGAGACCCTGGCCTTTCTCAGTGACGGCGTCATTACGCTGGAACAAACCGACAGCGGGCGTCAGTGCCAGGTCACCAAGCTGCGGGGCTCTTCATTTGCCCAAGGCGCGCACTATTTCAGCCTGGGCGACGACGGCATGACGCTATACCCACGTCTGGTACCCAGCCACCATGGCCGCCAGGTGGAGCATGCTCCGCTAGGCTCCGGACTGCCGGAATTCGATGCTCTCACCCACGGCGGACTTGAGCGGGGTACGATCACCCTACTGTCAGGACCCACCGGGGTAGGCAAGACCACGCTCGGCGCCCAACTGATGAGTGAAGCCGCCAGACGCCACGAACGCTCGGTGATCTACT
Organism: Chromohalobacter sp. HP20-39; assembly: GCF_033052815.1. Classification (NCBI taxonomy): domain Bacteria; kingdom Pseudomonadati; phylum Pseudomonadota; class Gammaproteobacteria; order Oceanospirillales; family Halomonadaceae; genus Chromohalobacter; species Chromohalobacter sp. HP20-39. Next base: position 82,287 of record NZ_JAWHTP010000005.1, on the reverse strand, counting down.
CTTTCGACGAAGGCGCTTCGACATTCCTTGCCCGGTGCCGGCAAGTCGGTCTGCCCGTGGAAGAAATGATGGCCGCCGGGCACCTGAATTTTGAAGCAGTCGAATCGCTGCATTACAACCCCGACGAGTTTGCCGCCCGGGTACGCATCGAGATTGAAGAGTGCGGCGCCACCATGGTGATGATCGACAGCCTGTCCGGCTATCAGCAATCGGTACGCGGTGAGGACTTGCAGCAACGCGTACATGCCCTGTGTCGCTATCTGGTCAACATGGGCGTCACCGTACTCTTGGTCAACGAAGTTTTCTCTATCACCGGACAGCAGACCCGGGTGACCGAGTACGGCCTCAGCTACCTCGCCGACAATATCATCATGCTCCGTTACATTGAGCTGGACAGCGAGCTGCGCAAATCGATCGGTGTATTGAAGAAACGCGCCGGTGGTTTCGAGAAAACGTTACGCGAATTCGATATTACCTCTGAAGGACTGAAGGTCGGTCAACCGTTTCACGGGCTGCGGGGCATCCTGGGCGGCATTCCTGAAGTAACGACCAATTCCCGGGATACCACATGATGACATCCACCAGCCCCCCGCACGCCCCCCCGCGCATCGCGGTGGCTCTGGCAAATCCCGCCAATGGGAAATTGCTAGAACGTTTTCTGGGCCACACGTTTAGTCTGATTCATGGCTTCTTCGACGACCATGAACGCCATGCTCAAGAGGCTGACCTGGTGGTGATTGATGTCGCCTACCTGCGCCGCTATTACCAGCTGGTCCATGAGCTGCGACAGCATGCCAGCCCCATGGTGCTACCGGTATTGCTGGTAGCCGAAAATCGGGGGAACGCCCATCCTCACGTTGCGGACGAACTGGGCAAGAATGTCGATGACATTCTGCGGATTCCTACTAGCCAGGCCGAGTTGCAAGCCCGTATCAATAACCTGCTGCGCCTGCGTACCTTAGCCAGAGAGCAGGACGACGCCCGGCAAAAGCTGGTGGGTGTGGTCCAGGCCCTGCGGACTCTGAGTGCCTGCGACAGCATCATTGTACGTTCAAGATCCGAGAGCGAGTTAATCACGGCACTCTGCCAGGCTGTGGTTGATGAAGAGGGCTATAATCTAGCCTGGATCGGCTTCAGCAGTGCCCAGAACGACCCGACGCTGAACATCTCCGCCTGGGCCGGCACTTCCCAGGCCTTCATTTCTGACTTGAAGCACATCTTGAGCCAGGCAACACAGTACGCCGAAACACTCTCTCAAGGCATCCGTACCAACACAACGCGTATCGTCAACAATATTGCGGATACGCTACCTGCCTCCCAGCTTCGCGAACGTGCCATAACGCACCAGCTTGCGGCGGCCATCGTACTGCCACTGAAGACTGAAATCGGCCCGCCCGGTTGTCTGGCCCTCTACGCTAATCAGTCCGGCCACTTCGACCGCGATGAATGTCAACTGCTGGAACATCTCGCCGCCAACTTGGCTTTCGGACTGAACTCCTTGCGCATTAAGGGTGTCCGTGAACAACAAGCCGCTGAAATCCATTATCTTGCTTACACCGATGCATTAACCGGACTACCCAATCGCCGGCACCTGATCCATTATCTGGACGATCTCCTTGCAACTCATGCAACACGAGAGACCGACCACGCCATCCTGTTCATTGATCTGGACGGCTTCAAGCTGATCAACGACGGCCTGGGTCACGAAGTGGGCGACGAAGTTCTGCGACAACTCGGCCAGCGACTGCAGGCTGCGGTGCGCGATTCTGACCTGGTGGTTCGCCAGGGGGGTGACGAATTTCTCGTAGTTTTGAGCGGTGCTGCCCGCGATGGCATTCCTCGAGAGCCTGCGGCAATCATCGACATTGCCCATCACCTCGCCAACAGGATTATCGCTCACCTAAGCGAACCACTGATGGTGGGCGGCTATACTCATCAACTGAGCGCTAGCATCGGTATCAGTCTGATTCCCGAGCATGGCCGCACTCCCGCCCTGCTCATCGAGAATGCCGATAAGGCGATGTACGAAGCGAAACGTCTAGGAGGCAAGCAAAGCCACTTGTTTTCAAACGATCTCGCGGCTAGCCGCCAGCGGCGCTTCTCTTTGGAAACCAGGCTGCGTCAGGCACTAGAACAGGAACAGTTCGAACTTTATTACCAGCCCATATTCGAACTCGATTCCTGTCGAATCGTCGCTGCCGAAGCGCTGATCCGCTGGCCTCAGGGAGATGGGGAAATCCTGACACCAGGCACTTTCATGCCGCTGGTAGAAGAAATAGGGTTGATCATCCCCTTAGGGGACTGGGTACTGGAAACGGCCGCCCGCCAGTTGCGCGATTGGCATCGTCAAGGCTTACATCTCAGCATGGCGGTCAACCTGAGCATCAACCAGCTCTACCCGAACGGGGATGCCAAACACTTTGCCGATTTGGTCACGCCTTACATCGATCCTTCTTGGATACATCTGGAAGTCACGGAAAATGCGCTAATGGAAGATCCGGCCGAGATCGAAACCTTGCTGAAAGCGCTCCACGACCAAGGCTTTCAATTGGCCGTTGACGACTTTGGCACGGGCTACTCATCACTGAGCCGACTACAGCACCTATCAATCCAGACCTTGAAAATTGACCGCAGTTTCGTCAATGAACTGGGCCGGCCGAACAGCAAGGGAAGCGCCTTGGTCACCATCATTCACCAGATGGCGAGCAGCCTCGACCTTCAGATCATCGCCGAGGGTATCGAAACTCAACAACAGCGTCAGTTGCTGCTGGAAACGACAACGAACGAGGCTTGGGGGCAAGGTTTCTGGTTCAGTCCACCCGTCCCGGCAAAACAATTCGAGCAATTGACAGCCGCCAACGCTTCCACCGGCGTATCGGGCCTGACGCAATCTCAGGAATCTCCTTAGGCGTCGGGCACGATAAGGCTAGGCCACGGAGAACCCAAGGCTCAAGTGCCAGCGGGATTTGCCGCCTCGCCCCGCCTTGCTATGATGCCGAAGGATCATCCGAGGGAGAGGGTCATGTCGCACGTTACGCCGCACTACCTGCAGCGCCTGCCGAACCTGCCACTATCGGACGCCGCCTGGGAGGAGATCGACGCCACCGATTTCGTCGAGATTCCCCTGTTGGGCGTGGTCGCCGCCGGGCTGCCCATGGAGGCCTGCCCCGACAACGAGGCCATCCATGTGCCGTCGCGCATGGTGCGACGCAACACCTACGCCTTGCGCGTGCGCGGCGATTCGATGATCGACAGCAACATCTTCGATGGCGACATCATCATCATTGAGCGCTTCGAGTCGGCCGAGAACGGCGAAACTGCCGTGGTACAGATCAATAACCAGGAAGTCACACTCAAGCGGCTTTATATCGAAAAATCCGGCGTGCGCCTGCAACCCGCCAACGATGACATGCCGCCGATCTATCTCAAGAACGACGATGTACAAGTGCTGGGGCTGGTGATGGGTGTGATGCGTCACGCGACCACGAGTCACTGATGCGCTACGCGATTCCCGACCTCGCATCCGGTGAGTATCGTTACCACGAGATCGAAATCGAGAAAAGCCGCTTCATTACCTGGACGGCTTTCATCCCCGATATCGCCAGTTTCGACGCGTTGCTGGCGCAAGCGCGGGCAGCTCATCCCAACGCTAGTCACCACTGCACGGCCTATATCGCCGGTGCGCCCGGTGAGCAGAACGCCATCGGCTTTTCCGACGACGGCGAGCCCGGCGGTACCGCGGGGCGGCCCATGTATCAGGCACTGGAAGGCTCGGGGCTGGGACAGATCGGCTGCGTGGTGATTCGTTACTTCGGCGGCACCAAACTGGGCACCGGCGGCCTGGTGCGCGCCTATACACAGGCAGTCATCCAGGCACTCGAGGGCCTGCCCCGGCGCTCCTTCATCGAGCGCCGCACGCTGCGGGTACGCATCGATTTCGCCGGCGAGGCCATTGCCCGCGAGTGGCTCACCACGCAGGATGCCCTCATCGAGAGCGCCGATTACGACGCCGACGGCGTGACGCTCGATATCGCCTGGCCACGCGAGCGCGACAGCGACTTGAGCGAGCTGACCTCGCGCCTCAAGGGTCGACTCACTCATCTCACCTTGCCATGAAGCAACGCCAAAGCACCCACTATCGTTTTTCTCATCGTCGGGGGGGTAATGACATAATACCCCGTCCGATTCAGGGGGGGGTTGCAATGACATCGAGGGTAACGGCAGGCACATGACGCAAGTGGCCAGCGGACGCATCGGTTTAGCCCCGATGGAAGGCGTGATCGACGTGGTCACGCGGGACTTGTTGAGCGCCGACGGTGCGCTCGACTGGACGGTGACCGAGTTCGTGCGCGTGGTCGACGCGCGTCTACCGGCGCGAGTGTTCCTGCGTCACTGTCCCGAGCTCGAACACGCCGCTTGCGCGACCTCGAACGGTACACCAGTTCACTTGCAGCTACTCGGCTCCGACCCCGATGCCCTGGCAGCCAACGCAGTGCACGCCCAGGCACTCGGCGCCCGCCAAGTCGATCTCAACTTCGGCTGCCCGGCCAAGACCGTCAATCGCCATGACGGCGGCGCCTCGCTGCTGCGCGACCCTGATTGCGTCTACAACGTCGTGCATGCCGTCCATGAAGCGCTGACGCCCCTGGGGATCGACGTGACGGCCAAGATCCGCCTGGGCTTCGATGACAAGCACTTGGCGCTGGCCTGTGCCGAGGCCGCCGAGGCCGGAGGTGCGGCACACCTGGTGGTACATGCCCGCACCCGTCGCGAAGGGTATCGACCGCCCGCGCATTGGGAATGGATCGGACGCATTCGCGCCCGGCTGACGATACCGGTAATCGCCAACGGCGATATCTGGACACTGGAAGACTATTGGAAGGCACGTACGCTATCAGGCTGCACGGATGTAATGCTGGGACGCGGCATGCTCGCCGACCCCTGGCTGGCACGGCGCATCAAGCATTGGCAGAGCACCGGCGAGCGCTCACCGGAGACGCCCTGGTCAGCACGTGCCGAGATGCTGACGGCCTATGCCCAGCGTATGCGCATGCACCTGCCGGAAAAGATCGTGGTCTCGCTGCTCAAGCAGTGGCTCAACCAGATGCGTGGACGTGACGACGAGGCCGCCAAGCGCTTCAACGTCCTGCGTCGGCGTACCGAGTTGGCAGATTTTCTTGCCGGGCTGGCGCCCTCGCAAGCACGTGCCCTGGTGCCGTCTCCGGCAGTGCCGAACGCGACGATCACGCCTTGACCACTGAATCATCATGTCGCCGAGGCGGTTCGAACGGGCACGCCTCTGCGCCTTCGATGACACACCGGACCGGCATGGGGGACAGCGTGTCAAAGGCTTCCAAGGCCATGACACGATCGCGCCCTGCCCCTTTGGCGGCATACAACCGCCGATCGGCCAACTCCAGCAGCTCGCTTAGCGTCACGGCTTCGTCGTGCACCGCGATACCTTGACTGACGGTCATGCCGAGCGACTTGTCGGGTAGCACCAGGGGCTGGTTGCGCACGACGGCCGCGACGCGCTCGGCGACCGCCATGGCAGCGCCACGCGACGTTTCCGGGAGCAGCAGCATGAACTCCTCGCCACCGTAACGCCCCAGCATGTCACCATCGCGCAGTCCTTGGCGCAGGCAGTTCACCAGATGGCAGAGCGCCGCGTCCCCCGTGGCATGTCCATGTAGATCGTTGAAACGCTTGAAGTGATCGACATCCAGCAACACTACGGCGAAAGGCCGCTTGGCGCGCTGCCAGCGCTCGGCAATGGAGACGATCGCACGACGATTGAGGGCACCGGTCAGCATGTCGTGCAACGCTTCACGGCGATATGCGCGTTCGAGCCGCTCGGTGACGCCTTCCAACCCCATCAGTACGCCGGCGAATAGTACTCCTGTCAGCACGAGATTGACCCACAAAAGCCACGTCGCCACTGCTGGTGATAGCTCAACCGAGGGCGTACCCTGGTGCATGCTCATCAACAACACGCCGATCACGCCCAGCAGCAACAGCGACAACACGATCTTGTAACTGCGCGGAATCGCGCTGATGTGCAGCACCAGCAGTGCCAGGCTCACGTAGAACTCGAAGCCTACACCGGCGCCGTAGAGGCGAATCGCCTCACCAATCAGCAGCAGCATCATGCCCCACAGCAAGGCCGCACCCCAGGCCATGTAGCCTCGATGATGCAGCCCGCGTGCACCGAGTGTCATCAACACGCTGAACACAACGATCAATATCGGACTGGGGCGTCCTAGCCAGACGAACAGCGGCAGCATCAAACCGGCATAGGCCACCAACGCCATGGCATACAGATGGGCGAAGGTATCGAAATAACGACGGTATTCCGGCGGCAGGGGGCAATACGGAGGCAACGATGCGCCTCGGCCTCCCCAGAGACGATAGGTACGTAGCGGCATGATGAACGAATCCCTTTTTATTGCGTTAGGCCACGTCATGCGACGGGCCTCCCCCTGCATCGATTCCCTAGCAAGGTTAGTCATATTCGACGCATCAAAAGGACGATTCGTGTATGAATTTAGCCGCTTTGCAGCATGAAATTCGTCAAACGCCAAATAAGCAAAATGCCATGTTATCGCTTCGTTGCGCTAGGGTATCCGTATTAGATGACACGATATCCACACGGCGTTTCCGGACATCTCACAATGCCGCCGCCGGCCCGATGATCTCCAGGTCACTCATGACCAGCTGATCGCGCCCGGCGGACTTGGCGCGATACAAGCGACGATCGGCCATGTCGATGAGCGCTTGCAATGATGTGACTTCCTTGGCCGCAGCCATGCCCATGGAGAACGTCACCGGGAGGGTCAACGCTTCCAGTCGACACGGCTGGTCGGCCAGGCATCGACGAATGCGTGATGCCACCGCAAGCACATCGTCACGCGTGCTGTCGGGCAAGACGATCAGGAATTCCTCACCGCCCACGCGCCCGAGACGATCGTTTTCGCGCAAGGCGCCACGCACTATATACGCAAGGTGACGCAATACTTCGTCGCCTGCGGTATGGCCATGGGTATCATTGACCTGCTTGAAGTGGTCGGCATCGAGCAGCAGTAGCGTGAAATCCCGCTCCTGCTGCCACAGCATGTCGGCTTCATGAAAGATGGCGCGACGATTGAGCACCGAGGTGAGGTAATCGTGGGTGGCATCGCGCCGGAAATGGTGCTCGCAGCGCTCGGTAATGGCATGCAGCCGCCACAGGATCAGCCCTAGGATCAGGAAGACCATGACCAGGTTGGTCAGGCGGATGTCCTCTCGGAAATCTGCAGTTTCCAGCATCCAGGGGGTGGATTGCGGTGCCATCAAAAGCGTGGCCAGCGCCACGCTACCGATCGTGCTACTCATCACGATCTTGTAACGCGCCGCCATGTCGCTGATCAACATCTCGCAAAGCAGCAAGAAAAAGTAATATTCGAAGCCAGCATCGTGACCAATCAACCACACGCTCAGCGTGATCAACACTAGCGTTGCAGCCAGCTTGACGGTCATTGCCCAGGTCAGTTGCAAGCGCCGGTGTAGCATCAACGCCGCAGCATTGGTCGCCACGCAGGCGAGGTTCAAAACAATCAGCAGCGGAATCTGCAAGCCGATCAGCACGCATGCAAACAACAAATGTCCCAAGCTTGCGAGCACGAAGGTCTGCGCTACCACCTCGTAGCTGCGGCGTTGCTCCAGCGGCAAAACCCCCGGCGCACTGCACGACCATCCCCAGAGCCGCTGCAAGGCCCTTGAAGTCATCTTGGATATCCCTTTCTACCCGCGTACCGTTGCGTGTTTCGCAACGTAGCGTCCTCGCCTCTGCCCACCCTTCTGGGAGGACCTCAGGGCAAGGATCGTTATGTGTCTCCACCGGATGACGGCCTTACCCGCCAGTATCGGTGCCAATATCTGCAAGGATCCGCTTCCAGCGGCATTAGCTAAGAAAGCTTAGTTAATGCACGCCAAAGTGCTAGTAAAACGTAAAGAAATGTTAATCAGTACGATCGCTGGTGAGCGACGCGCGAACATGCGAAAGTTCACACGCCTTGTCCGGCTAGATGCCGGTTTCACACGCTGAAGGATGCCGATCTCCATGCAACGACTGCTGCATCATGACGACCTGGGAAAACTGATTCTGCGCCTGGCCGTGGGCGGGCTGATTCTGCTGCACGGCATCGACAAGCTCCTGTCACCCGCCAGCATTACCGACATCGGCAACATGCTCGACGCCATGGGCGTCCCGGTCTTCCTCGCGTATGGGGTGCTCATCGGTGAGATCGTTGCGCCGTTGATGGCCATCCTGGGTTGGCAGGCGCGCATCGGCGGCCTGTTGATGGCCGGTAACATGCTGGTGGCGTTTGTCCTCGTCCATCGCGACGAGTTGCTGACGCTCAATGCGCAGGGCGGTTGGACGCTGGAATTGCAGGGCATGTTTCTGTGCGGCGCCCTGGCGGTCATGCTCATGGGCAGCGGGCGCCTGGCGATGCAGCCCGACTGATCCGACTCATGCCCTTCAGCGGACACTTTCCAGAGCAGCGAGGCGCGCATCGAGCAATGCCGGAAAGCGCTTGTACCAGGTTTGATTGAGCGGAGAGGGATGCGGCAGCGGCGCCAACTGGAACTCGGCGCTACGCCCATCGGGAAGCGATAGCACGGTGGTATGCAGCGCCTCGAAGCGGTCCTCGCGCGCCCAGAAAGCCTCCAGTTCACGCTTGATCTCGCGCGGCTGACCGATGGCGAACCACAAGAACGCCTCGCGCCCCAGGGTAATCAGAGTGCGGCCTTGCCAGTGCGCGATCAAAAGTGCCGCCATCAAGGGCTGAAAGCGCTTCTTGACCGCCATCGACCACGCCTTGTTGCCGATCGGCTTGTAGGGCACGGTGTTGGCCCAGAAATAACGCCGCCCCACGGTAAGCGAAGCCTCGAAATCGGGCAGCGCTTCCCCGTGCAGATGTTTATACAGCCCGGCACGCACCTTCTGACCGCCGCTGCCCACGAACGGCGCGCCATGCACGACCTCCTGACGACCGGGGTCGCGTCCGAAAAAGCCTACCGGCGCGTCGCGTGGGCCCAGGCCGATGATCGGCTCCAACGGATCGCGCCGATTGGCGAGGTAGACATCACGGTCGATGCCGTCGAGCGTATCGGCTTCACGGCGAAACGCATCGCGCAGCGCCGACGGGAGAGTCACGTCTTGTGCCATACTTGGCATCCTTTCCAGCCCTAGGGAGCCTAAGGGGTCGTGCAGCCTACGGCGGTAGTCGCGTCCCGCCCACCGCAGGGACGGGGCGCGACACGCGGCGACTTACCAGCTGCCGGTGTTCTCCATCGACGCCCACGGCTCCTGAGCGGGCAACGCATCGCCTTTTTGCAACAACTCTACGGAGATGCCGTCCGGCGAACGGACGAAGGCCATGTGGCCGTCGCGCGGCGGGCGGTTGATGGTCACGCCATTGTCCATCAGGTGCTGGCACAGGGCGTAGATATCGTCGACACGGTACGCCAGGTGACCGAAGTTGCGACCGCCGGTATAGGTTTCCGGATCCCAGTTATAGGTGAGCTCGACCTCCGGGGCCTTTTGCTCGCGCGAACGTTCCTCATCCTCCGGCGCGGCGAGGAACACCAGCGTGAAGCGGCCCTTTTCGTTCTCCTTGCGGCGCACTTCCTTGAGGCCCAGCAGGTCACAGTAGAAACGCAGCGAGGCGTCGAGATCGGCGACACGGACCATCGTATGCAGGTACTGCATGGTAAGCTCCTCATGATGTTATGCAGGCTAAACGTCTATGGTAAACCAGCCCACCGGTCACGGCGAATTCATCACCGGCAGGGCGATTCGTCAACACTCCGCGAGGCACACTTCCCATGAGCACGTATTGCGACCATGCCCCCGGCCATCCCTTTCATGGGCCTTACCACGACCACGAATACGGATTTCCCGTGCGTGACGACGACCGGCTCTTCGAGCGCCTGATCCTGGAAATCAACCAGGCCGGGCTCTCCTGGCTGACGGTGCTCAAGAAGCGCGAGGCGTTCTCAATGGCCTTCGATGACTTTGCCGTGGCACGCGTCGCCGCCTACGACGATACGCAAAGGGCGCGTCTGCTCGCGGATGCAGGTATCATCCGCAATCGTCGCAAGGTCGACGCCGCGATTCACAATGCCAACGTCGTGCTCGATCTGCAGGCGTCTCACGGTAGCTTCGCCGCCTGGCTCGACGCGCATCATCCGCTCGCCTTGTCGGAATGGGTAACGCTATTCAAACGCACCTTCCGCTTCACCGGCCCGGAAATCGTCAACGAGTTTTTGATGAGTACCGGCTACCTGCCGGGGGCCCATCGCGAAGACTGCCCGATCCAGCACCAGATACGCGCACAACGGCCGCCGTGGCTGCACACCGCATGAATGCCCACCAGGGACACACCGCCGCAAGGGGAGATCACAGCGCATGGATTCACTGACGCAGGCCTGCCTCGGCGCCGCCATCGGCGGTACCGTGCTGGGCCGCCGTCTAGGACGCAAGGCCGTCATCGCCGGCGCCGTGCTCGGCACATTGCCCGATCTCGACGTGGTCATCGACTACGGCGACGCCGTGGCCGATTACACTTATCACCGAGGTTTCAGTCATTCCCTGTGGGTACTCGGCGCCCTTGCCGTCATATTGACCGGACTGGCCAGAGCAGGCGAGCGTTGGCGTCAAATCTCGCCGCCCATCGGCACCTGGCGCTGGGGCCTACTGTTTGGCGGCTGCCTGCTGACACATCCACTGCTGGATGCCTTCACCACCTATGGCACCCAACTCTGGTGGCCGATGACCACTCCACCGGTGAGTTGGCACAGCATCTTCATCATCGACCCACTGTTTACGCTGCCGTTGCTGGTGGGCGTGGTCGCCGCACTGATCAAGGGCTATTCACCGCGTCTGCTGGGCTGGGGGCTGACGCTCGCCTGCTTTTACCTGACCTTTACCGTCGCCGCCCAGAACACTATAACCGCGCGCATCGGCCCGAGCCTCGCCAACCAAGGACTCGAGGATGCCCCCCGGCTAATCCAGCCGACGCCTTTCAACGCCCTGCTCTGGCGCGTCACGGTAGTCAAGGACGACGTCTACTACGAAGGCATCGTGAGTCTCTTCGACGGTCGCACGCCGGTGGCGCTGACCCGTCTGCCACGTGGCAGCGAATGGCAGGACACCGCACTGGCGACGGCAGCGGGACGGCGTCTTGCGTGGTTCGCCGGGCCTTTCCTGCGCTATCGCACTGAGGAACGCCAAGGCACCACCCAATTGATCGCTACCGACCTGCGGCTGGGCACGCCTGGCTATCACATGTTCAACTTCACGCTTGCCGAGCGCGGCGCCAATGGCTGGCACCCCATCGATAGTCAACGTATCGCCGGCCCACGTCCCGATGGGGCCGCCTTCGCCTCACTCTTCCAGCGCCTGGTCGCACCGCAAGCCAGCGCCTGCCTGCCGCTGGATGACCTCCAGGCGCGGTGCCTTACGCCAGATGCCTCGCCCTGACACACAGAAGGCGGCTCGTCTTGAGCCGCCTTCTGTGTTGTTCAGCTACTGTCATACACGGACGTCAGAGACGTTCCGCCGTGTAATTCGCCACCGCCTGGCGTGCCTCGCCCATAGCGCGTTCACGCACCGCTTCACCCATGTTGAGGCCTTCCGCGTAGATCCAGTCGATATCGCGAATGCCGATCAAGCCCAGCAGACTGCTGACGTGGCCGGTTTGAGTATCCATCTCGGTACCGACGTACTGGCCGCCGCGTGCCGCCAATACCAGCGCGCGTTTCCCCTCGACCAGCCCCACCGGGCCGTTCTCCGTATACTTGAACGTCTTGCCGGCCCGCAGAACGCGGTCGAACCACGCCTTGAGCTGACTCGGGATGCCAAGGTTATAAAGCGGCACCGCCAGCACGATCAGGTCATGCGCCAACATCTCCTCGATCAGCGTATCGGAGCGCGCCGCCAGTTCGTGCTGGGCTGCATCACGTTCGTCGGGAGCAGTCATCCAACTGGCCATTTCGGCGCCGTCGAGATGTGGAAGGTCGAGCGCTACGACATCGCGCTCGGTCAACTGCACATCATCACGCGCGCCGAGCTGCGCCTTGAAATGCGTCGCCAGCGCACGTGATTGACCATGCTCACCGAGGATGGAGGCAGTCACCAACAGAATATTGCGAACGGCCATGCGAAATTCCTCTCATTGGATTCAGGGCAGGTGATGCGAATAGATCTATTATTCGTTGCCCTTTTTGAAAAGAAAAACGCAAAAAACCCCATAAACCATTCGATATAATGAATGAATCCCCGTATACGTCTCAGCGTGTTCGCTCGATGTCCTTGCGAGGCATGATCGTCACCGGGCCTGGCACGAAGAGTGAAAACCGCTCACAGGCCGTCGAGCGCTGCTCACATGCACTGACGGAACAGCGCCTTGAGATCGTCGACGGTCAAGGTCACGGGATTTCCTCCACAGCTGGGGTCCTCGATAGCCATTGCGGCCAAGTCGTCGATGCGCTCCGGGTCGGCGCCGATCTCGGAGAGCGTACGCGGGATACCCAGTTGATGGTTGAGCGCCTGCACGAAGGTCCTGAAACCGTCGAAGCCGCCCTCGATCCCCAGATAAGCGGCCGCCATGTCGAATCGTTCGCGGATATGATCGGCGTTGAACTCCAGTACTGCTGGCATGCAGATCGCGTTGGTGGTGCCGTGGTGGGAGTTGAATACCGCGCCAATCGGATGGCTCATCGCATGGATGGCCCCCAATCCCTTCTGAAAAGCGGTGGAGCCCATCATCGCCGCGCTCATCATATGCGCACGCGCCTCAAGATCGGTGCCATCGGCATAGGCGCGCGGCAGGTACTCCTTGACCAGCCGCATCCCTTCCAGCGCGATGCCCTGACTCATCGGGTGATAATGTGGGCTCGAGAATGCCTCCACGCAGTGGGCAAAGGCATCGAGCCCGGTACCCGCGGTGATCGCCCTGGGCATGCCCACCGTCAGCTCGGGGTCGCAGAGCACCACCCGGGGCAGCACCCTGGGATGGAAGATGATCTTCTTCTCGTGCGTCTCGGTGTTGGTAATGACGCTGGCCCGTCCCACTTCCGAGCCGGTCCCGGCCGTGGTAGGCACCGCCACGATGGGAGCGATCGCCTCGGCATCGGCGCGTGTCCACCAATCGCCAATATCCTCGAAATCCCATACCGGACGCGTCTGGCCGGACATGAAGGCCACCATCTTGCCTAAATCCAACCCCGAGCCACCGCCGAACGCGATCACCCCGTCATGAGCGCCCGCGCGAAAGGCCTCGACCCCTGCCGTCAGGTTGCGCTCGTTGGGGTTGGGATCGACCTCGGCGAAGAGCGCCCGACCCAGTCCCGAGGCCTCCAAGATGTCCAGCGCGGCAGTGGTGATCGGCAGCTCGGCCAGACCGCGATCCGTCACCAGCAACGGTCGAGTGATGCCCGCCTCGGCACAGGCCTCGGGCAACTCCTCGAGCCGGCCGGCCCCGAAGCGAATGGCGGTGGGATACGTCCAGTTTCCCGTCAATGTCATGTCGTCACCTTCTTTAGCCTGTTGTTGTTTTCTTTATCTTTAGGTTGTTGTTTTTTTTAGATAGTAGGACTTGGGGCGTGTCAGGTTGTGATAGCCAATCACCGACAAGCCGCCGCCGCGCCCCGATTCCTTGCAGCCGGTCCAGCACAGCCCCGGGTCGAGATAATCCGCGCGGTTCATGAATACGGTACCGGTCTCGACCTGCTCACCCACGCGCTGGGCACGCTCGATATCGGCCGTCCACAGGCTGGCGGTCAGGCCGAAGCGACTGTCATTCATCAGCCGGATGGCTTCTTCATCACCGCTCACTTTCATGATGCCGACCACCGGGCCGAAGCTTTCATCGCGCATAACGCGCATGTCATGCGTCACCTCGGTAAGGATCTGCGGACTCAGATAAGCGCCGCCGTCATCTTCAAGCTTCGGCGTGACCCTGGCCCTCGCGCCGGCGGCCAGGGCCTCATCGATCTGGCTACGGACCTCGCTGGCGAAGCGGATATTCGCCATGGGGCCGATATCCGTCTCGGCGGCCAGTGGATTGCCAAGCTTGTAGCCCTCGACGACCGCCACCGCCTTGTCGACAAAGGCCTCATAAAGATCCTCGTGCACATAGATGCGCTCTATCCCGCAGCAGCATTGCCCCGAATTGAACATCGCCCCATCGATCAGGGTGGCAACCGCGGCATCGAGGTCGGCATCCTCCATGACATAGCCCGGATCCTTACCGCCCAGTTCGAGCCCTAGCCCGGTAAAGGTGCCGGCCGACGCCTGTTCCATGGCACGGCCGCCACCCACGGAACCGGTGAAGTTGACGAAATCGAACGCTCGATCGGCAAGCAGCGTCGAGGTGGTCGCGTGATCCAGAAAGACATTCTGGAACACCGCCTCGGGCACCCCAGCCGAATGGAAGGCACGCGCCATCCGTTCGCCCACCAGCAGGGTCTGGGTGGCATGCTTCAGCAGTACGCAGTTGCCCGCGATCAACGCCGGCGCCACCGTATTGATCGCCGTCATGTAGGGGTAGTTCCAGGGGGCCACGACCAGCACCACCCCGTGTGGAATGCGCTTGATGTAGCGCTTGACGGTGGCGTCCTCGCCCACCGCGATATCGGCCAGCGCCTCTTCGGCGATGGTCGCCATGTGGCTACCCCGTTCCTCGAAGCCACCGAATTCGCCGCCGTAGCGAACCGGGCGGCCCATCATCTGCGCGAGCTCCGGTACTATCTCGTCGTTCATCGCCCCCACGGCGGCGATTCCGGCCCGCACCAAGTCGATACGCTCGCGGAGGGGACGAGCGGCCCAGTCAGCCTGCGCCGCCCGCGCCCGATCCGCCGCCTGCCGCGCGGCCTCGGGCGATAGCGCCTCACGCTCGGCGAAGACCGCCCCATCGATCGGCGAGATACATCTCAGAACATGACCCATCATCCCCTCCCATTCTCGTTTCTCGTTAGCGCAAGGCCCCAGGCCTCAACACCGCTCGAACCCGCGGGCAACCTCATAATCGGTCACCACCCGCTGGAAGTCCTCGAGCTCCACTTCGGCGGCACGCGCATAATGATCGACCACATCATCACCCAAGGCCTCGCGCAGCATGGTGGAACCCTTCAGAGCCTGCATGGCATCGCGCAGGTTCTGGGGTATCAGGCCGGTTCCCCCCTCGTAGGTATCGCCCACGGCGGGAGGAGGTAGTTCCAGGCCTTCCTCGATCCCCTTGATGCCGGCGGCCAACTGGCCGGCCATGGCCAGATAGGGGTTCAGGTCCGAGCCACCGATGCGACACTCGATGCGCACCGCCTGAGTGCCCTCGGCGCAGAGACGAAACCCTGCGGTACGATTGTCCACCGACCAGACCGTACGCGTAGGTGCGAAGGAGCCCTTCTGGAAACGCTTGTAACTGTTGAGGTAGGGCGCCAGGAAGTAGGTGTAATCAGGCGCGTATTTCAGCAACCCCGCCAGGTAATGCTTCATCACAGCGGACATGCCCAGCGCATCGCTCTCATCATGGAAGACCGGCACCCCCTGCTTCCACAGCGACTGGTGGATATGACTGGAACTGCCCGAATGCGCGTGATGCCATTTCGGCAGGAAAGTCACCGCCCGCCCCTGCTGCCAGGCGATCTCCTTGGCCGCATGCTTGGCGATGGTATGGTAATCCGCCGTATCGAGTGCTTTCGCATAACGAATATTGAGCTCCTCCTGGCCCGAACCAGCCTCGCCCTTGGTGCCTTCTACGGGGATCCCTGCCGTCTGGAGGTGGTTACGCAGCGGACGCAACACATGCTCCTCCTTGGTGGTCTGGAAGATATGATAGTCCTCGTTGTAGCCGCTGATCGGCTGTAGATCGCGAAATCCTCCCTTGCGAAGGTCGTCGAGGCTTTTCTCGAACAGGAAAAACTCCAGTTCGGTGGCCATTATCGCTTCCAGCCCCATCTCCTCCAGTCGCGCCAGTTGGCGTTTGAGGATGGCCCGCGGCGCATGGGGCACCGCAGCGTGGGTGCGATGATCCAGCAGATCGCACAGCACCATCACCGTGCCTTCCAACCACGGCATGGATCGCAGCGTGGCCAGGTCCGGTTTCATGATGTAGTCGCCATAGCCCGCCTGCCAGGAGGCGCTGGCATAACCACCGGGCGTTGCCATCTCGAGATCCGTGGCCAGCAGATAGTTACAGCAGTGAGTCTCGTCCCAGCCATCGTCCACGAAGTGACGCGCATGAAGCCGCTTGCCCATCAGACGCCCCTGCATATCGACAATGCACACGAGCACCGTATCGATCTCACCGCTCTCGACCTTGGTCTTCAGAGCATCCCAAGCCAGCGCGTTGGTCATTTCCGAGGCTCCCAATAGCCATCACCATGATGAGGCACGACCCTCGGTCGTCCCCTTCTACATACGACGCCCCCGGCCAATACCGGGGGATCGATTCATGTAGCGCTGTATCGATAGGGCCTGCCGGCATTGCGCATATCGGCGTTGTACTGCTTGAAGATTGCGACCACTTTGGCCTTGGTCTCAGATTGCGCCGCGATTTCATCCCAGAACTCCTGGGCGGCCGTCTCTACCTGATCCCATTCGTCATCGGGAATCGAGGTCAGCTCCAGCTTGTCACCGTGGACGCGCAGTCTGGCCTCGCCGCCCCAGTACCAGTATTGGCGATGGTAGTGAGACTGCTCACAGCACATCTCGAACAGCATCCTGAGGTCCTCCGGCAGCGCCTCCCAGCGCTCCATATTGACGAAGAAGTGGCCGATCCAGGCACCCGAGATGTTGTTGGTCAGGAAGTAGTTGGTGACGTTAGCCCAACCGACCGTGTAATCCTCGGTGATGCCGGACCAGGCGATCCCGTCCAGCTCGCCGGTCTGCAAGGCCACCTCAATATCCTCCCAGGGCAAGGTCACCGGTACGACGCCGAACCGGGAGAGAAACCGCCCTGCGGTGGGGAAGGTAAAGATGCGTTTGCCCTCCAGATCCTTGAGGCTGCGAATCGGCTCTTTGGTGGCGAAATGGCACGGATCCCAGGCGCCGGCGCTGACATGCTTGACACCAACCTTGGCGTACTCCTCTTCCCAGATTTCCTTGAGCCCGTACTGGTTGAACAGCACCGGCACATCAAGGCTATAACGGCACCCGAAAGGGAAATAGCCGCCGAAGACGGTGACCTCGGTGGGCGACGCCATCGAATCGTCATCCGATTGCACGGCGTCGATGGTGCCACGTTGCAGTGCTCGGAATAGCTCCCCCGTCGGCACCAGTTGATCTGCACTGTACAACTCGATCTGCATGCGATCCCCAGCGATCCGGTTGAACAGGTCGATGGCGGGCTTGGCAACATGCTCGGCCAATGCGGCACCGGCATAGGTCTGCATGCGCCAATTGATGGTCGGCTCGGAGGATGATTGCGCCATGACTCTCGAGGCCAGCGGCACGATGGCCGCACCCGCTGCGGCATTGATCAGAAATTTGCGTCTTGTTGTCATTTTCTCGCTCTCCTGGTGTCACTATCGAATGGCCCTTGGCAGGGCTCTTGTTGCTCGGTCACATTGCTGTCAATTCCCATAAATATAGCCTGGAAGCCAAAGAGCAATCTGTGGAAAGGCCATCACCAGACTCAGGGCCGCCATCATCACCACCACGAAGGGGAGGATGGATAAATAGATGTCACGCAACCCGATCTCCGGAGGTGCCATGGCACGCATCAGGAAAAGGTTGTATCCGAACGGCGGCGTCATGTAGGCGATCTGCGTGGTGATCGTATAGAGCACGCCATACCAGATCAGATCGAACCCCAGTGCCTCGACCAGCGGCACGTAAAGCGGCGCGACAATCACCAGCATGGCGGTATCGTCGAGAAAGGTTCCCATGACGATGAAGCTGAGCTGCATGAGGATCAGAATCACCCAGGGCGAGAGTCCCAGGCGTTCGGTAAACAGGCCCTCGATGGCCTTCACCGCGCCCAGCCCGTCGAATATGGCCCCGAAGGCCAATGCCGCCAGGATGATCCACATGAACATGCAGGAGATGGCCAACGTCTTTCGCACCGACACCTCGAAGACCTGGCGCGTCATTCGTCCCTTGAGGATAGCCGCCAGCAGCGCGGCCACTGCACCGACCGCCGAACTCTCGACCAGGGATGTCCAGCCCTTGACGAAGGGGACCATCATCACCGCAAAGATCACCAGGGGCAGCAGCCCCGCCCTCAGCAGACGCAGCTTCTCGGCCAGCGACACGTTCCGCTCCTCGACGGGAAGGACGGGGCCCAGGCCTGGCTGAAGGCGGCAGCGCACATAGATATAGAGAATGAAGAGCGTCGCCATCATCAGCCCCGGTAGCACGCCGGCTAGCCACAATTGCCCCACGGGCTGGCGCGCGATCATGGCGTACAGCACCAGCACCACCGAGGGAGGCACTAGAATGCCGAGGCTGGATCCCGCCTGGATGACACCGGTGACCATGATCTTGTCGTAACCGCGCCGGAGCAGTTCGGGCAAAGCGATGGTGGCGCCGATCGCCATCCCGGCCACCGACAGCCCGTTCATGGCCGAGATCAACACCATCAGGCCGATCGTGCCAATGGCCAGGCCGCCTTTGACCGGGCCCATCCAGACATGAAACATCCGGTAGAGGTCATCGGCGATACGGCTCTCCGAGAGCACATACCCCATGAAGATGAACATCGGCAGGGTCAGCAGCGGGTACCATTTCATCAGCTTCATCGCCGATGAGAATGGGATGTCGCCCCCACCAGTGCCCCACAGCAGGACGCCTGCCAGGGCGCCGACGAAGCCGATAGCGCCGAAAACACGCTGCCCGGTGAGCAGCATCAGCATCATCGAGCTGAACATGACGATGGCAATCATCTCGTACGACATCAGTCGAACACCCCGCGCAGACGGCCAATATCCCGGAAAAATTCGGCGAGAGACTGAAGGATCATCAGCAACACGCCGAGACAAAGCACGGTCTTGATGGGCCAAAGCCAGGGTCGCCAGGCCGTTGGACTACGCTCCAGAAAACCAAGCTGGTCACCGGCTGCCGCGGGCCCCTCCGTGAAGAAGGTGCCAATGAGGCTGAGAAAGAAGCGGAAGGGCTCATCCCCGAAGTAGCCGAGGGAATAGGCCGTCGATACCAGCCCCCCATAGAGCAGGACGCCGAGATAGAAAATCAGGAAGAAGACCGTGAAGGCATCGACCCACGCCTTGGTCTTCGGGCTCCACTCGCCGTAGAAGAGATCCATGCGTACATTCGAGCCCAGTTGGATCGAGTAAGGTCCGCCCAGCACGAAATACGCCACCATGACGAACTGTGCGGTCTCCAGCGTCCACATCGTGGGTGTCAAAAACACTTTGGAGACCGAGGACCACAACAACACCGCGATCAGCACGAAGATCAGGTACATCGCGATCCGCCCAATGAAGCGGTTCATCGCGTCAATCACGCTGATGTAGCAGAGGATGGCACTAGGCATCGTGCTTACCCTCCCCGAGCACAAGCTCGACACCGATAGCTGACAGCGCCGGCTGGATAAGCTGCATCAGTTCCCGAGCCATGGCGTTGGCGTCTTCCAGAGTGGCCAGCAAGTCGTTACGAATCTCGATCATCACGTTCGCCAAGCCATTGTCGATACCGTGGCGAACCAGCGAATGGGTGACGCCGTCCTGCGGCCCATAGGGCGCGTTGCGCTGGATGCATCGATGAGGCAGGCGATGGGCGTGCGCCAGCATCGCATCGGCCAGACGGCGGTCGGCATCATGCAGAATGCCGATCTCGACCGCGCGCACCCGGCCATGAAAGGTGGGCGTGAAGCTATGCACCGTGATCAGCACGGTGGGGATATTCTGAGCCGTACGCTGTGCCAGCACCTGCGCCACAGCCTTGCAAAACGGGTAGTAGACGGCCTCTACCCGAACGGCTCGCTGCGTTGGCGTCAGATCTCGATTGCCCGGCACCTCGACGATCTCGGAACGCTCCGGCATCGCGCTGGCGGCCTCGGGAGGGCGATTGCAGTCATAGACCAGCCGCGAGACACGGCTAGCCACAAGCGGGGCATTGAGCATCCCCGACAGTGCAACGGCCACATTGCGTGCGCCAGGATCCCATACCGCGTGACTGCGCTGATGGGCGGGGTCCAGTCCCAGTCCCTGATAGTCCTCGGGTATATGGTACGACGCGTGCTCGCACAGCAGGAGAACCGGGCCCTTGGCGTACCGATAGAGGATCTCGATGTTCGGGGATAATTGTTCTAATTCGCTGGACATCATGAATTCTCCGCGACTCTGTAAAGATATAGACGTCGCCAAGACCACGTGTCAATATTTTTTCAAAGGCCGTGATAGCGCTGAAATGTCACGATCAGCACCCGCGCAAAGCCTACCCGGGAGAAAAGTGTGAGAGCGACCGCCAATGCCACCTCAACCGTGCGTGAACTGATCCGAGAGCACTACTCGGTGTTGACGCAAGGGGAACGCAAGTTTGCCAATGCCTTGCTCGATAACTATCCCGCAGCTGGCCTCGCCTCGATCACTATCGTGGCAAGCAACGTGGGCGTGTCGTCTCCCACCGTGGCAAGGATGGTCAAGAAATTGGGGTTCAAGGGTTATCCGGAATTTCACAAAGCACTGTTGCGCGAACTGGAAGCAAAAGGGATCGGCCCCACCAAGAGGCGCGACAATTGGTCATCCGAAGCCCCCAGGATGCATCTGCTCAACCGCTTCTCTCAGGCGGTCACGAATAACCTGCAGCAGACCTTCGCCCATATTGATACCGAGCGGTTCGATCAAGCGACTCGCCAACTGGCCGATGCCGAGAAGCGCCTTTACATCGTCGGCGGACGCATCACCCAGGCCCTGGCCGATTATGCCTTCACGCATTTCCAGGCGGTGCGCCCCGGGGTCACCCATATGACGTCGTCTTCGGGCACCTGGCCGCATTACGTGCTGGACATGAAGCCAGGAGACACCCTGCTGATCTTCGACATCCGGCGGTATGAGACCAACCTGCTGCGCCTGACGGAGATAGTTCAACAGCAGGGTGCGCAAATCGTGCTATTCACCGACCAATGGGGCTCCCCCATTTCGTCGCTCGCCGATTTGACCTTTCACTGCTGGGTAGAGATTCCCTCGGGATGGGACTCCAACGTGGCGACCATGATGCTGCTGGAGACCATGATCGCCGCCGTCCAGGAGCAACGCTGGCCAGACGCCCGAGATCGCTATGAACGGTTAGATGAGTTGTTCGACACGACGCATTTCTTTCGTAAGTTCACCTGACGTCGACTTTCTTAACGGCTTATTGGTCATCCATGACTCACGACATTGCGCGCACCATTCAGCGGATACTCTCGACACCCTGGCCGCAGCCGACCCAAGTACGCCCTGCCTCCTCGACACGCACCCGAACGGGATACGGCTTGCCGCTCATGCTGTCGAAACAGGCTCGCGCCTTGAGCTCGACGGTCACGGGCGCGTCGGCGTCGCCGGCCTTGAGCGTCATGGCGGCCTGATGACCGTTGTCGAGCCGCGTGACTCGATAATCCAGCGTGCGCTTTTGCTCGCCGTATTGCGTGATCAGCGTGAGTTGCGGCGCCTCGCGATCGAGTTCGAGCGTCCAGCCGGGCTCGTTGCCCTGCCCCTTGAAGATTACATTCGGGGCGTCGGCGCGCGTGATCGCTTCGCGACGGGCATCTTGCTGGCACGCCAATTGGCCGTTGTCGCTTTCGACGTGCGCCTCATCGCCCTGTTGGGCGAATATCAGGGTGCCCTTGCGATAGCGTTTACCCTCGGCGACCACGCTACGCTCGAGCGCGTAGTAACCCTGCCCCGACCAGAGCCGCAAGTGCCCCTCGGGTGCCGCCGAGATCAAATCCTGGGCCGGCGTGCAACGCCAGGAGACGAATGCCTCTGCGCCATCGGCAAAAAAGGCACTCGGCAGCAAGGGCGATTCAGGCTCGCTGGAGACATCATCCGGGGCTTCGAGACGTGGCGGAGGCGTGAAGCCATCCCCGGAGGCGTCGCGCACCTGTGGCGGGCCGTCGGAACTGGCGCAGCCACCCAACATGGCAACGCATACCACACCCGACAAGACGTGCCGCGCACGTCGAGACATTCTGGGGAACATTCAGCTTCTCCTTGCTGGTCAGGACCCACCCCACATCAGCGGGGCGTATTGCATGCGATATCGTTCAATCAAAGACGGCCGATAGCATACCAGTCCTCATGCCATGAGAAACGCTGGCGCCACGAGAAACACCGGTACCATACGAAATGCGCCGCCAAGCATCGGCTAGGCGGCGTATTCATGGCATCTCAGCGGGACGCTTACCCGTGGCGGCGACGCAGTTCCTTGGCCGCCTCGACCATGTTCGCCAATGCCGGCTCGACTTCCGCCCAGCCGCGCGTCTTCAAACCGCAATCCGGGTTGACCCAAAGCCGCTCGGCGGGAATCTTCTCGGCGGCTTTTTCCATCAACTGCACCATCCATTCCACCTCGGGAATGTTGGGCGAATGAATGTCATACACCCCCGGGCCGATCTCGTTGGGATAGGCGAAGTCCTGGAAGGCGTCGAGCAATTCCATATCCGAACGCGACGTCTCGATGGTGATCACGTCGGCGTCCAACGCCGCGATGGCGGCGATGATGTCGTTGAACTCCGAGTAGCACATGTGGGTGTGAATCTGCGTCTCGTCGCGAGCCACGGCCGCGCTCAACTTGAAGCTTTCCACCGCCCAGTCGAGGTAGCGCTGCCATTCGCCCTGCCGTAGCGGCAGGCCTTCACGTAGTGCCGGCTCGTCGATCTGAATGATCTTGATGCCCGCCGCTTCGAGATCGGCGACTTCGTCACGCAGGGACAGGGCGATCTGGCGACAGGTAGCATCGCGCGGCTGGTCGTCGCGCACGAAGGACCACTGCAGGATCGTCACCGGCCCAGTGAGCATGCCCTTCATGGGCTTGTCGGTCAGCGATTGCGCGTACTCGCTCCAGCGCACCGTCATCGGGCCGGGGCGGCTCACATCGCCGAAGATCACCGGCGGCTTCACACAGCGCGAGCCGTAACTTTGCACCCAGCCGAAGCGCGTGAAGGCAAAACCATCCAGCAGTTCGCCGAAATACTCGACCATATCGTTACGCTCAGGCTCGCCGTGGACCGGCACGTCGATGTCCAGGGCTTCCTGACGTTCGACGGCGTGGACGATCTCCTCACGCATGCGTGCCTCGTAGGCATCGCGGCTCAATTCACCATTCTTGAAGGCACGGCGCGCGGCGCGGATGTCCTGCGTCTGCGGGAACGAACCGATGGTAGTGGTCGGGAACAGCGGCAGGTCGAGATGACGAAGCTGAGCCTTGGCGCGTGCACCGTAAGGACTCGGGCGCTCGGCGTCGGCGGCGGACGTACCCGCCAGGCGCTCGCCCACGGCGGGTTTGTGAATGCGTGGGGAGTTGCGGCGTGACTCCAGCGCTTGCGTGGCGGCTTCCAGACGCGCCGTGTCCTCGCCCGTGGCACGCCCGTCGAGCAAGTGTGCCACGGTGACGATTTCATCGAGCTTCTGGCGGGCGAAGGCCAGCCAACTCTTGAGCTCGTCGTCGAGATCGGTTTCCGCCTCGAGGTCCACCGGCACGTGCAGCAGCGAGCAGGAGGCCGAGATCCACAGACGCTCGCCGAGGCGCGCGCGGGCCACTTGCAGGCGCTCGCGCAGCGCCGCCAGATCGGCGCGCCAGATGTTGCGCCCGTCGATGGCGCCGATGGACAGCACTTTATAGGTGGGAAGGCGGTCGAGCACCGCATCGAGCTGTTCGGGCGCGCGGACCGTATCGATGTGCAGCCCGGCGACCGGCAATCCGGCAGCCAGGCCCAGGTTGTCGCCCAGGGCGCCGAAATAGGTCGCCACCAGAAGCTTGACTCGCGCGGACTGCAACTTGTTGTAAGCGGCCTCGAAGGCCTGACGCCAGTCGCGGGGCAAGTCCTGCACCAGCGCCGGCTCGTCGAGCTGTACCCATTCGACGCCCTGCGCGGCCAAACGCTCGAGGATCTCGCCATACACCGGCAACAACGCATCGAGCAGGGTCAGACGATCGAGCCCCTCGCTTTTTTCCTTGGCCAGCCACAACCAACTGATGGGCCCCAGCAACGCCACCTTGACCGGGTGCCCCTCAGCCTGGGCTTCGGCAACCTCGTCGAACAACCGCGTGGAGGCCACTCGGAAGCGTTGATCGGCATGCAGTTCGGGGACCAGGTAGTGGTAGTTGGTATCGAAATACTTGGTCATCTCACAGGCCGCCGCGGGCTCGCCGGTGGGTGCCCGACCACGCGCCATGCGGAACGTCGTGTCCAGGTCGACGTCGCCTTCGACGGCCCCGAAACGCGGCGGTACCGCACCCAGCAGCGCGCTGACATTGAGCACCTGGTCGTAGAAAGCGAAGTCGCCCACGGTGACAAGATCAAGCCCCGCATCGCGACTGGCTTGCCAGTGTGCGGCACGCAGCGCCTTGCCGCGTTGCTCTAGCGCGGCCTGATCGATATCGCCTTTCCAGTAGGCCTCGACGGCCTTTTTCAACTCACGGTTCGCGCCAATGCGCGGATAACCCAGAATGTGTGCCAGCGCCATCGTGTTTCCCCTTGCGGTATGCGGCTAGAATAAGTGCCTTCGTGTTCACGGCGTCGCAATGCCGTGATGTGCTGGCGGGCAGTCTCGCTGGCGGTAGTGCGTGAATCAAACTAAATTAACTAATCATCAAAATGAACGGCACTCATACACCATGCTCGAGCTTCGCCATCTCCGCACCTTGATCGCACTCCGTGACGCCGGCTCGCTCGTCGAGGCCGCCGAACGTGTGCATCTCACTCAATCGGCGCTCTCGCATCAGATCAAGGATCTCGAGGAGCGCCTGGACACGCCCCTTTTCCAGCGCAAGACACGTCCGGTCACCTTCACGCGGGCGGGCGAGCGCCTGCTCACGCTGGCCGAGCAGATCCTGCCACAGATCCGCATGGCGGAACGCGATCTGGCACGCCTGGCCGGCCATGAACAAGGACGCTTGCACATGGCCATCGAATGCCATAGCTGCTTTCAGTGGTTGATGCCGACCATCGATCACTTTCGCGATCACTGGCCGGAAGTCGAGGTCGATATTCCCAGCGGCTACAGTTTCGATGCCTTGCCCTCGCTGGCGCGGGAATCGCTGGATTTGGTGATCACTGCCGATCCCCAACCGCTGGCCGGCATTCATTACGAACCCCTGTTCCGCTACGAAGGGCTACTGGCGGTGGGCAAGCAACACCCGCTGGCACGTCACGACTGGGTCACGCCGGCACAACTGGCCTGCGAGACACTGATCACCTATCCGGTCGAGCACACACGCCTCGACGTCTTCACCCAGTTCCTGACACCCGCAGGCTTCACGCCAGCCGAGGTGCGCACCGCCGAGTTGACGATCATGATGATGCAATTGGTCGCCAGCGGACGCGGGGTCTGCGCGCTGCCCAACTGGGCACTCACCGAGTACCTGGAACGCGGCTATGTGCGCGCCCTGCATCTCGGCGAGCAAGGGGTGTGGAGCACGCTGTTCGCGGCCATTCGCGAGGAAAGCCGCGACGAACCATGGATGGAGGACTTCCTGCGCACCGCGCGCGAAACCTCCTTCGCGGTACTGGAAGGGATCAAGCCGGCGTAGCCACACGTCTCGTCACCATGCGTCCACGTCGGCGCTTGCGACATGCAATCGTCCGGCGAGTGCGATGTCGATCAGGCATCGTCCGCGCGGCGCGTTCGAGCGTGGCGCGGATCGCCCTGGAGGAGATCCGGGGTCGGCAACAATAGACTGAAGCGCGCCCCACCGAGCCGCTGGCTACGCTCGACCACGACGCTGCCGCCATGCCAGGCCATGATTTTCTGCACGATGGAGAGCCCCAGGCCATAACCGCCGGAACGCCGCGTGCGACTGTCGTCGAGGCGCGCGAAGGGTTTGAAGATCAGCAGGCGATCGGCTTCGGGGACCCCCGCACCGTCGTCCTCGACATCCAGGCGCACGGCGCGCGCTTCCCGCGTCACGCTCACATGAACATGCCCTTCCGCATGGCGGCAGGCATTGGCCACGAGATTGGAAAGCGCGCGTTGCAGATAGCGCGGATCGGCCTCGACGTCGACGTCATCGCCTTCCAGCACCTGCAGACGCAAATGCGCGTGCAGCGGTGCCAGAGTATCGACCACGCGATGGGCCATGCCGCGACAATCGGTGGTCTCGGTGGCGAGCTGGATGCCCTGGGCGCTGTCACTGCCCAGGCGGGCGTAGGTCAGAATCTCGTCGACGAGCTGATCGAGTTCCTCGATGTCGCCGTCGATATCCTGCAACTGGCGCCGCACCACGGGCTCATCGGTCATGTCCTCGACCATCTGCACCGCAAAGCGGATACGTGCCACCGGGGTGCGCAATTCATGGGAGACGGCGCGGATCATTTCCTGCTGTGTGCGCAACAACGACTGCACTTGGGCCGCCATGCCATTGAAGGCCATCCCCAGCCGTCCGAGAAAGTCGCTGCTCTCGACCTTGACCCGCGTATCCAGATGCCCCCCGGCGATGCGCGTAGCGGCACGTTCCAGGCGCTCCACGCGCCCTTCCACGCCGCGCACTACGAAATAAATGGTGCCCGCCAGCACCAGCAACATGATGCTCAGCAGCGCCAGCGCCAACGAGATAGGCATCGGCTCGAAGGATGGGATGGGGCCGATATTGAGCCAGCGATCCGCCCCCAGCCGCGCATGCACATACAAAACGCCGCGCCCCGGCTCGAGGCGCACCACGACTTCTCCGCCTTCGAGACGCGCCCGTTGAATGGGGTCGACACCCGAGGGCAGCGTCAGCGACACCTCCAGGGGAATCTTGAAGGCATGCTGCAAACGCGCCAAGCGTTCGGCGCTCTCGTCTTGAGAGACGCCGCTGAGCCACGTTCGCAGTGCTTCGGTCGCGCCGCGTAGCTGCATCTCCTGGAGCCCACCGACACGCACTTCCAACAGCCAAGGCGTATCCGGAAGGTGCTGCAGCACCGACCATGCCGCGTCGTGACGCTCAATCAACGGGCGACCTTCCTTGAGCCGCGAGCGGTCGAAGTAACTCAGCGATACGTCATCGATGGGATGCAGCGCCATGGGCACGCCCAACGTCGATGACATCGATGCCAGCCATTCATCGCGCTTATCGGCCGGTTGCTCAGCAACCAACTCTGCCAGCACCTGCATCGGACCGCTGGCCAAACGCTCGCGGTAATTTTCCTGGCGCACCTGATCGACCATCAGGTAACCCAGCAACGCGAGTCCGAATGTCAGCACCAACGCCAGCAGTAGCAAAACGTACACGCGCAGGAAGGTACTGTCCGACAGGGTTCGCCGCATCAACGTTAGCTATCCTTGACGAACAGATACCCTTTACTGCGCACGGTCTTGATTCGGTGCGGTTGATTGGGATCGTCGCCGATCTTGGGCCGAATACGCGAGACCCGCACATCGATGGAGCGATCCTGGCCGTCATACTTGATGCCCCGCAACTGCGAAAAGATTTCCTCGCGGGTCAGCACGTGGCCGGCATTGTCGGCCAAGAGCCACAACAGGTCGAATTCGGCACTGGTCAAGTCGATACGCTCGTCGTTTAACCAGGCCTCGCGCGTGGCACTGTCGATGAGCAGGTCGCCGAAGTTCAACCGGGTAGCACCGCTGGCGGCGTCCAAGGCGTCAGCACGACGCAGCAGGGCACGCATGCGCGCCAACAGCACGCGCGGCTGCACCGGCTTGGGCACATAGTCGTCGGCCCCCATTTCAAGGCCAAGCACCTGGTCCATATCGTCGGTACGCGCAGTCAACATGAGAATGGGGCCGGCATACTGGCCACGCACGCGACGGCAGATGGAAAGGCCATCCTCGCCGGGCAACATGAGATCGAGAATGACCATGTCCGGCTGTTCGTCGAGGATGCGTTCCACGGCACGTGCGCCGTCATATTCCAGATCGACCTGGAATTCATTCGCCTCGAGATATTCTCGCGTCAGATGCGCCAGACGCTCGTCGTCCTCTATGATCAGGACGTGATCGTGATGTCTGCTGCTGTCCAAGCTGTCATCCATCCCTTTACATTAATGCCATGAAGCCCTGCCTACCTTCGGCCTTGTCGTGCGAGTTCCGTTCGTCTTTATTTTGTATTCGTTGCGCTATCCAGGGAGACTCCGCCGGAATAAGCGGCGCGACAAAGGCGTGCATGCCGCCACTCCCTACCATAGCGGATAGCGAGCGATGATACCCGAATTCACTCTCGAGTAGCTGTCGAGCATCATAGAGATCGCCACGCTGATTGAAAAATCGTCGCGTGGCAGCGAGTTATAGATTTCTTGACGAAGCGCAAGAATAACCCCCAGAAGAGACACAGACTATCCACAACTTATCCACTTGCGACCCCCGAGAAACAGCTCTATCTTGTGCTCATCATCAAGACCTCCCCCATATATAGGGATCACCGTATTTCGCGTGCATGTCCCGAATGGGCCTCTTCAGGCACGAAAATGCCGAGACAAGGCGGTTAATTCGATCATCGTCGCCATAACGCTCGACTTCTCGCGATGCGACATGAACGGCGGCACTCTTTCCCTTGGACCCGTAACGACAGGAAGGCGTCATGGATACCACTCTTTCTTCCCCTGACAAGGCGTCAGTGGACATCACAGCGCCGCAGCGACTGCGCGTCATCAAGCGAGGCGGTGATGTCGCGGCCTTTGATGGCAGCAAGATCTCGGTGGCGATCACCAAGGCGTTCATCGCCACCGAAGGCGACAATGCCGCAGCATCGTCACGCATCCGTGACTTCGTTCACGAGGCGACCCAGAGCATCGTCGACACCTTCCTGCGTCGCATGCCCGATGGCGGCACCCTGCACATCGAGGACATCCAGGACCAAGTCGAGCTGGCCCTGATGCGCGCCGGCGAGCAGAAGGTCGCCCGCGCCTATGTGCTGTATCGCGAAGAACATGCTCGTGCCCGTCAGCCCCAGAACGGCGATATCGCCAAGCCGCACCCCAGCCTCAACGTCACGCAAGCCGACGGCACCGTACGTCCGCTGGACCTGGGCCGGGTCGAGACCCTGGTCTTTGACGCCTGCGAAGGGCTCACCAACGTCGAGCCGCAGAAGATCGTCGACGCATCGTTGAAGAACCTCTACGACGGCGTGTCCATCGATGGCGTGTCGCAAGCGCTGACGATGACCGCGCGCACCTTGGTCGAAAAAGAGCCCAATTATACCTACGCCACCGCGCGACTCTTGCAGGACAACCTGCGTCGCGAGGCACTCTCCTTCCTGGATATCGCCGACGAAGCGACTTACCAGGAGATGGCCGACCTCTACGCGCCGGCCTTCAAGGCCTATATCGCCAAGGGCATCGCGTTCGACCAGCTCGACCCGCAGCTTGCCGAGTTCGACCTCGAGCGCCTCGGTGCGGCGCTGGATTACACCCGCGACGCCCAGTTCACCTACCTCGGCCTGCAGACGCTTTACGACCGCTACTTCCTGCACCACGACGACATCCGCTACGAACTCCCGCAGGTGATGTTCATGCGTGTCGCCATGGGCCTGGCGCTCAACGAAGACGATCGCGAAGCGCGTGCCATCGAATTCTACGAGTTGCTCTCGAGCTTCGACTACATGGCCTCCACGCCGACGCTGTTCAACGCCGGCACCGTCAAGAGTCAGCTCTCTTCGTGCTATCTCACCACCGTGCCCGACCAGCTCGATGGCATCTACGGGGCGATACGCGACAACGCCATGCTCTCCAAGTGGGCCGGCGGCCTGGGCAACGACTGGACGCCGGTGCGCGCGCTGGGCTCCTACATCAAAGGCACCAACGGCAAATCGCAAGGCGTGGTGCCGTTCCTCAAGGTGGTCAACGACACTGCCGTGGCCGTCAACCAGGGTGGCAAGCGCAAGGGCGCGGTCTGCGCCTATCTCGAGACCTGGCACCTCGACGTCGAGGAATTCCTCGAGCTGCGCAAGAATACCGGCGACGACCGCCGCCGTACCCACGATATGAACACCGCCAACTGGGTGCCGGATCTGTTCATGAAGCGGGTCTTCGACGACGAAGAATGGACGCTGTTCTCGCCGTCCACCTGCCCCGACCTGCACGACCTGTACGGCGCCGCCTTCGAGAAGCGCTACGCCGAGTACGAGGAAATGACCCGCAACGGGCAGCTCAAACTGTTCAAGCGCGTCAAGGCCAAGGACTTGTGGCGCAAGATGCTGTCCATGCTGTTCGAAACCGGCCATCCATGGATCACCTTCAAGGACCCGTGCAACCTGCGCAGCCCGCAGAACCATGCCGGCGTGGTGCATAGCTCCAACTTGTGCACGGAGATCACCCTCAACACGTCGGCGGACGAAATCGCCGTGTGCAATCTGGGGTCGGTCAACCTGGCGCAGCACATCGTTGATGGCGAGCTCGATGGCGACAAGCTGAAGAAGACCGTCAAGACGGCCGTGCGCATGCTCGATAACGTCATCGACATCAACTACTACGCCGTACCGCAGGCCAAGAATTCCAACTTCAAGCACCGCCCGGTGGGGCTCGGCTTGATGGGCTTTCAGGACGCGCTCTACAAGCGTGGAATCGCCTACGCCTCTCAGGAAGCCGTTGCATTCTCCGACACCTCGATGGAGCTGATCAGCTATCACGCCATCGAAGCCTCCAGCGATCTAGCCGCCGAGCGCGGACGCTACCAAAGCTTCGACGGCTCGCTGTGGAGCAAGGGCGTGCTGCCCATCGACTCCATCGCCAACCTCGCCGAGGAACGCGGCGCCGACTATATCGAGGTGGACACCTCCACCACCCAAGACTGGGCGCGTCTGCGCGATAAGGTCACCAGCCAAGGGATGCGCAACTCCAACGTCATGGCGATCGCGCCGACCGCGACGATTTCCAACATCTGTGGCGTGACGCAGTCCATCGAGCCGACCTACCAGAACCTGTTCGTCAAATCGAACCTTTCCGGCGAGTTCACCGTGGTCAACGCCTACATGGTCAACGACCTCAAGGAACGCGGCCTGTGGGACGAGGTCATGATCAACGACCTCAAGTACTACGACGGCAGCGTGCAACCCATCGACCGCGTGCCGGATGACCTCAAGGCCCGTTATGCCAGCGCCTTTGAAGTCGAGCCCAAGTGGCTGGTCGAAGCCGCCGCGCGACGCCAGAAGTGGATCGACCAGGCGCAGTCGCTGAATCTCTACATCGCCGGCGTCTCAGGCAAGAAGCTCGACGTCACCTACCGCATGGCCTGGTTCCGCGGTCTCAAGACCACCTATTACCTGCGCGCGCTAGGCGCCACCTCGGTGGAAAAATCCACCGTCGATCGTGGCAATCTCAATGCCGTGGGCAACGCCGATAGCGGTGCATCGTCACCGCAGCCCACCGCCAGTGGCGCCCCCAGCCCAGCGGCCAGTGGCGCCTCCGGCGAAGCGCGCGGCATCGACGACTTCCTGAACGGCAAGAGCGGCAGCGGCTCGCGCGCGCCCTCGGCGGGCGATATCGACGAGCTCGGCTGCGAGGCTTGCCAGTAGACGCTTAGCGCCAGCGACGGGCTTCGAGTCGCGAGCCACGAACTGCTCGAAGCTCGAAGCTCGAAGCTCGAAGCTCGAAGCTCACCAAAGTCTAGCCACTGGCGTTATGTATCAACGCCACTAGCAAGGAATGAGGAAGAACATGCTGAACTGGGACGACTTTCACGAAGACGAGACCGCCGACGAGCCTCAAAAGCCTGCGCCGGCCACCAAGCCGACAGCGCAACCCGCAGCGCCGGAACCCGAGCAGGTGCGCGAAAGCGCGTCACGCTACCAGGTGGCCGATGAAGACCGGCTGGCGCGCGCCCGCAAGTCGCTGGACGAACTCGATGTCGCCGCCGGCCTGGAAGAGCTGGAAATGGGCGCGGCGCGTATCGAGGTCGACGACAAGAAGATGATCAACGCCCGCGCCGACCTCAACCAGTTGGTGCCTTTCAAGTACGAGTGGGCGTGGCAGAAGTACCTGGACGGCAGCGCCAATCACTGGATGCCCCAGGAAGTGAACATGAACGCCGACATTGCGCTGTGGAAAAGCAATGACGGCTTGACCGAAGACGAGCGCCGCATCGTCGAGCGCAGCCTGGGCTATTTCTCCACCGCCGACTCGCTGGTCGCCAACAACCTGGTGCTGGCGCTGTACCGCCTGATCACCAACCCCGAATGCCGCCAGTACTTGCTGCGCCAGGCCTTCGAGGAAGCCATCCACACCCACGCTTATCAGTATTGCGTGGAGTCGCTGAGCATGGACGAAGGCGAAGTCTTCAATATGTACCGCGAGGTCCCCTCGGTCGCCGCCAAGTCGGCGTGGAGCCTCAAGCACACCCAGTCACTGGCGCGCCCGGACTTCCATACCGGCACGCCAGAGACCGATCAGGAGCTGTTGCGCAACCTGGTCGCCTTCTACTGCGTGACCGAAGGCATCTTCTTCTATTGCGGCTTCAGCCAGATCCTCTCCATGGGCCGGCGCAACAAGATGACCGGTGTCGCCGAGCAGTTCCAGTACATCCTCCGCGACGAGTCGATGCACCTGAACTTCGGCGTCGACATGATCAATCAGATCAAGATCGAGAATCCGCACCTGTGGACGGCGGAATTCCAGGACGAGGTCACCCAGATGATCATCGAGGGCACCGAGCTGGAAATCGCCTATGCGCGCGACTCCATGCCGCGTGGTGTGCTGGGCATGAACGCCGCGATCATGGAGGAGTACCTGCACTTCATCTGTAACCGCCGCCTGGCGCAGATCGGCTTGAAGGAGCAGTACCCTGGCGCCGACAACCCGTTCCCATGGATGAGCGAGATCATCGACCTGCGCAAGGAGAAGAACTTCTTCGAGACGCGCGTCACCGAATATCAGGTTGGCGGCGCGCTAAGCTGGGATTGACACCTCACATGAGAGGTTTCGAGGTGGGCCGTGTCATGCGACATGGCCCGCTTTGCGTCATGCACTCGGTATCGGTAGGCTTGCCGCCGTTCCCATTCCCTACCCGACATCGCGAAAGGTACGAACATGCAACTCGGTATCATCGGACTCGGCCGCATGGGCGGCAATATCGCCCGACGCTTGATGCGCGGCGGCCACGACGTCGTCGCCCATGACCGCGATCAATCCATCGCCTCGGCGTTTATCGAGGACGGCGCCACCCCGGCGGACTCCCTGGCCACGCTGGTGGATCAACTGGAAACGCCACGCGTGGTATGGGTCATGCTGCCTGCCGGCGACCCCACCGAGGAGACGGTCAATGCGTTGGCCGAGCGGATGGACGCCGGCGACATCATCATCGATGGCGGTAATACCTTCTACAAGGACGACATTCGCCGCGCCAAGGCGCTGGCGCTCACGGGCATTCATTACGTGGACGTGGGCACCTCGGGAGGCGTCTGGGGATTGGAGCGCGGCTATTGCATGATGGTGGGCGCCGAGGCAGAAATCTTCGCTCATCTCGATCCACTGTTCGATACCCTGGCGCCCGGTCACGGCAATCTGGAACGCACGCATGGCCGCAACGCGCCCCATGACAGCGCCGAGCGTGGCTATATCCATGCGGGCCCGGTGGGTGCCGGCCACTACGTGAAGATGGTCCACAACGGGATCGAATACGGCCTCATGCAGGCTTACGCCGAAGGCTTCGAGCTGATGCAGAGCAAGTCATCGCCGGAATTGCCGGAAGACGAGCGCTTCGATCTCAACCTCGCCGACGTGGCCGAAGTCTGGCGCCGCGGCAGCGTGGTCTCGTCCTGGCTGCTCGACCTCACCGCCCAGGCGTTGACCGGCGACCCCAAGCTCGACCATTACACCGGCGCCGTCGCCGACAGTGGCGAAGGCCGCTGGACCATCGATGCCGCCGTCGAGCAAGGCGTCTCCGCCCCTGTCCTGGCCAACGCATTGTTCGCGCGCTTCAACTCGCGTAAGGACAACACCTACGCCAACCGCCTGCTCTCGGCGATGCGCTTCGGCTTCGGCGGCCACGTCGAGCCACCGAAGCAGTAATCCTCGGTGTGCGCTGGCCGCAGTATCGCTTGGGCCGTCAGTCCCCCAGCCCCAGCGACCGCTGCCAGCGCTTCTCGAGCGTATCGGGGCCGCTGGGGCCGAATACCGCCCGTGACACCCCCCGATACCAGGCCCACATCTGATCGCCGTAGCTGTAATGCCACCACTCGCTGGGCAGGTTGGCGAAGCCGGCATCCCGCATGGCGTGGTAAAGGACCCGCCGCCGGTCACGGTAGGTCCGCGTCGCGGCGTCGTGGGCGTGATGCTCGAAGTGGACGGTATGCGAGGCGGGTCGCGCTTCATCGAATGCCGAGCCCATCTCCAGCAGCATCCCATCATCGTCGCATAGCGCTACATCCACGGCTCCGCCGGTGAGATGCGGGCTCGGGCACTCTGGCCGATCACTGGGTGGCGAGACAAATGCTCGGGTCAGCGCCCGCCGATCCGATTCGTCGAGATCCGCATAGCGCGCTTCCACCATACTCAGCAAGGTGTCATAGAAGTGGCGCTGCACGGCATAGGGCCGCCAGGCATCCAGCACCACCAGACCTACCCCCTCCGGCAGGCTCCGCGCCACCATGAGAAGTCGCCGATAGACCGCCTCTCGCGCCCAGCACTCGGGCACCGCCCCAGATACGCCCAGGGCATGGTAGATGGGATGCACGCGCAAGGCCGGCGCGGCAAGGCTGAGTGCATGTAGCGGCATGCCCTCGTCGACGATGGGAATGGCGGCAATGGCCTCCCACTGGGGATCGGTAATGTCGGCGATGGGTCGAAGCGTCGAGTCAGTCACGTTCAAACAGTTCGTTTCCAAGTTGAAGTCAGCCCAGGGTGTTGGGTAGCCAAGTGATCAGGCCAGGAAAAACGATCAGCATCAGCAGCACGCACACCGCCACCAGAATAAACGGCCAGATGGTGCGGAAGAGCACGGTGATATCCAGCCGGCTGACCGCCGCAGCGATGAATAAGCAGGCCCCCATCGGCGGGGTGATCAAGGCGATGGTGATGTTGAGCGTGATGATGATGCCCAGCGCCACCGGGTCGATACCAGCCGCCAGCGCCACCGGCGTGAATACCGGGGAGAGCAGCATCAGGGCTGACACTTCCTCCATGAACATGCCGGTCACGAAGGTGATGGCACTCAGCAGCAAGAGCACGATCACCGGCGAGTCGATGAAGGGCTCGAGCAGCCCGGCGAAACGTTCCGGCGCCTGCGCATAGGCTAGTTCCCAACTGATCACCGATGAAATGCCGATGATCAGGAAGATCGCCGCCGCCAGCCGGGTGGTATCGATCACCGCCCGCCAGAAAGCCGCCAGCCGCAACTGGCCCATCAGCAGTCCACATACCGCCACGTAGAGCACGGTCAACGCGGCAGACTCGGTCGGCGTGACGATCCCCAGCACGATGCCGGCGACGATGATGAACGGCGCAACCAACGCCGGCAATGCGCCGCGTACCGCTGCGTATATCTCGTCTCTCGCCGGTAAGGTAGTGCGACGCGCGAAGCCCGCTCGCCTGGCATGCACGGCATTCATCGCCATGAACGCCAGCGCCAGCAGCAGACCCGGCACCACGCCGCCCAGGAACAACTGGCCGACAGAGGTATTGGTCTGGGCGCTGTAGAGAATCATTAAGATGCTCGGCGGAATGATGGGGCCGATCAATGAACTACCGGCAGTCAAGCCGGCAGCGAAGGCAGTGGTATAACCTTCGCGCGTCATCGCCGGGACCAATAGCGCGCCCATCGCCGAGGCGTCGGCGGCGGCCGAACCGTTGATCCCGGACATGAACACGCTGCCCACCACATTGACATGCCCGATACCGCCGCGTAGGTGACCCACCAGCAGGCGCGCGACGCGCATCAACCGCTCGGTCAAGCCACAAGCATTCATCAGGTTACCGGCGAGAATGAACAACGGAATCGCCATCAGCGAAAAACTGTTGAGGCCGCCGAAAAACTGCTGCGGCATCATCCGCGCAATCATACCCGGATCGACGAACACGAAGCCGACCAAGGCGGTCACGGTCAGCGTCAAGAAAAGTGGAATACCCAGTAAGGTATTGGCCAGCAAGGTAGCGAACATCGCGGCAACCATCATGAAGCGCCCTCCTTGGCCGTGTCCGCGTCGTCGATACCGGGTTGCGGCAGCGGCTGTGGTCCGTAGAGCAGCACCTGCAGCGCAAGCAACCCAAAGCCAATGGGCATGGCCAGCATGGGAATGGTACGGCTGATGCCCAGCCCCTGAGAGGTGAAATAGCTCACCGACAAAGCGTAATGCCAACTCCACCAGGTCATGGCCAGGCATAGCCCCAGGGTCAGCAACCATTGATAAACCAGTAACACTTGTCGCGCGGCACCTTCCAGCTTGCGCTCCAGTAGCGCCACTCGCATATGCTCGCCACGCACCCACACATTGCCGGCGATCAGCAATGCCGAGGCGATCAAGCAATAACGTGCCAGTTCATCGCTCCAGATCGGCGCCTGACCGACTACGTAGCGCGTCACGACGCCGTACAGGATATCGATCAGCGTGACCAACAACGCGATGCTGCCCAGACCTGTCGTGACCCGCCCCAGCAGCGATAACAAGGTTTTTCGGAACATGATGATCACATGGCGCGACCGACCTCGCCGGTCGCGCTCCTTCCCTCGGAATGAGTAAAACCGTTATCAGTTGCTGAGCAGGTCGCTTTGACCGGCATCCTCGAGCGCCATCTTGATCCACTCGTCGTCGATACCCTGTTCGCGCAACCAGTCGATATAAGCCGGCTGTCCTTGCTCACGAAACGCCGCCATTTCCTCACTGGAAGGTTCAATCACTTTCATGCCCTGGTCGGCAAGAAACTGGATGCGCTCGTCGACCTTTTTCTCGACCTCACGACGATTGATTTCGACGGCTTCCTTGACGGCGGCTTCAACGGCCTGACGATTGTCCTCGGAAAGCCCCTCGTACCAATCGCCATTGGCAATCAGGAATTGATCGGAATACTGCACATTGGCAAGGGTGAGATACTTCTGCACTTCGTAAAGGCTGCCCATGATGATGTACATCGGCGGGTTCATCTGACCATCGGCAACGTTGGTCTTGAGCGCCATATAGGTATCGGTCCAGGGAATCGGCGTGCCGGACGCACCAAAGGCCTCGTAGAGCGCCACTTGGCTGGGGTCCATGGCACGGAAGCGCAGTCCCTTGAAGTCTTCCGGACTGCTGATGGGACGCTGAGAGTTGGTGAAGTCGATGAAACCACCCTCCTCGACCACGCCCAGCAGCTCGGCGTTCGTACGTTCTTTCAAGGTGTCTTCCACCTTGTTCCAGTAGTCGCCCTCATCGAAGAACTGATGCGCGGCGCTGTAATCGTCAAACAGGAAGGGGATCGCGCTGACATAGATTTCGGGCACGATCGGCGAGAGTCCGGCAAAGGAAGCGATATTCAGGCTCGGGGTATTGATCACCTGCTCCATCCGCTCCTGTTCTTCGCCGAGCATAGAGTTGGGATACAGCTTGAGCTGGATATCGCCGTCGGTTTTTTCCTCGACGAGCCGCTTGAGATTGGACGCAAACAGGTGGACCGCATTCTTGTCGGCGTCGGGCGGTCCGTTATAGCTCAAATTCAGGGTGGTGGCAGCATTCGCCAGGCTTGCCGTGGCCAGCAAGCCGCTCGCGATGGCGGTCAGCAATACGGGACGCAACATTGAGGTACGCATGAAAGGACTCCTTGTTGTTATCGGCACGAGACGATTCGCGCAGGGATCGACCGTTGTTGCCTGGCAGCAGGTTTCAAACGGCGTTCCATGACGCTAATCGTTGCGCTGTTGACCTTTCAAGCGCACTAGCGTTGCTTTAAAGGCAACATACGTGCGTCAAGGACTCGCGGTGCGTCGGCGCTGAAGAAACGCATGCTATATCGCAGGTGCTCAATGAAAGCCTGGGCTGCCACCGTCAAAGGCCGCTCGACCTGACTGACGATGCGCGCCTGCGCCTGGCACAACACATCGGCATCAACTTCGCGCGTGACGATAGTGCCCTCGTGAATCTCCTCGAGGACACTGAGCTCAGGCATGAACGTCACACCTAAGCCGGAACGCACGAAATTCTTGAGCACCGACACCGAGTTGGTTTTCATGCGCGGCCGATACGATAGCTTGGCCGTACGCAATGCCATATCGACCAACTGTCCCATGCCGGTTTGTCCATCGATAAGCGCCAAGGAATGCGCACCGATCTCGGAGAGCGTCAACGGCGCCGTCGCGCGGGCCAACGCGTGCTCGGCGGGCACGATCAGATCCAGCGGTTGGCAGCGATCGACATGCGACATCAGGCGGTGATCGTCGGGCGGTGCGTACAGCAACGCTAGATCGACACTCCCTTCCTCGACCAACGCCATGGCATCGGTGAGCCCAGCCATATGTACTTCGATTTCCAATCCCGGATAGGTGGCCAAAAAATTCTGCAAGGGTGCCGAGACCAGATCCGCGATGAATCCTTCGCCGACGGCGATATGTACCTCGCCATGTTCCAGGTTCTGCATTGCCTGCAACTGGGAAAGTGTTGCCCGCTCGGCGGCGCGTCGATCGCGATAGTGACGCAGCATCAACTCACCGGCAGGCGTCAATCCCAGTCGTGGCGAACGCACCAGTAACACGGCATCCAGCTCCTCCTCGAGCGCGCGCAGCTGCCTGCTGAGTGCCGATGGGTTGACCTCCAGATGCGCGGCGGCCCGGCGTAGCGAGCCATAGCGAACGACGGCATCGAGATATTCAAGCGCACGGGATTTGAACGGGGTCATGGCAAGCTCGGTCAGCAATCTGATAAACAGGTATCATCCGACGAACGATCCCAAGGGATGGGATTGATTCCAATCCGCAACCGGCGTAGCGTGAAGGCGTCGAATTCACAGGAGACTGGATCATGGCGGAAGCCAAGAGTGTCATCAAACGTGTCTATGTTCCTACCTATGTCCGCGACCTGCCCAATGGCGAACGCGTGACGGTCCCCGGGCACTACAAGAAGACACCCACGCACTCGCGCTGACGCTCGTGATTGGGTCGCGCCCTTTCTGCGCGGGTATACAACGAACCAGGAACGCCCTGCCAACCGGCAGGGCGTTTTTCATGGGGGGCGCGTACACCGCATGCCTCAGCGACGCAGGTCGACCTCTCGCGTCTGGCCGGCGCCGACCTCGATCTGCTTCAGGATCAGCGGGCTGCGCGAGCCGTCCGGTAGGCGTACGCTTCCGGCCACATAGAAGACCCCCGCGGGTATCCCGGTGGCCTCGAAATATCCGTTGGCGTCGGTCTTGACGTAATGCGTGTATTCGCGAGCACGTGGGTCCGCAGGCTCGATACGCTTACCCGCCAATGCCACCTCGGCGGCTTCGGCGGAATAGCGCGTGGCCGGCGCGATCGACACGGTTTCTCCTTTTCCCGCCACCATGCCATATTGCGATGAGGCATAACGTAGCCGCCCCTTGACGACGGCGGAGCCATGCTTATCCAGCTTGGCGTATTCCTCGGCCGGAAATGCGACCTGGCGTTCGACAGCGCCTGCCGGCGTGCCTTCGCCGGCTTCCTCGACCTCGGCGGGCTGCGTCGGCCCCCCCGTGGGGAGCATCTCGCAACCACTCAGCGCCAGTCCCACCAGAAGCAACCACCATCCCGTGCGTATCGTTCTCATTCCATGAGCCACCTTGTGAGCGAGCTTAACGTGCAAGCTCGGGATTGAGCGTGTAGGTTCCCATCACGCTGGCCTGTTCGATGACATGCCCTTGCATGGCCTCGAGCACTTCGTCGCCGGTGAACTCGCCCTGCAGGCCCAGCGAGTCGACATCCAGCGCATAGACCGTGAAGTAATAGCGATGTACCAGGGCATCGTTCCATGGTGGGCAAGGCCCGTCATAGCCGCCGTAGATACCTTCTAGCTGTTCGTCATCGACGAAGAAGTCCGTGTAGCTGTTGATGCCGCGTACACCCTTGCCGGTTTCGCCCGGCGCCTTGCCCATGGCGACGACACCATCGGCATCTTCGCCTTCGTCGATGCCTTTCAC
The DNA here is from genome assembly GCF_033052815.1 of Chromohalobacter sp. HP20-39. Classification (NCBI taxonomy): domain Bacteria; kingdom Pseudomonadati; phylum Pseudomonadota; class Gammaproteobacteria; order Oceanospirillales; family Halomonadaceae; genus Chromohalobacter; species Chromohalobacter sp. HP20-39. The sequence goes on along the minus strand of NZ_JAWHTP010000005.1, from coordinate 42,097 downwards.
CTTCGTCGGGATGTCGATCAATACCCAATGATAGAAATCGGCGCGCGGCAGGTCGGCCGGCACGCTGCGGCCTTCCTGGTTGACGTCACTGGGATCCGTGGGTGCATCCACATCGACCACCAACAGCGCAAGGCTATGCGTTCCGGCGGGCACATCGTGCCAATGCACACAAGGATTGCGATTGTCGCTGAAACGCAGGTGTTGCTGGGGATCGGGAACGGCGAACGCAAAGCGTTCGGGGATGGGTTCACCGTCGATGACGTCCTGCACGTCGATGCGCATGCGGCTTTCTCCTGATAGAGCGTAATGAATAATGTACGTGCCTCAGTTTGGCACATTCATGAGTCAGTGCGCATAGGACCAACGGCGCCCCCACATCTATAGAGAGTATCAGCGGTCAGGTGACGATCATCCTGCGAGGCATGTGAATTTGACCGATACTGTACGCACCTTCACCCGGAAAGGAGAACCGCCATGCCACGCTGGATACCGCTCGCCTTCATCGCGGGCTTCTTCGCCGTTCTTTGCTTCCATCAGCCCATGGCGGGCTTACTGCATGCCTACGCCATCGTCCCTTTTGCGCCCTATGGCACGGCATCCGTACCACCTTTGGGCATTCCTCAGTGGCTGTCGGCGAGCTTCTGGGGCGGTGTATGGGGGATCGTCATGCTGTGGGCTTTCACGCGTTTCCACATCACGACCGGGCTGTGGTGGAAAAGCGTGTTGTTCGGCGGTATCGCCTTGACCCTCGTGGCGCTTTTCATCGTATTTCCGCTCAAGGGGCGCGGCCTCAACCTCGCCGGGTTTCCTATCGGCTTTCTGGTCAATGGCGCCTGGGGCATGGGCATCTGGGTCTTCGCACGCTGCTTCGGGCTCTGGAGAATTTCGCCGCGGCAAGTGTCATCAGTCCCATAGCAGGGTCACTAGCAATGCCAATGCCCCCACGATCAATGCAGTGAGCACGGCGATGCTCACCAGCCGATCCAGCCAGACATCGACGCCGCTCCGGGATCGCCTCGCGGAGGCCGCTCTCCGGCGTCGGGTGGCACCTTGGCGTCGCTGCCTACCTGCTTTGGCCACTTGAGGCATTCCTCACTCCCGTGCATGCAATATCGCTTACCATAAGGGGTGGTGCGCGTTTCCACCAGCGTCAACGCAAAACGCCCGGCCGAGACCGGGCGTTACACCTGTCGTCAGGTGAGACATTAACCGCCTTCACGCGTATTGATACGCCGGTTGACCACGTTCGGGGCGCGCCGATAACGCTCGGCCTCCGCCAAGGTTTCCGCTTCGAACGCGTCGGCGCCGACCGGGGTCTCGCCGTGACGATGATAAAGAGACGTCAGCATGGCCTTGCGGTCCGCCCGCAACTCCTTCACCAGCACGACAATCATGCCATAGAGAATGAAGGTGAACGGCAATGCCGACAGCACCGCAGCGGACTGCAGCCCATTCAAGCCTCCGGCAACCAGCAAGGTGAGACAGATCGCGGCGATCAACACGCCCCAGATGATGCGCTTTAATAAGGGCGGGTTCAGCGAGCCGCCATCGGTCATCTGTGAAACGATGTACGTTGCCGAGTCTGCGGACGTCACCAGGAAGATGAAAATCAGAAACAGTGCCACCACCGACAATACATTGGAGAAGGGCATCAAGTTGAACATCTGGAATAGTGCCCCGGTGATGTTATCCGCCGTCGCCTGGGCTAACCCGACATCGCCGGTCAGTTCCATATTGAGCGCCGCCCCGCCGAACACGCCAATCCACAGGCAGGCCAGTAGCGGCGGCACGATCAAGACGCCAAACACGTATTCCTTGATCGTGCGGCCACGCGAGACACGTGCCACGAAGGTCCCCACGAACGGCGACCAGGCGATGACCCAGGCCCAATAGAAAATCGTCCAGTTACTCGCCCAGGTAGTGTCGCTATAGGGCGCGACACGCAGGCTCATACCCACGATATTCTGCAGATAGTCACCGATACCTAAGGTAATGGTCTCGAGAATGGCCACGGTAGGTCCAGTGAACAGCACATAGAACATCAGCGCGAAGCACAGCACCATGTTGAGGTTGGAAAGGCGCTTGATGCCCTTGTCCAGTCCCGACCAGGTGGACACCATATAACACAGGAACATGGCGCCCATGATGATGAATTGCCACTTGACGCCTTTCTCGACGCCGAACACTTCGTGCAGGCCGCCATTGATCTGCAATACCGCCAGGCCGATGGACGTTGCCACCCCCATCACGGTGGCAACCACGGCAAACACATCCAGCGCCGGCCCCACCTTGCGCAACTTGGGCCGCTTGGCGGTCATGCTCGACAGCACGTTGGAGACCAGCCCCGCCTGCCCCTTGCGGAACTGATAATAGGCGATGATCAGCCCGACCATGGAGAACGCCGCCCACTGGTGGATCCCCCAGTTGAAGAAGCTATATTGGATGGCGTAGCGGGCCGCTTCTTCGGTGCCGCCTTTCATGTCACCGTAAGGCGGCTTCAAGAAATGCGTCATTGGCTCGGCCATGCCATAAAACACCAGCCCGACACCGAACCCCGCTGCCAACAACATGCTGACCCACGAGAAAAAACTGTAGGAAGGCGAACTATCCTGAGGCCCTAGGCGGATCTTGCCGTACTTGCTTAGGGCTAGCGCCAGCAGAAACACCACGAACCCGAAGACAGAGAACAGGTAGAACCACCCGAAGTAGTGTGAAATGGTGGATAATGCCGTCGATGCCGCCTCACCAAACTGGTTGGGAAAGGCCGCGCCAACGGCGACCAAGACCGCCACGATCAAGGCGGAAGCGATGAATACGTATTGCCTTCCAATATTGGCCATGTCGCTATCCCTTTTAGTCTCCAACGATACGGTGCCTCATGCACCTTCCGGGTTCTTATCACCGAGCTCGGCGTGCCTGCAATGGCCCAAGGAACCAAAACCGCGTACATGAGACCAATCGGTAACGATGGCAGAATCATAGCCACATGACCATAATCGTATTTTATATATAAGCAGACAAAACATTAAACTTCATTGAAGAGCCCGCTATGCCGTCACCGACCCGCTTGGCGTCCGCCACCGCCTGGCTCGAACGTCTTTCACATTCACGACACGCCCTGTCGCTTTTGTTTCTCGCCTCGGTGCTGGAAACTCTGCTGGTGCCGATTCCCATCGAGACCATTTTGATTCCCTGGATGCTGGCCCAACCGCGCCGCAAATGGCGGCTGGCAGGCGTCGCGCTGGCCGGCAATCTGGCGGCTGCCTGCATCGGCTACGCACTGGGGGCATGGGCGTTGAACACCTGGGGGACGACGCTCATTCCCTTGTTCGGTGGCCAGGACGCCTATGCCGCCTTTCAATCACGCATGGCCAGCGACGGCTTTATGGCGGTGCTCGCGGTGGGCATTATCCCCATTCCCTTCCAGATCGCCATGCTCGCCGCCGGTTCGAGTGGTTATCCCTTTCCCTTGTTTCTGCTGGCGTCTCTCTTGGCACGTAGCGTGCGCTATTTCGGCCTCGCCCTGCTGGTGCATCTCGCCGGCGACACGGCACTCTCCCTATGGCAGCGCCACGCACGCCCTATCGGCATGCTGGGCATCGCGCTCTTTGGTATCTGGGCATGGACTCAGTTAGCGCCGTGAGCAAGTTTCAAAAGCCCCATGCCTTGAGTTATGCCCTCGCCATCCCAACAGAAAGGAAATATTGAGGACGCTAACGTTCACCCTATCCAAGAGGCCATCATGAGCCGACTCTCGCAGATTCCACTATCCGTGCTCGATCTCGCCCCGATCTCGCATGACGGCACGCCCGCCGAAACCTTCGAACGCACGGTCGATCTCGCCCAGTTCACCGATACCTTGGGCTACAACCGCTATTGGCTGGCCGAGCATCACAACATCGATGGCATCGCCAGTGCCGCCACGTCCTTGCTCATCGGCCATGTCGCCGGCAAGACGCAACGCATCCGTGTGGGCAGTGGCGGCATCATGCTGCCCAATCACCCGCCACTGGTCGTCGCCGAACAGTTCGGCACGCTGGAAACGCTGTATCCCGGACGTATCGATCTCGGCCTGGGGCGTGCGCCCGGCTCCGACGGCGTGACCATGCAGGCCATGCGCCGCAACCCGCGCGCCGGTGTCAATGATTTCCCCGACCGTTTGGCAGAACTACGTGGCTATCTGGGCGATGCCCTGCCCGACCAGCGCGTCAAGGCGATTCCCGGTCAGGGCACGCATGTGCCGCTCTGGCTGCTGGGCTCCAGCGACTTCAGCGCGCGCCTCGCCGCACAGCTTGGCTTGCCGTTCGCCTTCGCCGGCCAGTTCGCACCGGGCTATATGCTCGAGGCCATCCAGCTCTATCGGCAAATGTTCCAGCCCTCCGACGTGCTGGACGCGCCGTATGTGATGCTGGGCATCCCGCTAGTCGCCGCCGACAGCGACGCGCATGCGCAGTATCTGGCTACCACTCAGCAGCAGAAGTTTCTCAACCTGATTCGCGGCAAGAGTACGCGAACCCTGCCCCCCGTCGAAGCACTCGACTGGTCGCCGCAGGAACGCGCCATGGTCAGCCAGAACCTCGGCGCCTCCATCGTCGGCGGCCCCGATACGATCCGCGAGGAGCTCGAGAATTTCCTGGCCCATACTCAAGCCGATGAACTCATGATCAACGGTGATTTCTACGACCATGACGACCGTCGTCGCTCGTACGAGATTCTCGCCGATGTCTGGAAAGGCTAAGTACCACCAGCCATTTGTGCAGACGCAAAAGGCCGGCATTCGCCGGCCTCCTCTCACCGTAAACCGTTCACGCACCGTCATCTAAAAATACTGTGCACTCGCTTGCTGCCAGTCCTGCAAGTAATCCTCGGGGATGGCATCGCGCAGAAAGTCGCCAACCTCGACCTTAGGATGAATGTCAGCGTAAGTGCGGGCCGGGCCGTGTTCAGGACGATGAAAGATGTGCTCAGGGCCGAGCCGGTCGGGGCTGTCGAGGCCGAGGGTGCCAACAATGTCCAGAAGCGATTTCACGGTGGCATCGTGGAAGTTGCGCACACGCACTGCCTTGACGTTTACCTCGAGTGATTTGGCGCGTGCCGGATCCTGGGTCGTGACACCGGTCGGGCAAGTATTGGTATGGCAACGTTGCGCCTGGATGCAACCCACCGAGAACATGAACGCACGAGCCGAATTGCACATGTCGGCGCCGAGCGCGATCTTTTCGGCCATGTCGAAGCCTAGAGCAACCTTTCCGCTAGCGATCACCACGATCTCCTCACGCTTGCCGATACCGACTAGGCAGTTGTGCACAAACGGCAGTGCCTCGTTGATATAAGTACCGATGAAGTCGGAAAATTCTGCGGGGGCGGCGCCGGTGCCGCCTTCCGCCCCATCCACGGTAATGAAATCCGGCTGGATGCCGGTTTCCAATATCGCCTTGCACACCCCCATGAATTCGGCACGATGGCCAAGACACAGCTTGAACCCCACCGGCTTGCCGCCGCACAGCTCGCGCAGGCGAGCCATGAATTGCAGCAGCCCGATGGGCGTATCGAACTCGGGGTGCGAGGCCGGTGACAGGCAATCTTCCCCCACCGGAATCTCACGCGTATCGGCGATTTCCTGATTGACCTTAGAGCCGGGCAGGAGCCCGCCGTGGCCAGGCTTGGCGCCCTGCGATATCTTGATTTCAATCATCTTGACCTGCTCGGCACAGGCTTTCTTCTTGAACTCGTCGGGATCGAAGGAGCCGTCCTGGTAGCGGCAACCGAAGTAGGCGCTGGCGATTTCCCAGATGATGTCGCCGCCATGCTCACGGTGATAGGGGCTGATCGCGCCCTCGCCGGTGTCCTGAGCAAAATTACCGAGTTTGGCACCCTTGTTCATCGCCGCGACCGCATTGCCCGAGAGGGCGCCAAAGCTCATCGCCGAGATGTTCAACCGCGAAGAGTTGTAGGGGACGCGGCACTGCGGTCCACCGATCACCAGCCGAGCGTGACGAGAGTCAACGTCCTTGGGGGCCATGGAGTGCTGTACGAAATCGAAGCCAGCACCCTCCATGTCGCGCCGGGTACCGAATGGCGAGGTGTCAGAGCCACCATCCGCACGCGCATTGATAAGATCGCGCTGCTCACGATTGAACGGCCGGCCACTGGTTTCGGATTCAAAGAAATACTGGCGCAGTTCCGGCCGCACGAACTCCAGCATATAGCGTAGATGGCCGAGTATCGGATAGTTGCGCAACACGTTGTGGTTGGAACGCAAATCCCAGGCCCCCATGGCGGCCAACACAGGCAAAACTCCCCAAAGCCAGAGCCAAACGGGTGCCCATCGCGCAAGGGCGGCCCCGGAGACCAGGGTCAAGATGACGAAGACGCCATAGAACACTCGCGGATTGCCAAACATACGCTCTCTCGTATTAGCACTCATTTTCCATAATGACGCCTACCGGGTGCAATTGCCTAACACCTCCCCCTCGACGGCCATCCTACCGCTCGACGGCTGTATTGGTTGCCGAAGTATTTACTTGTAACGATAGCAATACATGATGGCGCTTGAGTATGCGCCATCCATGAGCGTAGCGTCATAATCGTTAGCGATTGTCTTTTTCAGGAGTATTGCTTATGGAAGGCGATGAAAAAGCACTGATGCGTGAGCAAGCCTTTGTCGGTGGCGGCTGGATCGATGCCCCCGATAATGACCGCCGGGCCGTCAGTGACCCGGCCACCGAACAGGTGATAGGCCATGCGCCGGAACTTCAGTCCACGCATATCGAAGAGGCGATCAATGCAGCATCGCGCGCCTTCGTGACGTGGCGCTGCACCTCGTGTGTCGAGCGCGCCAACAAACTTCTGGCGTGGTACGAAGGCATGCAAGAACACGCCGAAACGCTCGCCCGCTTGATGACTCTGGAACAGGGCAAACCGCTTGCGGAAGCGCGTGGTGAAGTCGACTATGCTGCAAGCTTCTTGCGTTGGTTCGCCGAGGAGGCACGCCGCGCTACCGGCGAGACCATCCCGCCGGAAGACCCCGCATTTGCGATTGGCACGACCCGCCAACCGGTTGGCGTGGCCGCCATCATCACGCCGTGGAACTTCCCGCTGGCGATGATCACGCGCAAGGTGGGAGCCGCCTTGGCGGCAGGTTGCACCACACTGATCAATCCTGCCAGTCAGACCCCCTTTAGCGCTCTGGCTCTAGCCGTATTGGCTGAGCGCGCCGGCCTGACGAACGGCGAGTTCAATGTCGTGACCTGCTCCGGCAAGCGCTTCTCCGAAACGGTATGTGCCGATGATCGTGTGCGCGCGCTGTCGTTCACCGGCTCTACCCAGGTAGGTCGGCAACTCCTGCGGCAAAGTGCGGATACGGTCAAATGCACGGCGATGGAACTCGGCGGCAATGCGCCTTTCATCGTCTGTGACGATGTCGACCTGGAGACCGCCGTCGACGGGGCGATCGCTGCCAAGTTCCAGACCAGCGGGCAGGACTGCGTCGCCGCCAACCGGATCTTCGTGCACCGCTCTCTCTACGAGGACTTCCTCAAGCGCTTCGCCGAACGCATGAATGCTATGAGCGTGGGCAACGGTTTCAATGAAGACAACGAGATCGGGCCGCTGATCAACCGCGACGCGATCGAGAAAGCCCAGGCACTGGTCGACGACGCAAGAAACAAAGGAGCACGTATCATCGGCCGCGATCAAGACGGGGCCCCCGGCCCGCAGTTTTTCATGCCTACCCTGGTGGCCGACTTTAATACCGAGATGCGCGTGTCGGTCGAGGAGGCATTTGCTCCGGTGGCTGCCATTTGTGCCTTCGATGACGACGATGAGGTCATCATGGCGGCCAACGACACGATTTACGGACTCGCTTCGTATGTTTACACCCATGATGATGCCCGCATCCGCAAGTTCCTACGCGAGCTGGAGTGTGGAATGGTTGGCGTGAACACCATGGACATCACCGGGCCACACGTCCCCTTCGGCGGCGTAAAGCAGTCGGGCCTGGGCCGCGAAGGCGCCCATGCCGGCATGGAAGAATATCTGGAAACCCAATATTACTGCATCGGCAACGGTCCACGCCCCGAGCGTTGACCGGCATGTTTGCCTGACCATTCACCGCATCGTCGCCATTCCGACGAGATTTTCGCCGATGTCTGGAAAGGCAGAGTCTCGCGCTACTCATCCACCCAAACGCAAAAGGCCGGCATTCGCCGGCCTTTTTGCATTCACACACAGTGACTGCATGTGAATACTGTGCCTCACCCCAGCCGTGCGGCGAGTTTCTCCTCCAGCTTCGCTTGGTCCTCGGCGAAGCGGCGGATGCCTTCGGCAAGTTTCTCGGTGGCCATGGCGTCCTGGTTGAGCCCCCAGCGAAACGATGACTCGTCCAACGGGGCGAGTCGCTCACCGGCATCCCCGACATCGCTGATCTTGCGCTCGATCTCGCCTTCTTGACCTTCGAGTTCCTCGAGCAGCGCCGGCGAAATGGTCAGGCGATTGCAGCCGGCCAGCCCCAGGATCTGGCCCTTGGTACGGAAGCTGGCGCCCATCACCACGGTGTCATAGCGGTAGCGGCTGGCGATATCGCATACCTCGCGCACGAACACGACGCCCGGGTCTTCATCCGGGGCGTACTCCTGCCCGGTTTTCTGCTTGTACCAATCGGTGACGCGACCCACGAAGGGCGAGATGAGATACACCCCGGCGTCGAAGCAGGCCCGGGCCTGCGCCTTGGAGAACAACAGTGTCAGATTGCACTGAATGCCCTCCTTCTCGAGCTGTTCGGCGGCACGAATGCCTTCCCAGGTGGAGGCCAGCTTGATCAGCACGCGTTCACGGCCGATCCCGCGCTGCTCGTAAAGCTCGATGAGACGATGCGCCTTCTTGATGCTCGCCTCGCGGTCGAAGGACAGCTTGGCGGCCACTTCCGTGGACACGCGCCCCGGAATCAGCTGCGTGATCTCACTGCCCATGGCGACGGACAAACGATCCACTGCTTCGTCGACCCGGGCCTGGGGATCGGCGATATCGGCCTTGACCTGCGCCAGCGTCTCGTCGATCAGCGCTTGATAGCCGGGCAGTTCGAAGGCCTTGAGGATCAGCGAAGGATTGGTTGTGGCATCGTGCGGCTGATAGCGCTTGATAGCCTCGAGATCGCCGGTATCGGCGACCACCATCGAAAGTTGCTTGAGAGCCTCGAGTTGCGTCATGGCAAATATCCTGTAACGAAAAGGGTCATGGGTCGCGTCTCATGGCGCGACGTCGTAGCGTTCGGCCAGCGCCTGACGGTAACGCTGGTAGAGTTCCTGATAACGGCGCACCGGTTCGCCACGTGGGCGGGTCAGGGTATCGAGATCCACCTCGACGAGGCGTTCGGTCAGTGCCTCCAACGACTCGCCCCGACCACGCGTCTGGGTATCGCACCAGGCGGCCTGAATCGCCCCGCCCAGGGCGGCAGCCTCGGTAATGCGTGGACAGATCACATCGACATCCAGCACATCGGCGACGATTTGGCGCCAGACGGCGCTCTTGGCGCCGCCGCCGACTAGACGGACTTGGCTGGCCTGCGATGCCAGCTCGCCCAAGCGTTCGAACCCATAGCGTAGCCCGAACGTCGTCCCTTCGACTACCGCGCGACAGAGATTGTCCGCTGTCGTGTTGAGGCTCGTCATGCCCTCGAAGCTGGCGGTGGCATGCGGCAGTGCCGGGACGCGCTCGCCATTGAAAAAAGGCAACGCCATGACGCCCTCGGCGCCCAGCGGGGCCCGGGCCACGCGCTCTCCGAAGGTCGCCAGATCGAAGCCGAACAGCTCGCGAACCTTGGTTGTCGCCGAGGTCACGTTCATGGTGCAGATAAGCGGTAGCCACCCACCGTGACTGGCGCAGAAATTGGCCACCTGAGCGTCCTCGGCCTCCATCGGCGCGGCCGAATGCGCGTATACGGTTCCCGACGTACCCAGGCTCAGGGTGACCATGCCGGGAACGATGTTGCCGGTGCCGATGGCCGCCATCATGTTGTCGCCGCCGCCACTGGACACCAGCACGTCATCGCCGAGGCCCAAAAGGCGTGCGATCTCGGGACGCACCATGCCCACCGGTGCGTGAGAGTCGATCAAGCGCGGCAGCACCGCTTCCGGCGAGAGTTCAGGCGCCATGGCTTGGAACACGTCATGACGCCAGTTGCGCGTGCGGGTATCGAAATACCCGGTGCCGGAGGCATCACCGCACTCGGCGACGCGCTCGCCAGTCAGCCAGAAGTTCAGATAGTCGTGGGGCAACAGCAAGGTGGCGATACGTTGGTAGGCGTCCGGATGCGTATCACGCAACCAGGCGACTTTCGAGGCCGTATAGCCGGTTTGTAGCACCAGCCCCAGTTTATCCAGGCAGCCTTCCCGGCCGCCCAGGCGCTCTATCAGCGTCTCGTTATGCAGCGCCGTTTCGGTATCGCACCACAGTTTCGCGGGATGCAGTGGCTGACCATCGGCATCCAGCGCGACCATGCCGTGCTGCTGCCCCGAGACACCGATGGCGCGGATCTCGTGCGCATCGATCCGCGCCGTGCTCACCGCCTCTTGGAACGCCTCGGTCAAGGCCGCGATCCATTCGCTGACATCCTGTTCGCGCTTGCCGTTATCGCCTTCGATCAGATGATGCGGACGACTCGCCTCGCCCAGGATCGCCGCACGCTCGATATCGACCACCACCACCTTGGTGCTCTGCGTTCCACAATCCACGCCAACGTACATGCTCTCTCCTTCGGCTGTATCGCATTCCCGACTATGGGGGTATCGAGTATCCGCCCCTTGGCCGTGTTACGACATACGACCCTCGACCAAGGCGTGGAGCGTCGCGCGAGCTCCCTCGGTATGCAAGGCCGCAAGCGCCTGGAGATAAGCGTCGCGGAAACGCACGTCATTCGCCAGGTCACCGAACAAAGCGTGCTGCTCGATGAACGCCGCTGGGTCGTCGCGATTGTCACCGGCAACCGCCATCAAGCGTTCCTTGAGACGATCGACGATCTCGATCGGTTGGCCTTGTTCATCGACCCCTTCAGCATAGCGCGCCCAGCTAGCCACCACAGCCGCACTACGCTGGACCTCACCGCCACGCTCGAGCTGTTCGCGGATCACCGGCAGCAGCCACTTGGGGATGCGATCCGAGCTTTCCGCACAAAGCCGCGCCAAGGTGTCCTTGATCTCGGGGTTGGCGAAGCGCTCGATCAGCGTGTGCTTGTAAGCGTCAAGATCCACACCCGGCACCGGTGCCAGCGTCGGCGTGGCCTCTCGGTTCATGTAATCGAGCAGGAAGTCGACGAACAGCGGATCCTGACAGACCTCATGGGCATAGCGATAGCCGGCAAGATACCCGAAATACGTCAGCGCCTGATGGCTGGCGTTGAGCAGGCGCAGCTTCATCAGTTCATAGGGCACGACGTCGTCGACCATCTGCACGTCGACCTGCTCGTAGGGCGGTCGCCCTTCGGGGAAGCGATCCTCTAGGACCCATTGAGTAAAAGGCTCGCAGACCACCGGCCATTGGTCCTCGACGTCGAAACGCTCGGCGAGCGCGGCGATATCCTCAGGCGTCGTCACCGGCGTGATGCGATCGACCATGGCATTGGGAAAGCAGACCTCGGTTTCGACCCAATGGCCCAGTTCATCATCCAATGCACGCGCATGGGCGGTGAACATCTTGCGGGCAACGTCGCCATTACCCTCGATGTTGTCGCAGGACATCACAGTGAACGGCGCGATACCTCGTTCGCGCCGCCGCTTGAGCGCCGCGACGACAAGTCCGAAGGTGGTGCTTGGTGCCTCGGGCGTCGCCAGATCCTGGCGTACCTCAGGTGTCGTGAGATCATACTCGCCGGTGATGTGATCGACGTTGTAACCGCCTTCGGTGACGGTCAGCGAAACAATCCGCGTCGCCGGGTCGGCCATGCGCTGGATCACCGCCTCGCGCTCGTCTGGGGCGTAGAGATAGTCGACGATGGAGCCGATTACCCGCGGCTCATAGCGTCCATCGGGGTGCTTGACCACCAGTGTGTAGAGATGATCCTGGGCGGCCAGCGCGGCCTGCATGCGCTGATCGCCGGGCATCACGCCGACGCCGATGATGCCCCAGTCGAGCGCCTCGCCACGGTTCATCAGCGTGTCGAGATACATGGCCTGATGGGCGCGATGGAACCCGCCCACGCCGATATGGACGATGCCCGGCGTCACGCTATCGCGATCATAGGCGGGCACGGCGATCTCAGACGCTAGATGTTGCAGGTTGTCGTTATTGAGTCGGGTCATGAATGTCTCCTGCCATAGACGGCGAGTGCTTCGCCTGAGGATCTTTAAAGGGTTGGTTGCTTGAAATAGTCAGTCGCTGGCTGCCCAGTACAGGTCGGCGGCGACAGAGGCGGTCTTGATCAAGCGGGCATTGAGCATGTCCTTGTTGCGTGCACGATCGAGCGCACCGTCAGGATCCATCCCCATCTCCCCCCAGCGCTGGATGAGACGCGCTTCGAGCACGTCATCGGGCACCTCGAGAAACAACGTCATATCGAATAGGGGGTGCAACTCACGCCAAGGCGATCGGTCGAGCAGCAGGTAATTGCCTTCGACGATGATCAGCCGATGCTCGAGGCCGATCAGCCGCCCACCGGCCCGAGCCAGATCCAGCGGCCGATCGAACACGGGCACGGCAACGGGAAGGTCGGCTCGGCGGATGCGCGTCAGGTCCTGCTGGAAACCGTCGATGTCGAAGGTCTCGGGTGCGCCCTTCACGGGCACCAGGCCTTGAGGTTCGAGGACCGCATTGTCGAAGTGGTAACCATCCATCGGCACAATGGACGCGATGCCGGGCTGGCGGTGGTTGAGCTCGCGACATAGCCATTCCGAGAGAAACGACTTGCCCGCCGCAGGCGGCCCGGCCAGCGCCACGATGAAGCGCGGCCGATCCGTCGACGCCTCGATCAGCCGCACGGCCAAGTCATGAATCTTCGGGATCATCGTCATTACTCCTGGCGATCTCGAATCGCGTCAGCTCATCCAGTTGCCGCCATCGACGTTCAGCGTCTGGGCCACCACGTAATCGCTGTCCTCGGAGGCCAGGAAGAGCGCCGCTCCCGTGTGATCCTCGGGGCGCCCCATCCGCCCATAAGGCACCGCCTCGCCGACCAGACGTTTCTTCTCGCCGAGCGGGCGCCCCTCGTAGCGCGCGAACAGCGCATCGACTTCATCCCACATCGGCGTATCCACCACGCCAGGGGCGATGCCATTGACGTTGATGCGATGCTTGATCAGATCGAGTCCGCACGACTGAGTCAGGCTGATCACCGCCGCCTTGGAGGCGCAGTACATGCCAACCAACGGCTCGCCGCGGCGCCCGGCCTGGGAGGCCATGTTGATGATCTTGCCGCCCTGACCGCGCGCGACCATGTGCGCCGCTACCGCCTGCAGGGTGAAGAAAGTGCCCTTGACGTTGATGTCGAACTGCCGGTCGTAACTGGCCTCACTGATCTCGAGGACCGGCGCCATGTCGAAGACTGCGGCGTTATTGACCAGGATATCGATACCGCCGAAGCGCGCCTCGACGGCCTCGATCATTGCCTGGCGCGACGCGGCATCGGCCACGTCGAGACGCACCGCCATCACCGGTGCATCGCGCGAGTCGGCCTGAATGTCGGCGACCACCTGTTCGGCGGCTTCGATGTCGATGTCGGCGATCGCCACCCGGGCGCCCTCTGCCAGGTAGCGTTTAACGATCGCCAGACCGATACCGCGCGCACCACCCGTCACCACCGCCGTGCGCTTGTCGAGTTTCATCGCTTGATTCCTTATCCAGAGAAATAGGGAGGCGTAATACGCCGCTGCTTAACGCACTCCCAGTCGTTCGCTGCGCCAGCGTTTTACCAAGCCGCCAAGCTCCGCCATGTGATCGAGCACATGCCAGGCACCGGCCTCGCGCAAGCGGTCGGCGTGGCCGGGTTCGATATGGCTGGCACCGATGAAGCCGATGACCTTCATGCCTGCGGCACGTGCCGCACTGGCCCCGGAGAAGCTATCCTCGACCACCAGACAGGCCCCAGGCTCGATTCCCAGACTTTCCGCCGCCAGTAGATAGACATCCGGCGCCGGCTTGGGACGCGCCACCTGTTCGGCACTAAACAGCGGGGCATTGCCGAGTTGGGCGTCGAGCCCGGTGTTGGCCAGCGAGGCGACGACGCGTCGACGACTGCTGTTGGAAACGATCGCCAGCGGCAGGTCGAGCGCCTCGATGGCCTCCACCACGCCGGCCATCGCCTCGAGCTCCTCGCCCAGACGCCACTCGATCGCCGTGTCAATGCGAGCCAGGGCATCGTCGGGCAAGGCGTGGACGCTGCGAGCGGCGAGGTGATCGAGAATCGCCTCGGTGGTCATCCCCAGCGCGTGGTGCAGCTCGTCGCCGATCGACAAATCAGGTAACCAATCCGCCAGCCGCTCACGCAGCACCGCCTCGGCGATCACTTCGCTATCGACCAGCACGCCGTCGCAATCGAAGATCAGCAACTCCATGGACGACTCCATCACTGGCCGCCCGGTGCGGCCGACACGCGATTTTCCTTGCGGTCGATGTCGACCAGCGGGTGACGATGCAGGTGAGTCAGCGCCTCGCCGTCGCCCTTGAAGAGGTGCGCACAGGTGGGGTCGAAGGAAAACCGCACTTGGTCGTGCACGCGATGGGCGACATCGCCGTCGGCGACCAGGATCCATTCGCTGTCGCCGTGCTGGAGATACAGCGAAGTGGCCCCCCCGAGCCGCTCGATGACCACGACCTTGGCTTCCAGCGGGCCCTGCTCGTCGAGCGCGAGGTGTTCAGGGCGAATACCCAGCGTCAGGGTGTCGCCGGCACTGACGCCGTCGCCCTCGACCGGGACTCGGCAATCGCCGCCGGGCAGCGCCACGTCGACCCCCTCGGCGTCGGCGCCACGAACCTCGACCTCCAGGAAGTTCATCTTCGGCGAGCCGATGAAGCCGGCCACGAAGCGGTTGCAAGGGTGATGGTAGAGTTCCATCGGCGAGCCAATCTGCTCGACCACACCGTCCTGCAGCACGACGATCTTGTCGGCCATGGTCATGGCCTCGATCTGGTCGTGGGTGACGTAGATCATCGTCGCGTCGAGTTCTTCATGGAGCTTCGCCAGTTCGATGCGCATCTGCACGCGCAGGGCCGCATCCAGGTTCGACAGCGGCTCGTCGAACAGGAAGATACTCGGGTTGCGGACGATCGCCCGGCCAATTGCCACACGCTGACGCTGACCACCGGACAGCGCCTTGGGCTTGCGGTCGAGCAAGGGTTCGAGCTGCAGGATGCGCGCGGCGGCAAGCACCTTTTCGCGACGCTCGGCCTTGGGCACCTTGGCCAGGCGCAGGCTGAAGCCCATGTTGTCCTCGACGCTCATGTGCGGATAGAGGGCATAGCTCTGGAAAACCATCGCCAGGCCGCGCTCGGCCGGGCCGACGTCGTTGATGCGCTGACCGTCGATGGAGATGTCGCCGCTGGTGGTGCTCTCGAGCCCGGCGATCATCCGCATCAGGGTCGACTTGCCGCAGCCGGAGGGCCCGACGAAGACCACGAATTCGCGATCCTTGACCTCGAGATCGACGCCCTTGATGACTTGGGTGCCCTCGAAGTCCTTGACGATGTTGTTGAGTTGCAGCGTTGCCATGTCGAATTCCTTATTTGACGGCGCCGAAGGTGAGGCCACGAACCATCTGCTTTTGAGTCAACCAACCAAAGATCAGGATCGGCGCGATGGCCAGCGTCGAAGCGGCGGAGAGCTTGGCCCAGAACAGCCCCTCGGGGCTCGAGAAGGAAGCGATGAAGGTCGTCAGCGGCGCTGCATCCGAGGTGGTGAGGTTGAGACTCCAGAACGCCTCGTTCCAGCTCAGGATGACCGCCAGCAACCCGGTCGACGCGATGCCCGGCAAAGTCAGCGGCAGCAACAGGTACACGACTTCCTGGAAGGTCTTGGCACCATCCATGCGGCCCGCTTCGAGGATGTCCTTGGGCACGTCCTTGAAGAAGGTGTACAGCATCCACACCACGATCGGCAGGTTCATCAGCATGTAGATGATGATCAGGCCGGTACGCGTATCGAGCAGCCCCAGATCGCGGGAAAGCAAGTAGATCGGCATCAACACGCCGACCGGCGGCAGCATCTTGGTGGAGAGCATCCACAGCAGCGTGCCGCGGGTGCGCTTGGTGGGCAAAAAGGCCATCGAATAGGCGGCGGGGATTGCCACGAGTAGCGCCAGTAGCGTCGAGCCAAACGAGATCACGATGCTATTCAGGGCGAACTTGAGGTAGTCGGCGCGCTCTATGACAGCGTTATAGCCCGCCAGGGTCGGATCGAAGATCAGCGTCGGCGGCGCGATGGCCTGTACTTCGGTCTTGAAACCGGTCACCACCATCCAGAAGATCGGAAAGAACACGATCACCGCGATGCCCCAGGCGAGCAGCGTGAGCAGTAGTTTCTTGGTCGTCGAAGGGTTCATGCAATGCGCCTCAGGTTTCGAGATTCTTGGCCACGGTGCGAACCAGGAAGATCGCCACGATATTGGCGAGGATGATGGCAATGACACCACCCGCCGACGCCGCTCCCACGTCGAAATCCAGCAACGCGCGGATGTAGATGAAGTAGGCCAGATTGGTCGAGGCCAGCCCCGGACCGCCGGAGGTAGTCACGAAGATTTCGGCGAACACGGTGAGCAGGAAGATCATCTCGATCATGACCACCACGCTGATCGCCCGCTTTAAGTGCGGCAGCGTAATGAACCAGAAAATCGCGATGGGCCCGGCCCCATCCATGCGAGCCGCCTCGACCTGGTCGTCGTCCAGCGACTGAATGGCAGTCAGCAGGATCAGCAGGGCAAAAGGCATCCAGTGCCAAGCCACGACGATGATGATCGACGTCAACGGCATCGCCGAGAACCAGTCGATCACCGGCAGACCAAGCAACTTGCTCAGCCAGGCGAATACCCCATAGACCGGGTGCATCATCATGTTCTGCCAGATCAGCGCACTGACCGTGGGCATGACGAAGAACGGTGCGATGACTAAAAGCCGGGCGATGCCGCGGCCGAAGAACTCCTGCTGGAAGAGCACTGCCAGCAAGGTGCCGCCGATCACGCTGATGGCCAACACCGAGCCGACCAGCAGCAGGGTATTGCCCATCGCCGTCCACAGCGCGGGATCGGTCACCAGGTAGTAGTAATTCTCCCAGCCGGCAAATCCCGAGACGCTGGGCATCATCAAGTTGTAACGCTGGAACGAGAACCAAATGGTCATCCCCAGCGGTATCAGCATCCACAGCAGCAACAGGGTAACCGCCGGGCCCTGCAGAAACAGGTTGCGGAAGCCCCCGACGGTTCGTCCGGACGTTCTTTCGCGCATGGAGGTACCCATTCAGAGGTGATGAGTCAGTAAAGGCGGCCGGGTCATGACGACCCGACCGAAGCGGGACGCGTATCAGTCGTAGTAGCCGGCCTGACGCATGGTGCGCTCTGCGGCGCGCTGGGCGGCGCTCAAGGCCTGATCGACGCTACGTTGTTCAGCCAGGGCGGCGGCGATCATCTGCCCCACCTGGGTACCGATGGCCTGGAACTCAGGAATGCCAACGTACTGCACGCCCGTGTATGGGACCGGCTTGGCACTGGGGTCGTTGGGATCCGCCGTCTGAATAGCGTTGAGCACGAAGTCGGCGAATGGCGCCGCTTGCTGGTAGTTGGGGTTCTCATAGGTGGACTGACGCGTTCCCGGCGGAATATTGGTCCAGCCTTCTTTTTGCCCCACCAGCTTCACGTATTCCTCGGACGTCGCCCAGGTAATGAAGGTCTTGGCGGCCTGCTTGGCATCGGAAGAAGTGGGAATGCCCAGCGACCAGGCCCACAGCCAGTTCGCGCCCTTGGGCGTCTTGGCGACCGGCGCCGGGGCGAAGCCTACCGTGTCGGCCACCTGGGACTGCTCGGCATCGTATAGCTTGCCGGCTGCGGACGTGGCATCCACCCACATGCCGCACTTGCCACCGGCGAACAATGCCAGGTTCTCGTTGAAACCGTTGGAAGTCGCGCCCGGCGGGCCATATTTATTCATCAACTCGACGTAGAAGCTGATCGCTTCGTGCCAGGCCGGCGAGTCGATGGTCGGTTTCCAGTTCTCATCGAACCAACGGCCGCCGTAGGTATTGACCAGCGTCGAGACGAAGGCCATGTTCTCGCCCCAACCCGGCTTGCCGCGTAGGCAGATGCCGTAGACACCGTTTTCGGGGTCGTTGAGCTTGCTCGCCCACTCCTCGACCTGCTGCCAAGTCGGCTGTTCGGGCATGCTGATACCGGCCTGCTCGAACAAGTCCTTGCGGTAATAGAGCATCGAACTTTCACCGTAGAACGGCAACGCGTAGAGGGAGTCCTTATAGCTCAGCGCCTGACGAATCGGCTTGAGCAGATCGTCCTTGGCGTAGGACTTGGGCAGATCGTCAAGCGGCGTCAGCCAACCATATTCGGCCCAGATAGGCACTTCATAGGTACCGACGGTCATGACATCGAACTGACCGCCCTGCGTCGCGACATCGGTGGTCAGACGCTGACGCAAGACGTTCTCTTCCAATACCACCCATTCCAGGTTGATATCGGGATGCGACTTTTCGAACTCTTCGGTCAGACTTTGCATGACGATCATGTCATCGTTATTCACCGTGGCCACGGTGACGGTCTCGGCTTGAGCGGCGAACGAGGCCAGTGTCGCGGCCCCGGCCAGGGGTAATACGAGGGGAAAGCGCATGGCGAGCTCCTGGAAGAAGATCATTGAATTTGTTTTGATCAATCTACTCATTGAGTATTCAAATGATCATTTGCAACGCCAAAAAAAGCAAACCTCACACCCTTATACTTTGGCCTAACCTCGCGGCAAATTCGCCACCACATAGCGTGCCGCCGCCTCGTCGGTGACCAATCCTTTGAGCCAGTTACCCCGCAGTGCGCTCAGAATCGCGGGCCCCTTGTCGCGGCCTCCCGCCAATCCCATCAGGCGCTGCCCTCCTAATGCCGACAGCGGCAAGCTGGTAATCCGACGCGTGATAGGGCAATCGATGAGTTGTCCTTCGGCATCCAGCGGCCAGCCAAGCAACTCCCCCACCGCGCCGGCCTCGAGCAGCTCGTTGAGCTCGGCCTCGCTGATGAAGTGATCCTGGAACAGGGTCGCGCGCGGATCGATACGCCCGATACCGATGACGCCGGCTTCTGCCTCGCGCGCGACACGAAACACCGCCTGCACCAGTTGCTGACCAAGCAACGCCTCCTTCTCCTCGACCGACGCGGCGACCACCGGAGCCGGCAGCAGGAAGCGCTCCGCACCGGTTTTATCGGCGAGCACCATGACCCCGTCGTAGCGGTTGGACGAACCGTCGCGTGCCACGTTTCCCACCAGCGACACGATACGGTGCTGCGACCTATCCAACTGACTCAAGGCTTCCACCGTGGCACGCACCGAACGCCCCGTCCCCAGCGATAGCGTCAGTGCTTGCTGACGATCAAGAAACCCGGCCAGTCGCTCTGCCCCCGCCTGGGCGAGAAAGCGTGGGCTGCTCTCTGGCATCTCGGGGTCGCTGGGTACGACGTCGCAATAATCCAGCCCGAAATGTGTGAGAATCGCCTCTCCCATCGCCATGCATCCGGAAATGGGATGGTCGATGTGGACCTTGACCAGTCCCTCCTGACGGGCCAATGCCAACAGGCGCTGCACACCGGGGCGCGAGACGCCCAGTTGGCCGGCGATGTCGTCCTGGGTGCGCCCGCCTACATAGGATAGCCAGGCCGCACGCGCCGCCTGCTCGCGCTTGAGTTCGTACTTGTCCATCGCCGCTGCTCCTGTTTGGAAGGGGAATGGCGGCATCATCGCAATCGCTCGCCACGCGCACAATATGCACCGCGTCCGACGCTGCCATTCCCTCAACGGACGATGATCAGGACTCGGTATCGCTCGGCGCCACCGGTGACGTGGGCAACCAGACACGCGCGGCGAGCCCCCCGAGCGAGGCACGTGACAGCGAGAGCCGACCGCCGTACAGGGTCATCAGATCCTCGACAATGGCCAAGCCCAGGCCGGAGCCGGAACGCCGTTCATCGAGGCGCGTGCCGCGTGTCAGGGCGGCATCACGCTGCTCATCACTCATCCCCGGGCCGTCATCTTCGATCAACAGTTCCACGCCGCCCGCCTGCGGATGAAAATTCAGCGTGACCTGACTGTCGGCCCAGCGCATCGCATTTTCCAACAGGTTGCCGACCAGTTCCTGCAAGTCTTGTGCTTCCATGCGCACCTTGAGGTCATCGGCCAACGATTGCGTCAACTGGATACCGCGCCGCTGCCCCATACGCGTCAAGCCCTCGAGCACCGGCGCCAGCGCTTGCGCGGCGTCCACCTTACCGGCGAGGACGACACCGCCGGCCGCCGAGGCCCGAGCGAGATGATGGCGCACGGCATCATCGATGCGCCCCAACTCGCCGTGCAGACGATCGCGGGTGTCGGGCGGGAAGCGTTCAGCGAGGGTGGTGAGCACGCTGACCGGGGTCTTGAGCGCGTGCGCCAGGTTGCCAGCCGCGTTACGTCCGCGCTCGATCAGGCGCTTGTCACGTTCCAGTACACCATTCATCGCACGCGCCAGGCGGGCCAGCTCGTCGGGCAGGAAATGCGTCTCGAGGCTGTCGTCGTCACCGGATTCGACCGCACGCAGATTGGCGTGCATGCGCCGCAATGGCGCCAGCCCCCAACGAATCTGAATCGCCAGCCCAATGAGCAGCAAAGCGCCCAGCGCGAGCAGCGACAATCCCAGTAGCCACTCGAAACGCGCCACTTCGGTATTCAGTTCCTCGCGGGGGGCCGCCACGCTGACATGGAATGTCTCAGCATGTCCCGGCAAACGAATATCACGTTCGATGACACGCAGGTGCTTGCCTCGAGGCCCTTCCACGTTCCTGACGTTGAGTCCCGAGACGTTATCCACCGGTAGCCGTTGATCCCACAACGAACGCGAGGTCAGCGTTTTTCCAGCATTATCGCGGACCTGCCAGTACCATCCTGAGAAGACTCGCTCAAACCGTGGGTCGCCCAGCGAACGCGTCATGCGCAGATCTTCGTTCTGGGCGTCGAGTTGTACCCCGGCCAGCAACACATTGAGCCACGATTCAAGACGGGCATCGAACGCGGTGGTGACAGCATCGCGGAAGTTATAAACGAGCCCCGTGCCCGCCAAGGGCAGTGCCACCATGACCAGCAATAGCGAAGTGATCAGCAAGCGGGCACGGATCGAGGTGCGGGCAAGACGTTGGCGCCAGTCACGTCGCCTCATTGCTCATCCTCGGGTGCCACCAGACGATATCCCTGTCCGCGCAAGGTTACGATGCGCTGGTTGCCGAGCTTGCGGCGCAAGCGACTAACCTGCACGTCGATGACGTTAGAGTCGGGCTCGTGATCACGGTCATAGACGTGTTCGGAAAGTTCAGTGCGTGTCACGGTGCGCGGTGCGGCATGCAGCAGATACGCCAGAAGCCGGGATTCCTGAGCCGTCAAAGTGATCGGACGCCCCGCCAGAGTGACACTGCCGGCATGCGTATCCAGCGCCAATTCGCCCAGCCGGAGGATGGGGTGGGCATGTCCATGGCTGCGTCGTACCAGGGCACGCAGACGAAACAACACCTCGGCAGTCTCGAAGGGTTTAGTGACGTAGTCATCGGCGCCAGCGGAAAAACCTGCCGCCTTGTCCGACCAGCGCTCGCGAGCGGTGAGCACCAACACCGGCAGATCGATACCATCCTCGCGCCAGGCCGCGAGCCAACGCGTGCCATCACCATCGGGAAGCCCCAGATCGAGTATCACGGCGTCATAGGACTCGACGCGCACCAGATAATCGGCGTTTGCACCGGTCGCGGCATGCTCCCACAACAACCCCGCCTCGACGAGCGCCTCACCCAGCGCCTGGGCCAGTGCGGTATCGTCCTCGATCAGCAATACCTTCATTGACGTGTCATCCCCTCGATATTGACCCCTTCGATACCCATCATCTCCCCGTTCGTGGCATCGAATTCGAACTCCACTACCTGCCCCTGTGGGCCGATCATGTCAATTTCGTAGCGCGGCACGTCAGCGTCGTCGCGCGCGAGCTCCACTTCCAGCACCTGGCCGATGTAGTGGCGCTCGAGCCAGTCGAGCACTGTGGGTAATGCGACTACGCGCCCCTCCTCCACCTCGCGGTGCAGAGAGCGCCATTCGTCATCGTCGGCCACAACCAGCGACTGGCAGGCCATGATGCCCACTGCCACCAGCATCAGCGCTTTGATACAGCGATTGAAGCGTTTCATGGGCATAAGTCTGCCTCAGCCGACATGAATGCAGCATGAATATCCGCAGGGCGAGGCCTCATCACCGCCACGCATACTCGCAGTCGTTAACATGAATGAAAGATGAACATCGTTTTCAGGTGACTGCAAGGTAGACGACGTTAGCGTGCCTCTATCCGCAGTCGCGGTATGGTCATACCAACCTCGAGGCGAAAGCCAGGAGTGAATCATGAAGACGATGCATATGCTGATGATGCCGATGGTCCTCACGGGAGGGCTCTCCACCGCTGCACTCGCCGATGACGGCGGCCTGTCACCGGGCAAGCTCGAGTCACTGCTCAACGACGCCGACGCCTATGGCTTCACCCATTACGATGAAGTCGCCATCGATGACGGTAACCGTCTGGAGGTGGAAGGCTGGCGTGACGATGGCTGGCAACTCGATATCGACATGCTTGTCGAAGATGGCAGCCTGGTGCACGAGAAACGCCACCAGGACACCATTCCCGACTGGAGCCTGACCAGCAATGAACTGCACCAGGCACTAAGCAACGCTCAGGACGCCGGTATGAAACGCTTTGCCGAATTGGATGTCGATGAAAGAGGGCATGTGGATATAGAAGGCTACGACGCCCAGAATAGTGAGATCGACATTCGCCTCGAGCGCAATGATCTAACGGTCACCGGAGTGAAAAATGACTGATCGACAGCACAATGCCGCTTGGCAGGCGGCACAGCAATGGCGAGAACGGGCGCGTCAGGCACGCCCGTCACAGGGAACCGGCGGGCTCAGGCTGCTCGCCACTTGGTTATTGTTCGGCGTCATGATGATCGTCGGCACCCTGCTCGGCCTGTTTTTCCTGATCATTGGCTGGGCGATGCTGCCCTTTCTGCGCCAGCGTATGAAAAAACGCGCCGAGGCCTTTCGTGCCGACCATGCGCAACCGGCGGGCGGCAATGGCGCTCAGGAAAGCACGCAATCACCAGACGAGACGCGCACCTCGCATGTACTCGAGGGCGACTACCGCGTCAAACCTGACGACTGAGAAAAGCCGCAAGAAGGCAGAGGCTGCAGAGGCAAAACGGCAAAAAAATGGCACGCCAGGCGTGCCAGAAACGACTGCTTACCTGCAAACCACAGGTCTTGCCGTCAAGGAAGGGGAATCGTTGACAAAGACGAAAAAGCCCGCCCCCGGAGGGACGGGCTTGATATTTGGTGCGCCCGGGAGGATTCGAACCTCCGACCACCTGATTCGTAGTCAGGTACTCTATCCAGCTGAGCTACGGGCGCTTTGCACAACGCACGACCAGCTCTGCCGTGTTTCGCGTTGCATCGAGAGCCAAGGCTCTCGCATATGCATCATCACGTGACTGAGTCACTTTGTTAAAGTGGTGCGCCCGGGAGGATTCGAACCTCCGACCACCTGATTCGTAGTCAGGTACTCTATCCAGCTGAGCTACGGGCGCAGTACTTCACTTCGATGCAATGCATCCGGTTGAGTGGCGGAGAGAGAGGGATTCGAACCCTCGATGGGGCTACAAACCCCATACTCCCTTAGCAGGGGAGCGCCTTCAGCCACTCGGCCATCTCTCCCTCATCAACACGGCGCGTATGTTACCGATTATCCTGGGGTCTTGTCTAGAGAGGATTGAAAATCTTTTGATATCAACCCATACCATCACGGTTTGCCTGGCGGGAGACTCGCTTGCCGTACTGCGTGCGTGTCCAACTGCTCAATCCAGAAAGCATGCCTGATCCAAAAGCCCGAGCCGATAAAGGGGACGACTTCACCAGCCCAGACGGTCCCACGCATGCGTCACTTCAAACGTTTGAACCGCCGTCTTCGCTATCGGTCTTCTCGCGCTGAATACGCTGGTAGATCTCTTCGCGATGTACGGCTACGTCCTTGGGCGCATTGACGCCGATACGGACCTGGTTGCCTTTCACTCCCAGGACTGTAACGGTGATGTCGTCGCCGATCATCAGTGTTTCACCGACGCGACGGGTCAGGATGAGCATGTCTGATCTCCTTCTCAGGCTTTCTTCCAACGGGATGCATGCACCGCCAAGCGACAGTACGAAGGCGAATTATGCGTCATACAGACCCCGAGAGCCAATGGCGCGTGCGTTGCATCCACGGATGCACTGACTGAAAGGCCGCATCTGGCCTTCCGGCGTCGTCCTGACGCCACCCTCAGCATAGAAGCCGATGGGCCGGGAAGGCCAAATTTCTTTGCTTATTCGCCCTGTATGCTGTCTTTATCGAGCCCGAAAGCAGTATGTAACGCGCGCACGGCCAGTTCCATCTGCTTCTCGTCGATAACCACGGAAATCTTGATTTCCGAGGTGGAAACCATGCGAATATTGATGTTTTCCTCGGCTAGCACGCGGAACATCTTGGACGCCACACCGGCATGTGAGCGCATGCCCACGCCGACCAACGAGACCTTAGCGATATTCTCATCGCCACGCAGCTCGCCACCGCCCAGCGCCGGGATCACCTGATCCTGCAGGATGCTTTGCGTCTGTTTGAAATCGCTCTTGGCCACGGTGAACGTAAAGTCGGTGTAGTCCCCGGCCGGCGCCACGTTCTGTACGATCATGTCGATTTCGATATTGGCGTCGGCGATGGGCCCCAGGATCTTGGAGGCCACACCGGGCACATCGGGAGTGTTGAGCAACGTCAGCTTGGCTTCACTGGAGGTGAAGGCAATACCGGAGATCAGCGGTTCTTCCATGGAGGCCTCTTCTTCTTCAGCGACGATCAAGGTGCCGGGGCCGTCCTCGAAACTGGACAGCACACGCAGCGGCACGTTGTATTTACCTGCAAACTCGACGGCGCGAATCTGCAATACCTTGGAGCCCAGGCTGGCAAGTTCGAGCATTTCCTCGACGGTGATGGAGGACAGGCGTTGCGCCTTGGAGCATACCCGCGGGTCGGTGGTATACACGCCGTCCACATCGGTGTAGATCTGGCACTCGTCGGCCTTGAGCGCCGCTGCCAGCGCCACGCCGGTGGTATCCGAACCGCCGCGCCCCAACGTGGTGATGTTGCCCTCGTCGTCGACGCCTTGGAAGCCGGCCACGACCACGACCTGGCCGTCGTCGAGATCGGCCTGAATGTCGTCGGTCTCGATACGTTGGATACGCGCCTTGGTGTGAGCGCTGTCGGTCTGGATGCCGACCTGACCGCCGGTATAGGACGTCGCCGCCACATCCAGCTTGTGCAAGGCCATGGCCAGCAGCGAGCTGGTGACCTGCTCGCCGGTGGACACCAGCATATCCATCTCGCGCGGCGTGGGCTCATCATTGATCTGGCTGGCCAGATCGATCAGCCGATTGGTTTCCCCGCTCATTGCCGACACCACGACGACCACCTGATGGCCTTCGTCGCGGAATCGCTTCACTTTGTCGGCGACGGCCTTGATGCGCTCCACCGAGCCCACCGAGGTCCCCCCGAACTTCTGTACGTATAGCGCCATAGCTGCCTATCCGTGGTGGTTTTCCCAAGCATGAATGAAGAAGAGGGCCGGCGCCATGCGCACGACCCTCTTCACGATCTTACTCGCCGAGCCGGGCTTCGACCCAACTCGGTACACTTGCCAAGGCATCAGGTAACGCCTGCGGCTGCGACCCTCCCGCCTGAGCCATGTCAGCGCGACCTCCGCCTTTGCCGCCGACCTGCTCGGCCACATGCTTGACCAGGTCGCCAGCCTTGAGGCGCGTGGTCAGGTCATCAGTCACCCCGGCGATCAGGCTGACCTTTTCGTCACCAGCCACGCCCAGCACGATGATCCCCGACCCCAGCTTGTTCTTGAGCTGATCGAGCAGGCCGCGCAGCTCCTTGCCACCGATGCCTTCGACCTGCTTGGCAAGCAATTTGACGCCCGCCACCTCACGCACCTCGGCCAGCATGTCGCCGCTCGCGGCACTCGCCAGCTTGGCCTTGAGCCGCTCGAGCTCCTTCTCCAGGCTGCGATTGCGCTCGAGCGTCGCCTCGAGGCGCGACTCTACCTGCTCGGGTTTGGCCTTGAGCTGCTCGGCGACACGCGTGACCTTGGCTTCCTGATCGCGGAAATACGCCAAGGCGCCTTCGCCGGTGACAGCCTCGACGCGGCGCACGCCCGCGGCGACTCCTGTCTCACTGAGAATATGGAAGCAACCGATATCGCCGCTGCGCGCCACGTGTGTGCCGCCGCAAAGTTCGATGGAGAAGTCATCGGCACCAATGGTCAGCACGCGCACGCTGTCGGCATACTTGGCCTCAAAGAGCGCTGCGGCGCCTTTA
The DNA here is from genome assembly GCF_033052815.1 of Chromohalobacter sp. HP20-39. Lineage (NCBI taxonomy): Bacteria > Pseudomonadati > Pseudomonadota > Gammaproteobacteria > Oceanospirillales > Halomonadaceae > Chromohalobacter > Chromohalobacter sp. HP20-39. The sequence continues at coordinate 15,450 of NZ_JAWHTP010000005.1, read as the reverse complement.
GCCTTGGCCTCGTCGAGTGTCATTTGCTCGGTGCGCGTGTCGGCGTTGGCGAGGATCTGCGCATTGACGATGCGCTCGACCTCATCGAGCTGTGCCCGGGTCATCGCCTCGAAGTGGCTGAAATCGAAACGCAGGCGCTCCGCCGTCACCAACGAGCCCTTCTGCTGTACGTGCTCACCCAATACTTGCTTGAGCGCCTCATGTAACAGGTGCGTCGCCGAATGGTTGCGCATGGTCGCCGCGCGCAAGCTGGCATCGACCTGTGGCGTGACGCTGTCACCCACGTCGAGCCGCCCCTCGACGAGCACGCCATGATGCAGATGGTGCCCGCCCTGCTTTTGAGTATCGGTTACCTGGAAACGCGTGCCATTGGCGTTCAAGTAACCGGTATCGCCGGCCTGCCCGCCCGATTCGCCATAAAACGGCGTACGATCCAGCACCACGACGCCCTGTTGACCGGCCTCGAGTGCCGTCAGTGCATTGCCTTCGCGATCCACCAAGGCAGTGACACGGGCCTCGTCTTCCAAGCGGTCATAGCCGGTGAAGGCCGTTTCGCCCTCGAGTTCCAGGGCCGCCGTGTAATCGGCACCGAATTGACTGGCCGCCCGGGCACGCTCGCGTTGTGCCTCGAGCTCACGCTGAAAGCCGACCTCATCCGGCGTCACACCACGCTCGCGACAGACATCCGCGGTCAAATCGAACGGAAAACCATAGGTGTCATAGAGCTTGAAGACGGTCTCACCCGGCAGCACCTCGCCCTCGAGCGTATCCAGCGCCTCCGTCAGCAGCCCCATGCCATGATCCAGTGTGCGCGCGAACTGCTCTTCTTCCTTGAGCAGCACCTTCTCGATCTGAGTGCGTGCCTTGCGCAGTTCCGGATAGGCATCGCCCATCTCGGCATCCAGCGCCGCCACCAGCTTATGGAAGAACGGCTCGCGCGTACCGAGCTTGTGGCCGTGGCGGATGGCACGACGAATGATACGCCGTAGCACATAACCGCGCCCTTCGTTGGACGGCAGTACGTCATCGGTGATCAAGAAAGCGCAGGAGCGGATATGATCGGCGATCACGCGCAGCGACGGCGCGCGAGTATCCGCGTAGCCCGTGGCTTCCGCCGAGGCATCGAGCAGATTCTGGAACAGGTCGATCTCGTAATTGGAATGCACGCCCTGCATGACCGCCGCGACGCGCTCCAGGCCCATGCCGGTATCGATGGACGGCTTGGGCAGCGGGTTCAGCGTCCCACCACTGTCGCGATCGAACTGCATGAACACCAGGTTCCAAATCTCGATGTAGCGATCACCGTCCTCGTCGGGGCTCCCCGGTGGGCCACCCGCGACCTCGGGCCCATGATCGTAGAAGATCTCCGAGGACGGACCACAGGGGCCGGTATCGCCCATCTGCCAGAAGTTGTCTTCATCGAGCTTGGAGAAGCGCGCCGGGTCGATGCCGACCTCATCCTTCCAGATACGCTCGGCTTCGTCGTCGCTGACGTGAACGGTGACCCACAGCTTGTCGGCGGGCAGCCCCAGGCGCTCCGTCAGGAAGGTCCACGCGAAGCCGATCGCGTCGCGCTTGAAATAATCGCCGAAGCTGAAGTTGCCAAGCATCTCGAAGAACGTATGGTGGCGCGCGGTATAGCCGACGTTATCCAGATCGTTGTGCTTACCCCCGGCACGCACGCAACGCTGCGCGGAGGTGGCACGTACATAGGGGCGCGGATCACGTCCCAGGAAGACGTCCTTGAACGGCACCATGCCGGCATTGGTGAACAGCAACGTCGGGTCGTTGCTAGGCACGAGCGAGCTCGACGGCACGATGGTATGGCCGTGCTCCTCGAAGAACGTCAGAAAGGCTTGTCTGATGTCTGCGCTTTTCATAGAAATTCCGTGGCGGTGTGCGTTAGGCGCTGCGCGGGCACGCGCGGCCCGACCGGACAAGCGGTGGGCGAGAAACGCGAAAGTCGGCGAATGACGGAAAACGAGTCGCCCCGAACCATCGCAAGGCGCACTAGTATAACGCGTTCGGCGGGGGACTAAAGAGGTGCCGGCATACCGGCGGAAGGCACATGCAGGGTAATATGTGCGCTAAGGATCCGTATCCCAAGCATGCGCCATGGCATGGCGCACCTGGTCGAAATCGAACCCGCGCGAGGCCAGAAACCGCTCACGCTTGGCGCGCTCGCGAGGCTCGCGGCCGGGGGAATCGAAACGCTTGGCCAAGGCCTCACAGGCCAGGCGATGCCAATCGGGGGCCTCGCTTTCGAGTGCCTCGCGCGCCATCTCGTCGCTGACACCACGCGAACTCAACTCGGCGCGAATCTTCATTTCCCCTTGCCCACGAAACACACGCGAGCGCACGAACTGCTCGGCGAAGCGCGCGTCGGACTGCAAGCCTTCCTCGGCCAGACCATCCAGCGCCAACGCGATGTCGGCACGTTCATGCCCTCGTGACGTCAGCCGCGACACCAGCTCAGCCCGCGAGTAATCGCGACGTGCCAACAGGCGGATGGCATCGTCGCGAGGTGTCGTCTCTTGCTTATCCATGGTTACAGAAGGCTATCGTCGTCCTGGGTCGCCGCGGCCTTATCTTCGCTCGCGCCTTCCGCCGGCTTGTCGTCCTCCGCCTTGGGCGTGGACAGCAAGCGTGCGCGAATCTCGCCTTCGACCTCATCCATGATCGCCGGATTGTCCTCGAGGAACTGAGCGGCATTGGCCTTGCCTTGACCGATCTTGCTGCCTTGGTAGCTGTACCAGGCACCTGCCTTGTCGACCAAGCCCTGCTGCACCCCTAGATCGATGACCTCGCCGGCATGGTAGATACCCTTGCCATAGAGGATCTGGAACTCGGCCTGGCGGAACGGGGGCGCCACTTTGTTCTTGACCACCTTGACGCGGGTTTCATTGCCGGTCACCTCGTCACCCTGCTTCACCGAGCCGGTACGGCGGATATCGAGGCGCACACTGGAATAGAATTTCAACGCGTTGCCGCCGGTGGTGGTCTCGGGACTACCGAACATCACGCCGATTTTCATGCGGATCTGGTTGACGAACATCACCATGCAATTGGCGTTCTTGATGTTGCCGGTGATCTTGCGCAGCGCCTGGGACATCAAGCGCGCCTGCAGGCCGACATGGGCGTCGCCCATTTCACCCTCGATCTCGGCACGCGGCGTGAGGGCAGCGACCGAATCGACGACGATGACGTCGACGCCGCCGGAGCGTACCAGCATGTCGCAAATTTCCAGTGCCTGCTCGCCGGTATCCGGCTGCGAGACCAACAAATCGTCGAGATTGATGCCCAGCTTTTCGGCGTAGCTGGGGTCCAGCGCGTGCTCGGCATCGACGAAGGCGCAGGTCTTGCCTTGCTTTTGTGCCTGAGCGATCACCGACAGCGTCATCGTGGTCTTGCCCGAGGACTCAGGGCCAAAGATCTCGACCACGCGGCCCAGTGGCAAGCCGCCCACACCAAGCGCAATATCCAGCCCCAACGATCCGGTGGATATCGCGGGCAGCGCCACGCGCGGCGTATCACCAAGACGCATCACGGCGCCCTTGCCGAACTGGCGCTCGATCTGGGAAAGCGCAGCGTTGAGCGCCTTGGAACGGTTATCGTCCTGTGCCATGAAGGTCTCCTATCGAAGGACGTCGAAGCTCGCACGGTGGCGCAAACGCATGTCGGCGCCAACCGTAAAATACTGTATGACTAGACAGTAGTATGACGAAAAAATTCCTCGCCGCCTACCTCTGTTTACTATCCGATATCACGCTGGCGATATCGCCTTCTCAAGCCTGTCGATCAGGCCGATCAGCGCCATGCGCACTGCCTTTCCACGTACTGCGTCACGCGTACCCGGCAGATGATGGCACTCACTCTCTTGTACTTGCGCGTCGCCCCAGGCGAACCATACCGTGCCTACGGGCTTGTCGGGGCTACCACCGCCGGGGCCTGCGACCCCACTGATCGCCACTCCCAACGTGGCGCCGCTGTCCCGACAAGCACCTGCCACCATCGCCTCGACCGTCTCGCGACTCACCGCGCCGTGGGTGTCGAGAATTGCTTCCGACACGCCCAGCAAGCGGGTCTTGGCGGCGTTGGAATAGGTCACGTATCCGGTCTCGAAATATGCAGAGCTACCGGCGATGTCGGTAATCGCACTGGCCACGCCGCCACCGGTACAGGACTCCGCCGCCGTCACGCTGACATCACGCCGCAGGCAGACGCGCTGAAGACGTTCGCTCAACGTCATAAGGTCGCCCCCCACCGGGGCCTGATTACTGCTCATAAAGATGCTTCTCCGCAGGTAGAGTCTGCGCGCTGGAAAGACCGCCCTGAACAGACCGGGTAGCCGCTCGACAGCTTAGCAGAAGTCATGTCACGACGGTCATCCCGCGTGTTTGGCCCGGGATTTCTCGAGCACCTGGCGGCAACCAGGTCCAGCACCTTCGCCCAACCCCGGTTCGAGCCAGGGTAGAATCGCCAGCGGCGGCGCCACCAGGGCGCTCAACGCCGAGAGCACGACACGCCCGATCAACTCACGCGACACCACCTCGATCCGTGGATCGGTGATGGGTCCCTGCACCCTCACCGGAGAATCGGAAGCCAGCAGGCTGGGGTCCTTAGGATGCGCCTCGAAGACGAGTTCCAGCCGTTCATGGTCGAGGTCGATTTCCCCGGCACCGGTAATGTTCGAGTCGACGGTGCTGATGAAGAACCGCTCGACCGCGGCAACGCCGTTCTCGGCATCGAGGCGAACATAGGCACAGCGCATGGGCACCTTGTCGGCATTCGACAGGGTGGCCAGCAGCCCTTCGCCAACATCGAGGCCAACGCCCTCTATCAATAGCATGTCCAGCCGCCCTCCGGACATCGCCAACTCCAAACGGCCATTGAGGCTCGCCATGAGTTCATCCATCGAGCCGCCGATGAAACGCACCTTTGCCTGGCCACCCAGCGTACCCGCTGAATCGGAGGCGATATCCGGCAGGCTAGCGCGACGCAAGATGGGAGAGAGATTGACCCGGCGTGCCGACAGGTCGAGGTTACCGGCCAACGCATCGCCACTGGAATCCGCCCGCAACCGGGCAACGACGGTCCCGCCGCCGAGCCCCATGCGCAGTGGATCGAACCTCAGCACGCCATTCTCCAGGGTCAAGTCCAGCGATACGTTGGACAACGGCACGTGCTCGGCATTGACGTTGTCCGCCGTATAGCGAACCTCGGCATCCATGCTGCTCCAGCCGTGAACATTCCACTCCCGATCAGAGAATAGCCCCGGCCGTCCTGCCTCCTGGCGGGCCCGCACCCGCTGGACCGACGAGGCCGTTTCTGCGCCGCCCGTCTCCGGCGCATTGCCGACGAGTAGGGCCAGATCGTCCAGGTCCAGGCGCTGCGAGTGCAGCGTCGCCCACAGCATGTCGGGCTCACCCAAGCGCAGACGAACATCACCGCTGATATTACTGTTGCCAAAGGTACCGTCCATATTAAGCAGCCGAACCAGGTCGTCGCTGACTCGCAACTGTCCCTGCAGCTCGTAAGGTGGCAGGGCCGGAAAATTGAGCCCGGTCAACGTATTGAGACGGGCCGGATTGGGCCCAGACAGACGAAACGAGGCCTGGATCCGGCCAAGCTCCAGTGGCTTCTCGATGGTGCCATCGACATGCAGCTCGGACTGACCGGAGGTGATCTGTCCGCGCACGGGATAGGGCTTGTCGGGGTTGCGCAGATTGAGTAGCGGCCCAACCTTCAGGTCGTATTCGAAAGACTTGCCGTTGTGCCGGCCATGGCCCTGCAAACGCACCCCCGGCACCGGGCTTCCCGCCAGATCGGCGGCATCGGCGTTGATGTGCAGAAACAGATCCTGCGCAGGCAGGCGGTAGTCGAGCGAGGTATCGTCCGCCACCAGCTCTCCATCCTCGAGCCGGGCATGCAGCCGGCCGTCCAGCGTTCCCAGGTCTTCATTGCCCAGCGGTGCCAGCGCCTCGCCCAAGTCGAAGCGGGACAGTTGCGCATCGATAGTGCCGCCCAGGGTGTGCGGCTGAATGCTCAGTTCGCCTTGGGCCGTCAGCGCGCCCTGGTCCTGCTCCAGATGCAGATTGCGTATATCCAGACGCCCCGCCTCGAGGCTGCCCTGTAACGCCACATTGCGCAGTTGAGTCGCACCGTAACTCAGCCGACCTATCGACAGGTTGGCCTGGGCATTGAACCGCCGCAATGGCTCGAGCCCTTCCGCCAACTGGCGGTTCCAGGCAGCGTCCGGGCCGAGCTCGTCAGCCTCATGAGACGCTGGCTGATTGCCACTCTGCGTCACGTCCATCCAAGCCAGGTCCAGGTGATCGATATCGAGTTGGGCATCGATCGTGGGCCGCTCTCCACCCAGAGCGATGCTGATCTCGCCTTGCGCCTGGGCCTCCCCCAACTGGATCGTAGCGCTCCGCAGGGCCCACTGCTGATCCCGGTGGCTAATCCGACCGTGAAGTTCGAGGGAGGGCAACTCCAGCGCGGGACGACCGAGCATTTTTGCCAGGTTCGCTGCCCGAGGCGCGGACACATCGAGCTGCCCCTCCAGGCTGGCCGGCCTGGAAACATCGCGCAGCCGGCCATCGAAGCGTGCCTGCAACTGGCCGAGATGGCCCTCCAGGGTGATCGGGTACGCATTGTTTTCGTTGCCTGCCAGGGCCTGGGACGGCGCGCCGCCGTGACCGCTGAATTCGAGCGGCAGTCCCTGTAAACGACCCTGCGCTTCGACCAGCAGTTCGCGTGGGTCGCCATCGCCGCTACGGGTATGAAAGCTGGCGCTGAGATCCGCCTGCAGGTTAGGGTCCCAGTAGGTCAGTTGCCCTTTATCGACCCTGACGATATCGGGGCTGATGCCAAGCCCTCCACCGCTGTCTTGACCCGTACCGATCAGCGCTGCCCAGTTCGATGTGCCGTCTTCACGCCTGGCGAGATGGACGACCGGCCGGGTTAGCACGAGCCGTTGCAGCTCGAGCTGCCCGGTCAGCAGCGCACTAGGATTCACCGCGATATCCAGAGCCCCGACAGCCAGCATCCGATCATGCGGTGCCCAGTCGGGATTGGCAACGGTGATCTCCTCGAGTCGCACCGTCAGTGGCCAGCCCCAGTCTATGTCCAGACTGCCGATCTCGACACTACGGTCATTGAGGTGCTGACTAACCTGACCTTCCAGCCATTCGCGGGCCCACTGCGACTCGAGGAGGGAAATACCGGCCACCGCTAACGCCACGGTGCAGACCAGCGTTACGAGAATTCGTCGAGATGCCTTGACCACGTCCACTCCCTGGTCCATTTAGCTACGCGTCCTGCGCTCCACGTCCTCTTGTTTATCGAGCACATGAGTAGGAGTGTAGACGCTCCGGCTCGGCAGATATGCCGACTCGCCTGCTCCTGAAAACGACGAAATAGCGATCAACCTGAGGGCGCGCAAGCATCCGACCACTACACTCGTTTTCGTCTAGCATGCCGTCATCATTGACATTCCAAGTATCGACCGTGCCTTCGTCATCGAAACCAGCGCCGAATTCTTCAAAATTGACGACGCCATGTCGTATTTCTCGGTTGGCACCTTAAACGGTATGCCACTGACGCCGCCCCCCCGAATGCGTAGAATAGAGGCTTTGGCGAACACTTACAGGCCATCCCGCGCCATGTCGCCTTCTTCCATTTGGCAACATCAGCCACCCGCACGACAAGGATTCGCATGAGCCAGGCCTCTGCCCAGCATACCCCGATGATGGTCCAGTACCTGAAGATCAAGCGCGAGCATCCCGAGGTGCTGCTCTTCTATCGCATGGGTGATTTCTACGAGCTGTTTTATGAAGACGCCAAGCGCGCCGCGCAATTGCTCGACATCACGCTGACCCAGCGCGGCCAATCGGGGGGCAAGCCGATCCCCATGGCCGGGGTGCCGTATCATAGCGCCGAAGGCTATCTGGCGCGGCTGGTCAAATCCGGGGAATCGGTGGCCATCTGCGAGCAGATGAGCGACCCCAGCACGGCCAAGGGCCCCGTCGATCGCCAGGTCGTGCGCATCGTCACGCCCGGCACCCTGCACGACGAAGCCCTGCTCGACGCACGCCGCGACAATCTCGTGCTTGCCGTGCATCCTCACGGCGAGCGCTGGGGCCTAGCCTGGCTAGAGCTTTCAAGCGGCCATTTCAGCGTGCTCGAAGTCGATGGCGAGAGCGATCTGCTGTCCGAGATCCAGCGCCTCGACCCCGCCGAACTGCTCGCCGCGGAGAGTCTTTCATTACCACCTGCTCTCGCAGAGCGCCCTGGCTTTCGCCGCCAGGGCGACTGGCTGTTCGATCTGGAGAGCGCGCAGCGCTTGCTGTGCGATCAATTCGGCGTCGCCGACTTGCGCGGCTTCGGCTGCGCGCATCTCACCACCGCGCTGACCGCCGCCGGTGTGCTCATCGACTACGCCCGCGACACCCAGCGCTCGCGCCTGCCCCATGTCACAGGCATCGCCGTGGAGACCCGCGACGAAGCGGTAGTGATCGACGCCGCCAGTCGTCGCAACCTCGAGATCGACATCAACCTCGGCGGCGGCTTCGAGAACACGCTGGCCAGCGTGTTGGATACCACCGCTACGGCCATGGGCTCGCGTCAGTTGAAGCGCTGGCTAAACCGGCCGCTGCGCGACACCGCCCAGGTCCAGGGGCGTCAGGCGGCGGTACAGTGTCTCATCGACGGCGACCGTTATGCCGCGCTGCGCGAGCCGCTCAAAGCGATCGGTGACATCGAGCGCATCCTCGCCCGTGTAGCCCTCTATAGTGCCCGGCCACGTGACCTGGCACGCCTGCGCGACGCCCTCAACGCCCTGCCATCGCTGGAGCGCGATCTGGCCGAGCTCGACGCTGGCACCGCCATCGACGAACTCAAGCGCCATATCCAACCATACCCTGAGCTGGCCGAGACGCTGACTCGCGCCCTGGTCGACAACCCGCCGGTGGTGATCCGCGACGGCGGGGTGATCGCCACAGGTTTCGACGAGGAACTCGACGAATACCGTGGCCTAGCCGAGCACGCCGGCGACTACCTGGTCGAGCTCGAAACTCGCGAGCGCGAACGCACCGGCCTGACCGGCCTCAAGGTCGGCTACAACCGCGTCCACGGTTACTTCATAGAGATCCCACGCGCCCAGGCCCGCGAGGCCCCAACCGAGTATATTCGTCGCCAGACGCTGAAAAACGCCGAACGCTTCATCATCCCAGAACTCAAGGAATTCGAGGACAAGGCACTCTCGGCCAAGTCACGCTCACTGGCGCGCGAAAAACTGCTCTACGACGGGTTGCTGGAAACGCTCAACGTCGACCTTCAAGCACTGCAGGGCACAGCACGCGCCCTGGCAACCCTCGACGTGCTGGCATGTTTCGCCGAACGCGCCCTGGCGCTGGATTTCGTGCGTCCTCGCCTGAGCGATCAACCCGGCCTGCGCATTCGTGGCGGGCGCCATCCCGTGGTTGAGCACGTCAGCGACCACCCGTTCGTGCCCAACGATCTGATGCTGGACGAAACGCGACGCCTGCTGGTCATCACCGGGCCCAATATGGGCGGGAAGTCCACCTACATGCGCCAAGCGGCATTGATTGCGCTGCTCGCGCATACCGGCAGCTGCGTGCCCGCCGACGATGCCGAAATCGGCCCCGTGGATCGCATCTTCACGCGTATCGGCTCAAGCGACGACCTGGCCGGCGGCCGTTCGACCTTCATGGTGGAGATGACCGAAACCGCGACCATCCTGCACAATGCTACCGAGCACAGCCTGGTACTGATGGACGAGATCGGTCGCGGCACCAGCACCTTCGACGGCCTCTCGCTGGCCTGGGCCAGCGCCGAACACTTGGTCGAGCGGCGCGCGTTCACGCTCTTCGCCACACACTACTTCGAGATGACCGCCCTGACGGAACCCTACGACGGCGTGGCCAACGTGCATCTGACGGCCGCCGAACATCAGGACGGGATCGTCTTCATGCACCGTGTCGAGGAAGGACCCGCGAGCCAGAGCTACGGCCTGCAGGTCGCGCAGCTCGCTGGCGTGCCGCCACGCGTCGTGGCACGAGCACGCGAGAAGCTCGCCACCCTGGAGCAGCAGGAAGTCCATCAAACCGGCGCTCGTCACGGGATGCACGAGGGCAACGCGTCCAAGCCGCAACAAGCAGACCTTTTCGCCAGTGCGCCGCATCCAGTCATCGAGGCCCTGGAAAAGCTCGACCTTGATGATCTTTCCCCACGCCAGGCCATGGCCTTGCTCTACGAGTGGCGTGAACAATGCTGAAGGGGCTTTTAGCTATGAGGCCATTCCAAAACGTTTATGGCGCTGGCTTGCCCGCGCGCCGGGGGCGCGACTAAAATGTGGCGCCATTAGAATACGCCATTATAAATCGCCGCCCGTTTATAACCGTACTGTCACTCTTGGGCGCTGCCGCGACCGAGATCCAGGAGATCCTCATGACATTCGTCGTCACCGAAAACTGCATTCGCTGCAAATACACCGACTGCGTCGAAGTCTGTCCCGTGGACTGCTTCTACGAAGGGCCCAACTTCCTGGTGATTCATCCCGACGAGTGTATCGACTGCGCGCTGTGCGAGCCCGAATGTCCGGCCGAGGCGATATATTCGGAAGATGAGCTTCCGGAGGATCAGAAGGACTTTACCGAGCTCAACGCTGAGCTTTCCGAAGTCTGGCCCAATATCAGCGAAAAGAAAGACCCCCTGCCCGACGCTGAGCAGTGGGACGGCACCGCCGACAAGCGGCAATATCTCGAACGCTGACGCTGGTTGCCAACTGCCTCGGCGCGCCACGCAACGCCGGCCTTTCGACGAGGCCGGCTTTTTTTGGCCGACAGGGCAACGGCAAGACAAAAAAAAAGCGGCCCGAAGGCCGCTGCATCCCATTCATCCCTGAGCGGATCCCTCCGCTCGACTCCCTAGGTGCGCTCCATGCCTGCCATGGGCTCCCTCCACGACAGGCGCACCCTGCTGCATCCCAATCTGCCTCCAGGTAAGCAATGCCTTTGCTCATCCTGTGCCACGCATTGTTACCAAACATCGCCATCGCGGCAAGCGGGTCACCTGATCACCCCCGACCAGCAGACAGTCAGCGCCTCATGAAAAATTATTTTTAAAAACATGCAGATAGGAAAAATTAAAACCTACCTAGCATGCCAGCCATATGGTTTATCACACATTGAGGGCATTTTTTGTAGGAAATCTCTTACAAAAAGTGGAGATAATGCTTACTCCCAAAACACCCACGGCGGCCCTGGAGGCCGCCGTGGATGCTGCAAACGTAACGTCATATAGACGAGTATCGTGCCAGTGTCAGCCTTGGCCCTTGATCGCGGCCAGACCGGGGTAGGCCGCCTGGCCTTCCAGAGCCTGCTCGATGACCAGCAAGCGGTTGTACTTGGCCACGCGATCACTGCGGCACAGCGAGCCGGTCTTGATCTGGCCGGCGGACGTGCCCACAGCCAGATCGGCAATGGTGGTGTCTTCGGTCTCGCCGCTGCGGTGCGAGATGACCGCCGTAAAGCCGGCATCCTGCGCCATTTTGATGGCATCCAGCGTCTCAGAGAGCGAGCCGATCTGGTTGAACTTGATCAGGATGGAGTTACCGATGTGCTCGTCGATGCCGCGCTTCAGGATCCGCGTGTTGGTGACGAACAGATCGTCGCCGACCAACTGAATCTTGTTGCCCAACTTCTCGGTCAAGGCCTTCCAGCCGGCCCAGTCGGACTCGTCCATGCCGTCCTCGATGGAGACGATCGGGTATTGATCGCACAGTGCCGCGAGATAGTCGACGAAACCTGCCGCATCGTAGGACTTGCCCTCGCCCGAGAGGTTGTACTGACCGTCCTGGTAGAACTCCGAGGAGGCGCAGTCCAGTGCCAGGGTCACGTCCTTGCCCAAGGTGTAGCCAGCCTTTTCCACGGCCTCCTGGATCACTGCCAGGGCCTCGGCATTGGAGGCCAGGTTGGGGGCGAAACCGCCCTCGTCGCCCACTGAAGTCGACAGACCGCGCGCGGCGAGCACCTTCTTCAGGGTATGGAAGATCTCGGCGCCCATGCGCAGCGCTTCGCGGAAGTCGGGCGCACCGACCGGCTGAATCATGAATTCCTGAATATCGACGTTGTTGTCGGCATGCTCGCCGCCATTGAGGATATTCATCATCGGCACCGGCATACGGAACTGGCCCGGCTGGCCGTACAGCTCGGCAATGTGCGCGTAGAGTGGCACACCCTTCTCGATGGCAGCCGCCTTGGCCGCGGCAAGCGACACGGCGAGAATAGCGTTGGCGCCAAGCCCCGCCTTGTTGTCGGTGCCATCCAGCTCGAGCATGGCGTTATCCAGGCCACGCTGATCGAGCGCATCCTTGCCCACCAAAGCATCACGGATCCTGCCATTGACGGCTTCGACCGCCTTGAGCACGCCTTTGCCCAGATAGCGCGACTTATCTCCGTCGCGCAGCTCCAGCGCCTCGCGTGAGCCGGTGGAGGCGCCGCTCGGCGCGCACGCCGTGCCACGCACGCCACTCGCCAGCACTACATCGGCCTGAACGGTCGGATTGCCGCGGGAGTCCAGCACCTCGAGCGCGTGGATATCTTTGATCTCAGCCATTGCGAGTCATCCTCGTGTTAACGATGGGTCGTTTCAGCATATCGAGTGGGTAGCGATCACGCTGACCGCTACGGGCGGCTCCGCTCGTCGTTTACTCGACTATCGCATGCGTCGGTATCTCAGTCGATTTTCAGGGGTGCGAAACCCTTGACCATGTCGTCGATCGACTTGAGTTGGCTCAAGAAACCTTCGAGGCGCGTCAAGGGCAAGGCGCAGGGGCCATCGCACTTGGCATTATCGGGGTCGGGATGCGCCTCGAGGAACAGCCCTGCCAATCCCACTGCAACGCCCGCACGCGCCAGCTCGGCGACTTGCGCACGACGTCCGTCGGCGCTATCGGCGCGGCCACCGGGTTGCTGCAGCGCATGAGTGACATCGAAGAACACCGGATAGCCCGTCTTTTTCATTTCACCGAAGCCCAGCATGTCGACCACCAGGTTGTTGTAGCCGAAGCTGGAGCCGCGCTCGCAGAGTATCAGCCGTGAGTTGCCGGCTTCCTCGCACTTGCGAATGATATGACGCATCTCATGCGGGGCGATGAATTGCGGCTTTTTGATGTTGATCGCCGCACCGGTCTCGGCCATCGCCACCACCAAATCGGTCTGGCGGGCCAGGAAGGCCGGCAACTGGATGACATCCGCCACTTCGGCCACCGGCTTGGCCTGCCAGGGCTCGTGTACGTCGGTGATCACCGGCACGTTAAAGCGCGACTTGATCTCGTCCAGCCATTCGAGGCCCTTTTCCAGCCCCGGGCCACGATAGGAGTGGATCGAGCTGCGATTGGCCTTGTCGAAACTCGACTTGAACACATAGGGCATACCCAGGCGCTGCGTCACTTCGACATAGGCCTCGGCGACTTCCAGTGCCATCTCGCGGGACTCGAGCACGTTCATGCCACCGAACAGCGTCAGCGGCAATGAATTGCCGGCCCTCAGGCCGGCAAATTCAATCTGTTTGGATGTCTCGGCCATAGTGTTTCCTCAGCTCGGCTGTTGTGCACGTGCCCGCGCGGCCGCAGCCTTGTACTCCAGCGCAGCGTTGATGAAACCGGAGAACAAAGGATGGCCATCACGCGGCGTGGAGGTGAATTCCGGGTGGAACTGACACGCCACATACCAAGGGTGATCGGGTAGTTCAATCATCTCGACCAGAGAGTGGTCGGCGCTCTTGCCGGAAATTACCAGCCCGGCGTCTTCCAGGGCCTCGACGAACTGGTTATTGACCTCGAAGCGATGACGATGGCGTTCGGTGATGTCTTCCAGGCCATAGGCCGCATGCGCCCGGGTCCCCGGCTTGAGGTGGCACACCTGTCCGCCGAGCCGCATGGTGCCGCCCAGGTCGGATGCCGCATCGCGCAGCTCGATCTTGCCCTCGGGCGTGACCCATTCGGTAATCAGCCCCACTACCGGATGCTGTGTGTCGTGGGTGAATTCGGTGGAGTTGGCATCCGCCCAACCCGCAACATGGCGCGCATATTCGATGACAGCCACCTGCATGCCCAGACAGATGCCCAGGTACGGCACTTTATTTTCGCGGGCATAACGGGCGGTGGCGATCTTGCCTTCCACGCCACGCTCGCCGAAGCCGCCGGGCACCAGAATGGCATCCTTGCCGGCTAGGCGTTCGGTACCATGGTGTTCGATGTCCTCGGAGTCGATATAGTCGATGTTGACCTTAACCCGCCCCTGAATACCAGCATGGATCAACGCCTCATTGAGCGACTTGTAGGCGTCGAGCAGCTCCATGTACTTGCCGACCATGGCGATGTTGACTGACTTTAGCGGATTCAGCTTGGCATCCAGGACGTGCACCCATTCGCCGAGATCGACCTCGTCGGCCTCGAGGCGCAGCTTGTCGCAGATGATGTCGTCCAGGCCATGCTCATGCAGCATCAGCGGGATGCGATAAATGGTATCGGCATCCTGCAGCGGCACCACCGCGCGCTCCTCGACGTTGGTGAACAGCGCGATCTTGCGCCGCTCGCTTTCCTCGAGCTCGACTTCGCTACGGCAGATGAGGATATCCGGCTGGATGCCGATGGAGCGCAGTTCCTTGACGCTGTGCTGAGTCGGCTTGGTCTTGGTCTCGCCGGCGGTCTTGATGTAGGGGACCAGCGTGAGATGCATGAAGAGTGCCTGGCTGGCGCCCTTCTCGCTGCGAATCTGACGCGTCGCCTCGAGAAACGGCAGCGATTCGATATCACCCACCGTGCCGCCGATTTCCACCAGCGCGACATCGAAACCATCACCGCCTTCATAGACTCGGCGCTTGATCTCGTCGGTGATATGCGGAATCACCTGCACGGTTCCACCCAGATAATCGCCGCGGCGCTCCTTGCGCAGCACGTGCTCGTAGACGCGCCCAGTGGTGAAGTTGTTGCTCTGGGTCATCTTGGTGCGGATGAAACGCTCGTAATGCCCCAGGTCGAGATCGGTTTCGGCGCCATCTTCGGTGACGAACACCTCGCCGTGCTGGAACGGGCTCATCGTGCCGGGATCGACATTGATGTACGGGTCCAGCTTGAGGATGGTGACCTTGAGGCCGCGCGCCTCGAGGATCGCCGCGAGGGAGGCGGAGGCGATGCCCTTGCCGAGTGAGGACACAACACCGCCGGTCACGAAGATATATCGCGTCATGGAAAACCTGTCGAAACGTGATCTGAAGGCCGTGGAGAAAACCGGGCCTGGATGGGACGCCAGAATAGCAGATTCGCCCAGAACGCTCAATTTGAGCTTCGGGCTTCGGGCTTCGGGCTTCGGGCTTCGGGCTTCGGGCTTCGGGCTTCGGGCTTCGGGCTTCGGGCTTCGG